>JAGQIK010000525.1 GCA_020431405.1 Myxococcales bacterium
ATGTCATCGGCCGCCAGTTCCTCGTCGCGCTCGACAAGGCTCTGGCCAACGCGCCACGCAGCCGCGATGTGACCCAGGCCAAGGACGCCGCGGCATCGGTGCTGCGAAACATCGCCGAGGCCAACGTCACCACTGGCGCTGACAGAGCACGCCGCTTTCAGATCGCGCTCAGCGAAGCCAGCGAATGCACCGCCTGTCTCGACGTCCTCGAGCTTCGCGGCGCGTTGGCCGGCGAGGTCCTCGTCGAGCTCTACGAGCTCAACGACCGCCAACGCGCCACGCTCTGGCGGCTCAGCCGCAAGCGCTAGACGCCAAACGATGGCGGTCTTCGGGCCGCCATCTCTCTAACTTGAGGCCGAGACCGAGCGCCGATACCGAGCGCCGAATCCGACCGCCAAGCGCCGAATCCGAGCGCCGAATCCGAATCCGAGCGCCGAATCCGAGCGCCGAATCCGAATCCGAGCGCCGAATCCGAGCGCCGAATCCGAATCCGAGCGCCGAAACCGAGACCGAGGCCGAGACCGAGACCGAGACCGAGGCCGAGACCGAGACCGAGACCGAGACCGAGGCCGAGACCGAGACCGAGACCGAGACCGAGACCGAGACCGAGGCCGAATCCGACAGCCGAATCCGACCGCCGAGGTCGAGCGCCGAGGCCAAGCGTCGAATCCGAGGCCGTCTGCCGAGGCCGAGCGCCGCGAAGGACGCTCGGCCCCGGCGCTGACTAGCGCTTGTGAGCGAGCCGACGCAGCATCGCGCCTTGCCGGTCATTGAGCTCGCGAAGGCGACGAAGTGGCTCGCCCGCGACATCGCTCCGCAGCTCGAGGATGTCGACGACCACGGTGCACTCGCTCGCCTCGCTGAAGGCGACTTGAAAGCGCCGCGCGCGATCTGCGCCACGTGCGGGGTGCGCTTCGCCGATGTTCAGCAGCACCGACTCCGCAGCACGTTTGCCCTGGCGGGTGACATGGTCATTGCCTACGCGTTCGATGACCGCGATCAGCTCGCGATAGAAGTCGAGGCTGACTCGGTAGACGTCCAGGCCGTAGAGGCCAGTTCGGGTGTTGGTTTCGGGCTTCATGCCACTCGTCCCCCAACACCAGGCACTGCTCGAACCGCGCTGGGCTGGCGCGCCTGATGCGCCACTAAGGGCGAACGCCGCCGGCGCGGCGGCCAGCGAGGCCACGCAGAACCCGAGCGCCAAGACCGAGACCGAGGCCGAGACCGGAGACCGAGACCGAGACCGAGACCGACCGCCGAATCCGACAGCCGAGCGCCGAGCACCGAGCGCCGAGCGCCGAGCGCCGAGGCCGAGCGTCGAGAGCTTCCAACGGCTCACAAACGCTTGTCTGCCTGGGCGTGGATCGTTCGCGGCGCTCGGCTTCGGCTTCGGATTCGGCTTCGGCTTCGGCTTCGGATTCGGCGCTCGGCCTCCGGCGGTCGGCGCTCGGCCTCGGTCTCGGTGACGGGTGTCGGCGTCGGGCCCTGCGTCGCCGGGGCCGAATGCCGCCGAGTGTGATCTGTGGCATGATCGACGAATGCGGGAGCTCGCCATCGTCGTGGCGTTGTGTGGCTTTGCGTGCGCTGGCTGCACCGAGGCCAACCCGAGTTACCTCGGCAGTCCGCAGGCTGATGTGCCGGGCGGCCGACGCGACGGTCCTGGGACATCGCCCGAAGCCGGCGTGCCACCGGACGACCGCGGGGTGCCGACGCCCGACACGCCCGCCACGTGTCCCGATCGCGCCGCGCCGCAGGTCAACGCGCCGCAATCCACGCCCCACGACCGTTTCGTGCTGCGCGCGCAGGCGCCGGGCGCCAAGGAGATCGAGGTCGCCGGCGGCGGCAATGTCGCCAAGCTGCCCGTGAGCGCGAGCGGCGGTATCTGCCTCGAGATCCCCATCGCCAAGGGCGCCACCGTCAATCTGCTCGTGACGGCGATCTTCGGCGACGGCTGCCGAAGCGCCTCCGAGACGGTCACCGTGGTGCAGCAGGAGCCGCAGCCGAAGAACCTGGCGCTGGGCAAACGCGTGATGAGCAGCAGCAGCTCGGGCTCTGGCTCGCCTGCTGTCGTGGTCGATGGCCTCTACGACAAAGCGTTCGAGTGGTCGTTCTTCGATATCGACGCGTTGGGCTACTCCTGTGACAACTACGCCTGGGTCGCCATCGATCTCGGCGCCGAGGAGACCATCGCCGGCCTCAAGGTCAGCTATCCGCCCGATCCCAACTTCGCACACTACCTGCGCTGCTGGGCGCTCTACGCGAGCACGCGCAACAACCCGCCCGCACCCGCGGCCAACAACCAGGCCTGGAGCCTCGTCGTCGAGCAGAAGAACCAGCCCGCGGGGACCCTCGACATCACCTTCGCCCCGCGCCGCGCGCGCTGGGTCGGCGTGCTGATGTACGAGGACGCCGGAAGCGGCGTCAACGAGACGTTTCAGGTGACGGAGATCGAGATCTTCGGACCGGCTGTCGTGGCGCCGTTCGTCGGCTGCCAGTAGCCACCGCCGATCCGAAGTGCGCCGCTAGAACAAGCGGTACTGTGCGCCCAGCGTCAGGACGAGGCTGAAGCGGTCGAACGTCTCGGGGGTGTTGAACACGGGGAGAAAGTTGAGTGCCGAGTTCTGGGCGCTCTTGTAGAACACGGCAGCCGCGCCGGCGTTGATCTGCAGGCGATCGCCGATGTCGACGCGAAGTCCGCCGCCGATGGTGTTCGAGTCGAGCACGATCTCGAAGTCGTTGAGCGTTTTTTCATTCGAGCCGACGATGCCGCGGTTGTAGGCCAAGCTGACCAAGATCCACTTATTGAGCTTGTACTCGGCCGAGATCCCGAGGTCGATACCGTTGCTGTAGTCGTCGTCGTAGCCGCGCACGAAGCCGGTGGCCGTGTTGGGGTTGGTGTCGGCTGGGCAGCCGGTGCCGTCCGCGGTAACCGCGTTGGCGCAATCGTGGTACGAGTCGGCCGCTTTGATCAGGTAGACGTTGAGGCTCGCGCTGATCGTCAGGTTGGTGAGGATCGGCGGGTGGAACGCGAGTCCGATACCGATCGTCGCGGGCAGCGAGCGCTTTTCCTCGGCGCCGTTGGCGAACGTCCACAGGGCGCTCTCGGGCAGACCGTCGTTGGGTCCGCCAGGGTCGATAGTGCCCGTCTTGAGGTTCTCGGTGGTCGACGTCGTCTTCCAGGTCAACGGCGTCGGCGTCTCGAAGCGGAAGCCGATGTCGAGGTAGCGCTTGAACGGGCGTATGTGTACCCCAAAGATGCCGCCGAAGCCGACGGCGTGCTTTGTGGCGTCTAGCGCCGCACGCACACCGCCATAAGTCACCGAGCCGACGTAGGACTTGCGCCCGATCACCACGCGTCCAGCGGCCGAGATCGAGATCATGTCGAAGAACTTGTAGGCCACGCCGCCGGTAATGCCGAACATCGCCGACGCACCCGAAAACTGCCCGCTCATCGGAGTACAGATCGGCTCAGCTGGCTTGCAATCGGGCACCGCGTTGGTGCTCGGGTCTATGGCTTTGAGCACGAGCGGTCGCAGGAAGTGCACACCCTCGTCGTAGTCGACCGAGCCACCGCCCGCGGGCACACTGAAAGAAGCGAAGCCAACCAGGTTGCGCCACTTGTAGGCTGCGAAGAACGAGGGCAGTACGGGGGTTGGAGTCGTCGAGCTTAGCTCGACACCCTCGTACTTCATCGAGAAGCGCTTGATCACGCTCTGCAAGCTGAGGTTGAGGTAGAGCCCGTCCTTTCCGAGGAACGTCAGGCCCGCCGGGTTGTACGAGATGATGTCGATGGCATCTGTCGAAGCGTTGCGGCTGAACGTCCGAACGTACTCGGCGCTCTGATTCGACAGGTACTCGATGCTTCCGGCGAGGACAGTGCTTGGTGCAACAACGGCGGCGACCGCACAAGCGATCGCCGCCGAAGCCACCACGCGCCGGCTGCCGCGTGGTCGTGTATTCACGGTTTTTCCTTAGCCGCCCGCGCCAGCCTCGGCACCAGCCTCGGCAGGGCCAGCCTCGGTGGGACCAGCCTCGCTGGGACCAGCCTCGCTGCTACCACTCGACAGGCCGCTGCAGGCAAGGAACGCCGGATCGCAGTTGGTCATGCGGCAAGAGACACATGCGGGTGACGAAGTACCACCAACACACTCGGTGAGACAGTTCTTTGTGGCGCAGGCGATGGTGTCTGCGTAGCACTGCGAACAGCCGTCGCTCAGTCCCGTGTCTTTGACCACGCAGTCCTTTGCGCAGTTATTGTCAGGGTTGCCGAGACAGTTGAGCCCGCAGCTGCCGGCCTTGCTGGCGACGTCGTCACGCTTGGCCTCGGTGTCGAGCTTGGCGCCATCCGCTGCATTGAGGCATTGGTCCTTGGCGACGCCAGCTTCCGCGCCGGCCTCAGCACCCGTGCCGGCCTCGGCACCAGCCTCTTTCGCGCCCGCTTCCTTTCCGGGTGTGCCGCCGTTGTCGTCGCCGCAGGCCACGGCGAACGCGAGAACGAACGCGAGGCCTGCCACGCTGAGCAATCTGGTTACGAGTTTCTTGTTCCGATACATGCTTAAGTCCTCCGGTTCGCTCTGCTGCGATCGATTTTGACCGACTGCTGCGCAGAGCAAGATACATTCCGCAGGGCGCCAAGTCGCGTTTCTTGTTCAAACTACGTCGTTTTTATCTCTGTCGAGACGGGGCCACAGTCTCCAGAAATCGACGTCTTGGCTGACCTTGCGACAGCAAGCTCGGCTCGCGGGACGCTTACCATTAAGAGATCCGCGGGCCGACGAGATCTTGTTCCACCCTTTTGGGCCGCGCCAGTTTGTGCGCCAGCGCACATCGCTGAATCGAGCTCGGCACCGGCTCAGTCGACGATTTTATCCGCGATATCAACCATTTTCTGGGCCACGGCGACCCAGTCATAGCGCGAAACGGCAAGCTCGCGCAGGCTCGGGCCGAGGTCGCGCTCACGCAGCGCGCCGAGCAGCGCGGCGAGGTTGTCGGCGATACCGGCGACTCGACCCTCGGGCTCGATGGGCAGCTTCATGTGGCGCCAGATCTCGGCGGGCAGATGCGGCTCGAGATCGTCGAGGCCGTCGCGCAGGCCCGAGTGATACGAGCCACTCGGCAGCACGCCGTTGGACAGCGCCTCCATGAAGACCAGCGGCGAGGCTTCCTTGATCACCGACGGGAACACGCCGACGTGCGCGCACGGGAAGATGCAGCGCAGCCGCGGGTGATCGAGGCGGCCGAGAAAGTGCACGCGACCGGCGAGCTTCGGCCCGTGCTCGGCGAGCGTGGCGCGCCCGCTGTCGGTGGCGGCGTAGGCCTGGAGATCTTCGAGCGGCCCGCTCATGGTCTGTCGCTCGAGGTCTTTGCCCTTGGCGACGAGCTTGTCGAACAGCGCGAGGTTGCCCGAAGCCAGCGCGTGCGCGAGCCCCTCGAGCACCTCGCGGTAGGTGCCCGAACCGACCAGCACCAGGTGCGCGTCGGGACGCTTGGCGAGCACGCCCGGCATCGCCGCGATGAGCGACTGGATGCCCTTGCCGTAGGTCATCGCGCCAACGAAGAACAAGATGTCGGCGTCGCCTTCCACCGGGATGTTGGCGAGCAGCTCGGGCAGGTCGGCGTCTTCGACCTTCTGGTTGTAGGCGCTCCAGTAGCGACGCGTGGCCTCGATGTCGCCTTCGTCGAGCGCGGCGCAAAGCTCGGCGCGCTGCTCGGGCGTCTTGCCGCCGGCGCGAAACATCCCGGCCAGCTCGTCGAGCGCTGCGCGGCGCTTGGCCTTGGGCAGCGGCTCGAACAGCGACGTGTCGGTGCCGACGCCCACCATGTGGCTCTTGTCGCGCAGCGACTGCTCGATATCGGGGTAGAGCTTGTAGACGCGGTCGCGCACCTCGCGCGCGATCCAGGCCAGACCGCCGGTGGCTTCGAGCGCGCGCTTGGCGGCCTTCTTGAAGCGCTCGTCGGCGTTGACCGTGTACTCGATGGAGCTTCCGTGCGGCACCGTGTAAAACGGTGTGCCCGTCTTGGCGCACGCCTCGGCCGCGACGATGGGCTGATAGACGAGGTGGTTGGCGTGCAGGATGTCAGGCTTCTCGTCGCGAAGCGCGCGCTCGAGCGTGGCCGACATGGCGCCGTGGTACTCGGCGATCTCGGCGTCGGTCATCTCGGGGAACGCTTTGACCACGCCCTCGCGCTGCTTGTCGGTGAGAAAGACCGGGTAGACCGACGTGCGCGGCAGCTGGTGCAGCGAGATCGGCGCGCAGCCTGCGGCCGGCTCGCGCGAAAACAGCTCGGTGGGGTTGCCCTCGAGGTCGTAGGCCACCGCGCGGCTGACGAAGGGATAGGTCTCCGGTTCCTTGTCCGCGCAGACGACCATCACTTCGTGGCCGAGCTTCGCCAGCGTGTGCGCCAGGTAGCGCGTGTACTCGTTGCTGCCCGAGCCACCCAGCTCGTAGCCGTGATAGAGCGCGATCTTCATGGCGGCGACGATACGCGGGACGGCAGCGCGGCGAAACCGCAATTCGACCGCGCGAGCGGTCGACGAGCCGGTGCCTCTCGCGTACGATCGTCGCATGTCTGCTCTCGAGCGGTTTCGCGCGCGATTTGCTGGTGTTGCCGATCATACAGACGCGCCAGAGAGCATCGAAGCGCGCTGGCGGGCCTGCCTCGAGCTTCACGCGCTCAACCTGCTGCTTGACATCGAACGCGCCAAGCGAAGCTCGACGACACTGGAGGATGCGGTCGCGCAGGCGAACCGCGACCGCGTGGCCGCCGCGCCGATGCCTTCTTCGCTCGCAGCGCGCTGGTCCGAGCTTCATGGCATTTGACGCGGCGGACCTGCAGCGCATCTTCGCCGAAGTCGTCGGCGAAGCTGCCGCCGCCTTCGCTCGCGTCAACACGCCGTTCATGCTCATCGGAGGCCTCGCCGTGGGCCTGCACACCGTGGCGCGAGCCACCAAGGACATCGACTTTTCAGCACTCGCTGACGTCGAACAGGCCACCCGGCTCGTCGACGTCATGCAGCACGCTGGCTGGTCTGCAACAGCGCACGGACCGCTCGGTCCGGGGGCCGTAGTTCGTTTCTCGCGAACGGGGCAGGACGGCGTCGCGCGTTGGGTCGACGTGCTGTTTTCCGGCACCGACTTCGAGGAACGCGCGCTGCGACGCGCCAAAACGACGACGCTCTTCGGCCACGCCATTCGCGTCGCGACGGTCGAAGACCTGATCGTGTTCAAGATGGTCGCCGGACGACCGCAGGACCTCGTCGACGTGCAAAGCCTCTTGAAGCAAAACGGAGACGGACTCGACGAGGCCTATCTGGCGGGTGCGCTGGCAGAGTGGGAGCTGTCGGGGGCGTTCGCGCGATTGCGCGAAGAGATCTGAGCGAACGACTCGTCGATGTGCTCGAGCAGCCAGCTGTTGATCAGCTCGGGCTGCTCCATCAGCGCGAAGTGCGAGCCCTCGGCGACCTCGCGGTAGATCGCGCGCGGGATGCTGCGCGCCATCTGCTGCGCCACGCGCGGCGGCGTGAGGTGATCGCGCGTGCCGGCGATGACGAGCACCGGGCAGCGCACCGACGTGAGCATGTCCGACGCATCGTGGTCGGCCAGCTCGAGCATCTGGCGCGCGTAGATGTGTTTGTCGACACCCGCCACCGAGCGCACGGCCGCCTCGAAGACCGCGCGATCGACGCTGCGCCCGACGAAGCGCAGCCTGGTCAGCACGGTGTAGGCAAGGTTGGGCGCCGCCACGGCGAGGTCGAGCGCGCGCTGCAGCAGCGCCGGGTTCTTGTGGCCGACGACAAACAGCGACTCGGCCTGGCGCGCGATGGGCTCTGGAAACGCGGTGCGAAACGGGATGCCGAAGCTCCCCAGCAGCGCGACGAAGCCCGCCATACGCTCTGGCGCCAAGCGCAGCATCTCGAGCCCGACCTGGACCCCCATGCTCCAGCCGATGACCACCGCGTTGCCGATGCCGAGCTGCGCGAGCAGCTGCAGCGCGTCGCGCGCGTGGCGCGGCATCGACAGGTCGCCGTCGCGCGACATCACGCTCTGTCCCACACCGCGATAGTCCCAGCAGATAACGCGACAACCGCGCGCGCGCAGCGCGGCGATCTGCCGCACCGCGGCCGGGTAGCGCACGCCGATGCCGTTGGCGAACAGCACCGGCTGTCCGCGGCCGAAGCTCTGCACCAACAGCTCGACGCCGTCGTCGGTGGTGATGCGCTGCTGATCGACGTCACCAAGCGCTTTGTTGATCGCAGGAGCAACGAGCATGGTGTTCACCTCTTGCCAGTGCAGACAGTGCCACGCCGGCCGCGCGGCCTGCGTGAATTGTTCTAACTCCCTGACGGTGTTAGCATTGTTCCCGGTCGCTGGACCGTACCCACGCCCGCTTCGCTGACGGAGATTCATGCGCGTCTGCCCCGGCTGCCGCACGACGTATGACGAGAGCGTGCAGACGTGCCCCAAGGATGGGCTACCGCTGCTCGACGTCAGCCCGACGTTCGCGGCGCTGCGCAAGGACGGCGAGGAGGATCCGCTTCCGCCGGCCAGCGATACCGCCGTCAAAGCGGGCATGATGATCGGCGAGTTTCGCGTCGAGCGGACCATCGCCGAGGGCGGCATGGGCGCGATCTACGCCGCCATCCATCCCGTCATCAGCAAGCGCGTCGCCGTCAAGGTGCTCAACAAGCGCTTCGCGCAGGATCCAAAGGCTGTCGGCCGTTTCGTGCTCGAGGCGCGCTCGGTCAACCAGATCGGCCATCACTGTATCGTCGATATCTTCTCCATCGGCGAGCTCGACGACGGGCGCAACTACCTCGTCATGGAGCTGCTCGACGGTCCCGCGCTGCATCAGATCCTGCCGCGCGTGAAGCGCTTCCGCCCCGGCGAGCTGGTGCCCGTCTACGAGCAGCTGTGCGACGCGCTGATGGCCGCGCACGAGAAGGGCTTCGTGCACCGCGATCTCAAGCCCGACAACGTGATCGTGCTGCGCCGCCCGCCCCGCCCGCAGATCAAGATCCTCGACTTCGGTATCGCCAAGCTGCGCGGCGCCGCCACCGACAGCACCTCGGAGAACACCGAGGTCGGCACCGTGCTGGGCACGCCCGAGTACATGTCGCCCGAGCAGTGCCGCGGCTCGGATGTCGACGCGCGCACCGACATCTACGCGCTCGGCGTGATGCTTTACGAGCTCGTCACCGGTCGCAAGCCGTTCACCGACCCGTCGCCGATGCGCATCCTGACCATGCAGCTGCGCGACCAGCCGATCCCGCCGTCGCGCATCGCGCCGATACCCAAGGCGCTGGAGCTGGTGATCCTGCGTGCGATGGCGAAGTCGCCCGCAGAGCGCCAGAGCAACGCGAAGCTGCTGTTCGACGAGATCCGCGCCGCCGTGCCGCAGGCGCTGCCGTGGAGCGCCGACCTCTCGTTTCACACCGAAACGCAGCCGCCCAAGAAGAAAAAGCCCGCGCCCAAGGCCGACCAGCCGACACCGGTAGCAGCGCGCCCGCCGGCGCCGCGCGCGCTCGACGTGCCCGCACCGATCTCGATGACCGGCACCACCGACGCCGTCAGCAACGAGGAGGTCGACGACGAGAGCGCGACGATGGTCGCTGACTCGCCGCCGACACCCGAGATCACCGCGCCCGTCCCACCGCCCGTCGCCGGCGCCGATGGGGCTGACGACGTCACGCGTCCCGTGCTCACGCCAGAGGCGCGCGCGTCGCAGCAGCCGCTGGCGGCTCGCGCCACGGCGGCGCAGGCCTCGGGCGATCTCGCCGTCGGCGCTGCGGGCGGCGTCGGCGCTGCGGGCGCGATGCACCGGCAGAGCTTTCGCGAGCGCGCACAGCAGCGGGCGCCGCGCAAACGCCAGGCGCCGCCGGCGCCGCTGGCTATCGCCGGTCACGGAACGGGCGAGCTCGACGCCGAGGTCGACACCAACGTCGCCGACTCGGAGCACGACACGGGCGAGCGCACCGAGGTGGCGCCGCGCGAGGCGGTCGCCGGCAACATGGCGGCTCAGGACATCCCGGCACGCGCGTTCGAGACACCGCCGCCGCGCGAGCTTTCGGATATGGCAGAAAGCACGCTCGTCGACGACGAGCCGCCGGTGGCCGTGCTCGTCAGCAGGCCGCTCGACGGCGGCAATGGCGCCGCCAAAGCAAAGGCCGGCCCCATCGATCACGGCGATGGCAGCTCGCCCAACGCCGGCGGCGAGCGCCGCAAGCGCGAGATCAAACGGCCGCCGCCACCGGAGCCGATCGCCTCGCGACCGATGCCGCCGCGCGTGGTGCCGCCCACGCCGCGGCACCCGGCTGGCGACCACGAAGAGACGCGCGAGCACATGTCGCTGCCGCCCACCGCGCCAGTACCGCTGCTCGACCGCAAGCTCGCCGAGCCGGGCTCGCTGCCCGCGCCGAGCAACGTCCCGCGCCATCCGTCGGCGGGCCCGCCGCCGCCCTCGGTAGTTGGCCCCAGCGGCCCGATGCCGCGCCCCGTGATGTCGGCGAGCGGCAAGTCGCCCGCCGTGGGTCACGGCGGCGACATCGGCAACGCGGCGACGCTGGTGCCGGGCGCGATCGATCACACGGCGATGCTCGTCGACCGTCCACTGACGGAAGACCACGGCTCCTCGCCGGGCACGCACCGCCAGGCGCCGCCGCCGCCTTCACCCATGGCGCCCGGTACCTCGGCCGTGGGTGGCTACGCGGCGGGGGTGCAGTCGCGCGCGCCGATCACGCCGGCGAGCATGGAGGCGCCGCCGCTGCGCCCGCCTCAGCCGCAGCAGCCCGTCGTGCAAGAGCTGAGGCCGATCTCCAACCGAGAGCCGGCACAACCGGCGCACAGCCAAGCGCGCAAACAGAAGCGCCGCATACGGCGCGCGCCGCTGATCATCGGCATCGTCGCGATCCTCGCCGCGATCATGGCTGTGGTGCTCGTGCTGCTACTGCCGTCGGGCTAGCCGCTTCGAGGCGACGCTCAGGCCTGCTCGACGCCGTAGCTTTCCACCGCCGTGAGCCAGCCTGCCACCGACGCGTCGGAAGGCATGCGCCAGTCGCCGCGCGGCGAGAGCGCCACCATGCCGACTTTGGGTGCGTCGGCGGTGCACGAGCGCTTGAACTGGTTGGCGAAGAATCGGCGGTAGAAGCGCGAGAGCCACTTCTTGAGCTCGCCCAGCGGGTAGCGGCCGGCGAAGGCGACCAGCGCCAGATCGAGGATGCGCCCCGGTCGCGCGCCGTGACGCACCATGTGATAGAGGAAGAAGTCGTGCAGCTCGTAGGGGCCGATCGTCTCTTCGGTCTGCTGAGCGATGGCGCCGTCGGCGTCGGCGGGCAGCAACTCGGGCGAGATCGGCGTGTCGAGCACGGCGAACAGCACCTCGCGCAGCGCCTTGGCCTTGCTCGCGCTCTCACCACAAAACGCGGCCGCGCGCTCGTTGGCGACCCAGCGGATGACGAACTGGATCAGCGTCTTGGGCACGCCCGCATTGACGTCGTACATGGCGATGTGGTCGCCCGCGTAGGTCGACCAGCCGAGCGCCTTCTCCGACAGATCGCCGGTGCCGACGACGAGGCCGCCGCTCTGATTGGCCAGCGTCATCAGCAGCAGCGTGCGCATGCGCGCCTGCGCGTTCTCGAAGGCGGTATCGCCGAGCTCGGGCGACTCGCGCAGCCGCTCGACGAGCGCGTCGACGCTGTCGACGTCGCGCGCCGCGGGATGATCGATGGCGGCCAGCGCCAGACGAGACAGCTCGGAGATGCTCGCGGCGCGAAGCTCGCACCCCAGCGCGGCGGCGAGCCGGTCGGCGCTCGAGCGCGTGGTCTCGGTCGTGCCGAGCCCTGGCATCGTGACGCAGAGCAGGTTCTCGCGCGGCGCACCGAGCATCGCCAGCGCGGCCGTGCTGACCAGCGCCGCGTGCGTCGAGTCGATGCCGCCCGACAACCCGAGCACCAGCCGCTGACAGCTGATCGCGCGCATGCGCGTGACCAGCGCGTTGGTCTGGATCTCGAAGATCTCCCAGCAGCGGCGCGCGAGCGTCTCGGGGTCTTTCGGTAGAAACGGATGCGGCGAGACGTCGCGCCGGAGGGGCGGGCGCGCGCTGCCCGAGCGCATCGAGACACGTCGAAACACGCGGCGGTTTTCGCGCGCGCAGTCGCCGAAGCTCGTCGTGACGAAGCGTTCGCGCTGCAGCAGCTCGAGGTCGATATCGCAGGTCACCAGCTGGCCCTCGCGCGAGAAGCGCTGCGACTCGGCCACTACGCGACCGTTCTCGCAGATGAAGGCGTCGGCGTCGAAGGCGAGGTCGGTCGACGACTCGCCGGGCCCCGCGGCGACATATATATAGGCGCACTTGCCGCGGTCCGACGCCGAGCTGGCGAGCAGGCGGCGCAGCTCGGCTTTTCCGATGGTGAAGTTGGAGGCCGAGAGGTTGCAGCAAACCGTCGCGCCCGCCGAGACCTGGTAGGCGCTGGGCGGCACCTGCACCCAGTAGTCCTCGCAGATCTCGAGCCCCACGACGAGGTCGGGCTGGTCCTCGGCGGCGAGCAGAACGTCGGTGCCGAAGGGCACCGTCGCGCCGAGCAACTCGACGCTGCTGCCGGCGGGCACCTCGCTGCCGGGGCGAAACCAGCGCGCCTCTTCGAACTCGCGGTAGTTGGGCAGATAGGCCTTGGGCACCACGCCGAGCAGCTTGCCGCCCTGCAGCGCAACGGCGACGTTGTAGAGCAGCGATCCAACGCGCAGCGGCATGCCGACGATCGCCATCGGCGCGAGCTTGGCGCTCGCACGCCGTAGATCGCCGAGCGCGGAGAGCGCCGAGTCGAGCAGGTGATTGTCGAGGAACAGATCGCGCGCCGTGTAGCCGGTGAGGCCCAGCTCGGGGAACGCCACCAACGCGCTGCCGGCCGAGTGGGCGTCGCGCCACAGCGACAGCGTGGCGAGCAGGTTGGCTTCGACGTCGGCCACCGTGCAGGGCGGCACGGCGGCGCTGACGCGCGCGAATCCCACCATCGTCATGGTTTGGCCACGTGTCCGATGAATAGGATCAGCCCGCTCTTGACCTCGCGGATGACGTACGCGAAGGGGCGGTCAAAGCGCATGTCGCGCAGGTCGAGGTCCACGCGCTGGCTCGACGGCATGCCCGCGCCCGCGGCGCCGACGGCCGTGACCGCCGCCGCCACCGTGCCGAGCTCGTCGACCATGATGAAGGCCTTCTGCACGGCGCGCGTAGCCTTGAGCTTGTCGCGCGCGGCCGCGGGGCTGATGCGCGTCAGCTTGGGCACGAAGAACACATCTTTGAAGCCCACCCCCGCGAGCAACGTGCCGAGCTGCCCGACGAAGGTGTTGGTGGTGAAGCGCGGCAGCGCCAGGTCGACACACAGCGGTCGTTTGGTGTGCGCCTCGCTCTTGCGCTTGCCGGCGTTGTAGATCGACGAACCGTAGAGCACGCGCGTGGTCTTCTTGATCAGCGCCTTGGGCGGCGCGACGGCGTGTTTAGCGTCGAGGATCTCGGCGAGGCGATCGGGCGTGAGCGCGGCGACGAAGTCGCCGATGGAGCGCCCCTTGGGCGGCAGCATCAGCGCCATCTCGAGCCCCACGTTGCGCCCGATGTAGCGGTAGGGCAGCCGCACCACCTCGGCGTGCTTGTTGTAGTGATAGCGCAGCGCGTCGGGACAGCGCGCGTGCATGGTCTGCACCTTGGGCGTAGCGCCGCCCGCCGTGTGAAACGGCTTGGGCGCGGTGAGGCCCTTGTCGAACTTGTCTTGCCAGCGCGCCTTCAGATAGACGGCGTTGACGAGCAGAAGGCGCGTCGTGGGTTTGATCATCGAGGGCGGGATCGCCTCTTTGATCTTCTGCCGCGTCTTCTTGGCGGCCCAGGCGTTGATGCGCGCGCGCGCCTTCTCCGGCCTGCTCACGTCCATCGTCGACGCGCTGGCGCCGTAGTAGTGCGCGAGCTCGCTGGTGAACGCGCCGTTGAGCGGATAGCCGCGCTTGATCCAGAGCGAGTTGGCGATGGCCAGCGCGTCGGCCTTTTGATCGCCTTCGTCGCGCGACCCGGCGCCAAGGCGCGCCACCAGCTCGGCGAAGGCCTGGTGGCCGGTCATGCCCGCGGGCATGCCGATGCCCTTGGCGATGCGCGCGGCGAGCTCGTCGTCGCCGCCGAGGGCCAGCAGCGCCATCGCGGCGCCGGCCGAAAACGGAGACAGGATGACGCTCTTCTCGGCACTACCGTGTGCCTTGTACAGGCGCGCGGTCAGCGTGTTGAGGCCGCGCACCAGCGTGGCGCGTGCGGCCGGATCGGCCTTCAGCGGCAGCAAGCGCGCCTTGCCAGGCGCCTTCGGCGCGGCGTTGCCGGGCGCCGTCGAGCCGGGGCTGCTGCCGCCGCTGCCCGTGCTCGGCGTGGTCGTGCTCGTGTTGTTGGACTGCGCGTTGTTGGACTGCGGCCCCTTGTCGGGCGTGCGCGTCTCTCGAGTACAGCCGCCGGCGACGAGCGCCATCGCGGCAACCCACACAACGACCACCGTTTTCGAGCTCATGTCGATGCCCTGCGGCGGCGCGTCAGTCGCGCCGGTGATGGATCTCGCGCGCGGCGCGCATGCGCGCCTCGTTGGCGGCCAGCACGCGCTGGCGCGCGCCGAATCGCGTCGTCCAGGAAAACAGCTTGGGCAGATGCTGCCAGAAGGGGCCACGCCAGCCGAGCAGTCGAAAGCCCTGCTTCATGAACGCCGCCAGGCGCGGGCTGAGGATCGTCTCGGCGTTGGTCATCCAGTTGTTGTGGCGGCGCGCGGCGTCGGTGAGCAGGCGGTAGAGGACCTCTAGGTCGATCTCCGGCGAGACAAACCACGACGGCATCAGCAGCGGGTCGTCGTCGGCGAACCACCCGCTCGACTTGAGCTCGAGCTCGAGCGGCGTGCCGGCGTAGACGCGGATGCCGGTGGTGAAGAGCACCATGTCGTCATCGGAGATGTAGCGCTCGCAGAAATCGAGCGTCTCCTTGACGGTCTCGACCGTTTCGCCCGGCGCGCCGAACATGAAGAACCAGAACGTGCGCAGGTTGGCGCGCCGCAACTGCTCGGCTGCGCGCACCACGGCGTCGCGCTTGTAGCCCTTGCGCAGCGACTTGAGCGTCGCATCCGACGCGCTCTCGGGCGTGCACATCACCGTGGCGAAACCGGCGCGCTGCATCTTGGTCAGAAGCTCGGGCGAGGTCGCCGCCGGGTTGACGCCCATCGTCGACAGCTCCACCGAGAGGCGGCGCCGCGAGAGCTCGTCGCAGATCTCGACGGTGTGAGCCAGCGGCAGGTTGAATGTCGAGTCGACGAAGTCGACGCGCTCGACGCCGTGGTGGCGCACGACCTCGGCTATCTCGTCGGCGATGGAGACGGGCGAGCGCAGCCGGTACTTGCGGCCCTCGATGTTGTTGTAGACGCAGTAGCTGCAGCGCAGCGCGCAGCCGCGCTTGGTCTGGATCGAGTACGGCCCGCCGTTGCGGGAGTAGCGGCGAATGTCGACCCAACGCCACGCTTCGCTGACGGCCGTGCTGTCGAGGTCGGCGACCATCGCGCGGCCGGTGCGCGGCTCGTGGCGAAAGATGCGGTCGTGGCCAAAGGCGGCGGCGGTGTCGGTGATCGGCTCGGGGCCGTCGTGAGCGAGGATGCCTTGCACGCTGCAGGGGTCGTCGCCTGCCTCGAGCGCCGCGAGGAAGCGCGGCGTGGCCTCCTCGCCTTCGCCGACCAACGCGTAGTCAGCCTCGACGTAGTGCAGCACGTCCCAGCCCGAGACGTTGACGCCCGATCCGCCGACGAGCACCTTGGCCTGCGGGGCGGCGCGGCGCGCCACGCGCACGATGTCGTCGCGCACCTCGTCGAGGTAAAAGACCGGCGCCTCGAAGTTGCAGTTGTCGATGTTGCGGATGGTGATGCCGACCACGTCGGGGCGCGTGCGCGCGCAGGCGGCCGACATCTCGCGCGCCGGCGCGCTCGAGAACGTCAGGTCGAGAACGTCCACGTGATGGCCTGCGCGCCGCACCGCCGTAGCGACCATGCACAAGCCCACGGGTACGGCCGGCCAAGGCATCTGCTCGCGGTTTGGATTGACCAAAAGAACGCGCATCGCGGCAACCATAGCAGGATGTCGTGACCGGCGCGCGATCATCGATGGACGTGGTATTCATCTGCGATGTCCATCGACACGTTTCTCGATCGGGCGGCGGCGGCGGTCGAGCGGCGTGACCGCGTCGAGGCGCTGCAGCATCTGCTGTTGGCGTGGCGAACGACGGCGCACCCGCACATCGCGGCGCTGGTGGAGACGCTCTCTGCAGATATCGATCGCGCGCTGCCGGCGGTCGACCACGCGCTGGAGGGCGAGGCCTACCACGACGCCTGGGTCAACCTGGCGGCCCAGCAGCGCGAGGTCGACGTGGCGCGGCTGGTGCCGGGGCTCTTCCGGCTGCCGCTCGGCAAGCTGCTCGCCGCGCGGGTCGAGCACATGCGCAGCCGCCCCGCTGATCCGCGCATCACGCGCGCGCTGTTCGAGATGATCGCCGAGCCGCCCGCCACGGCGCAGTCGCTCAAGCCGATGTGGAACGCGTTGTTCGCGCAGCTCGCGAGCTCCGGTGACGTGCGCGGCCGCGCGCTGCTCGAGGCGCGGCTCGACCAACCCCAGGGCGCTTCGAAGTTCTGGCCGCACCACTATCAGAAGACGCGCGAGCTGCTCGAGGTGCTGCCGGCGGCGCCGCCCACGCTCGGTGAGGCCACAGCGCGGCGCGTGGCGAGGCTTGGCGCCGCGCTGACGCGACTCGCCGAAGGACAGCCTAGCCCGGCGCAGGCGCTGCTCGGAGAAGGCGCGAGCGACGGCGGCAGCGCGGCCGGCGCGGTTGGTGGCGATGAAGCGGCGGAGCTGCTGGCGCAGATAGAGGCGAACCCTAGCGACCTCTCGCTGCGCTCTGTCTATGCCGACATGCTCAGCGAGCGCGGCGACCCGCGCGGCGAGCTGATCGCGCTGCAGCTGCGCGAGCTGCGCGGCGAGGCGAGCGCCGCCGATCGCAGCAACGGACGCAAGCTGCTCGGGCAGTTCGGTCCGCGTTGGCTGGGCGAGCTGCAGCCGGTGATCGTCCCGCAGCAGTTCGGTTTCGCCGGCGGCTTTCTCGACTGGTGCGAGGTCGTGTTCAAGTCGCCCGAGCAGCGCGCGCTCGCGCAGAGCGCCATGTGGAGCACCGTGCGCGCGGTGTACTGCGACGATCTCGAGCTGATGCGGTCCGAGCATTTGCGCTCGCTCGAGCGCGTGGGCGGCTTCGAGGTCGAGCTGTTCGGGGCGCTGTGCAGCGGCGAGCGCGCGCTGCCGCTGCGCGAGATCGGCCCGGTCTACCTGCCACGGCTGCCCGTGGAAGAGGACGCGCTCTTCGGCGCGCCCAGTCGCGCGCTGCCCAACGTCGAGAAGCTCGAGCTGGTGGCGGTGCCCTACGTCGAGCGCATCGAGCGCGACGTCAGCTGGCTCGCCGAGCTACGCGTGGCGAAGACGCTGCGCGAGCTGTCGTTTTCGGCCACCGCCTACAGCAGCACGCTCTCGGCGGATTGGCTCGCGCTCTTCGCGCTGTTGCCGCGTCTCGAGCGCATCAACCTCGAGCACGGCTACGACAAGCGCGTCAGCCTGCTGCGCCACGACGGGGGCTATCGCCTCGTGGTCGCGCAGACGGCTTCGCTGCCGCCGCACGTGATGCGCTACATGGACGGCTGGACCAAGAACTTCGCCGAGGTGTTGGCGTACTTCCTCGATCCGCCGCCGGTGCAGCTTCGCATCGAGGACGCGGGCAACAGGCCAACACCGGCCGAGTTCTTCGGCAAGCTGTTCGTGAGGCTGCGCAAGCTGCGCAAGCTCGACCCGCTGCGCGGCGTCGAGGTGCAGATCGTGCGCTCCGAGGAGCGCCCGCTGTCGCGCTACGAGACGCGCAACCTCGGCATCAAGCGGCTCGAGCGCCAGCGCAAGGCGCGCCTGGCCTACGCCAAGGCTGAAAAG
>JAGQIK010000526.1 GCA_020431405.1 Myxococcales bacterium
GCGCGCACGCGCGCCGAGCTGTCGCTGGCGTAGCGCGCGACGGTGTCGAGCGCCGCGCCGCGCGCGATGCGCCCGAGCTCGCCGACAGCCACCGCGCGCGCCTTGGCGTCGGTGCTGTGCAGCTGCTTCTGCAGCGTCTCGGCCCCCAGCGGCTCGGTGGAGAGCGCAACGGCGGCCCAGCTTCGCACCACGCCGTCCGGATCGTCGAGGCGGCGCGCGATGTCGCGCAGCAGCGTGATCGCGTCGGCGCCGCGCACGGCGTGGATCGCGCGCAGCCGGATCGCGGGATCGCGGTGTCGCAGGGCGTACCAGATCACCGACTCGGCGAAGGCGAAGCGCAGCGAGCTGCTCGGGCGCTTGCGATAGCGCGTGACGGCTTCGGTGCGCTTGTCGTCGGCGATCAACAACCGCAGCTCGAGCGCGCGCAGGTCGCCGCTGTCCGGGGATTTCTGCAGGCCCCCTTCGATGGCGCGACGCGCCTCGGCGTAGTCGCCGCGCGACAGCGCGTGCTCGGCGCGCTTGGCCGACGGCGGCGTACAGGCGGCGAGGGCGACGGCGAGCAGCAGTGGGGCGTGGAGTCGGTTCATCGGACACCTCTGGCTATCACCGCGGAAGACCTCTCCGCGGCCATGAGTTTACAAATATAACTCGTGAGGCCTTTGGGGGTTACAGGCGCAGAAACTTGCCCGGCGCTGCACCCGACGCCTAACGTTGGCCGATGCGCGCGCGGCTAGCGCTCCTTTGCGGGCTCTGTCTCGTGGCCTTCCACGGCCATAGCGCCGCAGAACGCCCATCCTCGGCGATCCGCTACGGCCAGGACCTGCTCGGCGACGACGACGGCCGCGTCACCCCCTCGCGGCGCCCACAGCGCCAGCGACGGTCACGATCACGGTCACGGCCACGGCCACGCTCACGCCCCACGGTCACGCCCCACGCCCCACGCAGCACAGCGCGACACCCAACGCCCCCCCGCACCCCACGCCACGCCCTCGTCGCCCAGCGCGCCGCCGCCCTCGTCAACATCACGCTCGCGAGCGACATCACCCTCGTCAGCCGCGCGCTCGACCGCGCTATCGGTACCGCCCAGACCCAGCGCGCCCTCGACGGCCAGCACGACAAAGACCTGCGCCCCGGCGACGTCATCGCCTTTCGCCTGCGCGGCCGCCAGCGTCTGCTCGCCGTCGTGACCTCTCGCAGCGGCGCACGCGTGCGCTTCGTCTATCGCTTCGCCGGCCAGGGCCGCCTCGGCGCGCTGCACCTGCGCCAGCCCAACCGCCGCCGCCTACCCGGCGAGCGCAGCGTGTCCAACACCTACCTGCGCCCCGTCCGCGTCGGCGAGCCCGCCACCACCCCCCGTCTCGCCGGACAGCTGTTGATCGGCCGCATAGCGCTCTAGACTTAGACTCATGCGCGAAGGCCTGCGCACATCACGCCCACTGCGCGCGGTCGCCGCCGTGATCCTCTTCGGCGGTCTCGCGTTTCTCGTGGTGCGCCATCTGCAGAATACGCCCTCCGAGGTCGAGCTCGCCGTCTCGCTCGGCAGCGCCGCTGCGGATCTCGTCAGCCTCGAGCTACGCGCGTCGCGCGGCGGCGACGACTCGAGCGTGGCTTTTCGCCTGCGCCGCACGTTCGGCACCAAGGCGCCGCGCACGCTGCGCAGCAAGCTCAAGCTCGTCGACGGCGACTATCGCGTCGAGGTCGACCTGCGTTACCGCGCAGCGCCGCCCAAGCGGATCCGCACGCGCGCCACGTCTCTCGGCCCCAACGCGGTGCGCCTCGCGCGCTCGATGACCGTGCGCGGCTCGGGGGCGCTGACGATCGTGATCGGCGACGACTGAGCAGCGGGCTCCGAGAAAGCCTGGCAGCGTTGCAGCTCGCTGGCTGGCGCGCGGTTGAAGGGCCAGTCCTCGTCGGCGCCGCCGGCGCGCAGGTTGAGCACCTCGGCGCGCTCGACGAGCCGCAGCTTGCTGTCGCTGAACGTCAAGCCGCCGGTGATCAGCACCGTGTTGTCGAGCAGCCGCGTGGCGCGGTGGCCGAAGCGTGGCACCGAGAGCTTGGTCACGCCGACGGGGACCTCGCCCACCGCGGTGCTGCCGTCGTAGCGAAAGCGCGCTACCTGTTCGAGCGCGATGAAGCGTTCGGCCACCGAGCGCGCCGCGTTGCCGCCCGTCACGAGCACCGAGCCATCCCACAGCCGCA
>JAGQIK010000067.1 GCA_020431405.1 Myxococcales bacterium
CGATCCGTTCTGGCGCGTGCGTTTCGCCGCGCTTCAAGGGCTCTCGCTGCTGGTGCTGGCCGACGAGAAACAAGGCGACGCACGCGGCGCGGACGACGCGCTGCGCGAGGCGGCGCTCGCCGAGCGCGCGGGCGTCGACGAGGCTGCCGACGCCGCGATGCGTTACCTCGCGCTGGCGCTCGACGCGGCGCCGCTCGAGGCGCTCGAAGCAGCCGAGCAGGCTGCCCGTCGCGCGCCGCTGCGCCGCGACTTGCCGCCGCCGCGCCACCCACTGCTCGCCGACGCGGATCCTGCCGTGGTCACCGCGCAGCTCGAGACGCTCGACGTGGGCGCGCTCGACGCGCGCGAGCTGGTCGGGCTGCTCGCCGACTCGCACCGCGCGCTGCGACGGGTCGCGGTACGCCGGCTCGAGCAGCTGATCGCGACCGACGAGACCGATGGCGCCGTCGAGGCGTTGACGTTGGCGCTGGGCTGGCTCGACGAGCCACGCGTCCCACACGCGGCGGAGGCGGTGCGTTCGCTGCTCTCTCGCCTCGACCGCCGGGCCGACGCGCTGGCGTCGGCCGTGCTGCGCGAGGCGGCGGCGCGCGTCGAGCGCGGCGCGGCGATCACGACGCCGCTCGGCGTGGCGTGGGCCTGCGAGCGCGCGGCGCGGCGCAGGATCGAATCGCTGCGCCCGCAGCTGCGCACGCTGGTGGCGGCGTCCGATGCGGCCGCGTGCGACGAGCCGTGGACCAGCGCGACGCGCGCGCTCGGTGGGCTGCTCGTCGCAGGCGAGCGCGAGCGCGAGGGCGCTCGCGACGACGACGACGAGGCACGCACGGCGCTGCTCGCGTCGCTGACCGCGCGCCGCGTGGCGCTGCGCGCGGCGGCCATCGATGCGCTCGCCGAGCTGGCGGACGAGGCGTCGCTGGCGGCGCTGTCACAGTGCCGCTTGCTCGGACTGGCCGCCGACGGCCAGCGCAGGCCGCACCTCGCAGATGTCGCGCTCGTGCAGGCCTGGGTGCGCCGCCGGCTGAGCGAACCGCTCGGCGCGGCGCTGCGCGAGCGGCCGCTGGCCGAGCGGCCCGCGAGCGTGGCCGCGGCGCTGCTCGACGGTGCGACGCAGCTGTCGCTATCCGACGACGTGGCCGCGCGTCGCGAGGAGGCGCTGCGAGCGCCAGACCCGTGGGTGCGTGCGGCGGCATACGAGGCGCCGCGCGCCGCCGAGGCGCTCGGCGCCGACGCCACCTGCGGCGAGGACAACCCGCTGGCGCGCCGGGCGGCGCTGCTGGCGCTTCTGCCCTCGCTCGCCGCCGACGCGGCGCAGCGCACGCGCTGGGCCTCGCGGCTCGCTGGTGAGGCCGACGCCTTCATGCGCAGCCGCGCGGCGCGGCTGCTCGACGCCAGCGGCGACGAGGGGCTCGCCGTGGCGCTGCGCCTGGCGCACGACGAGGAGCCGATGGTGCGCGCGTGGGCGGCGAGCGCGCTCGAGTGCTGCGATGGCGATGACGATGACGCGCTCGCGCCGCGGCTCGATGTCTTGCTCGGCGGCGATTCGTTGGACACGCACGCGCGCCTTTCGGCCTACAGCCAGCGCCTGCGCGGCCCCGGGGACGTCGAGCGCCTGCGTGCGGCCCTCGCCGAGGAAACCGATCCGCGCTTGCGCGAGCACCTCGAGACCATCGCCCTCGCCATCGACGACGCGGCGGCTGACCGAGCGCTGGCGCTGGCGACACGCGAGCGCGAGCGTACGGCGCGCGAGCGTGCGGCGCGGCCTCGGCCACGCGAGCGCACACAGCCGGCGCTGGCAGCGCGCGCGCTGTGGCGCGGCGGACCGGAGATCACACCGCTGGTGCTCTCGGGTGCCAACGACCTGCACGAAGGCTCCTTGCGCGTCGCCTCCGAAGCGGGCGTCGACACGTTCTTCTGGGAGCCCACCTACCGCGCGCTGACGCCGTTTCTCGCGCGCCGCCCCGAGCTGCGCGTCATCGCCGGCAGCTACAACGCGGATCCGCGCGGCGTGGCGCGCGACCTCGAACGCGCGCGCCGCGTGCTGGGCCGCGACCGCATCGATGTGTTTCTGCTGTTCTGGGCGCGCTCGCCAGCGCGCGTCGGCAGTGCGGCCTACGAGATGATGGCCAAGCTGAAGAAGAGCGGCCGCGTGGGCGCGATCGGCTTTTCGTCGCACCACCGCGACATCGCCGCCGACGCGATCGCGCGTGATCCGTGGGACGCGGTGATGGTGCGCCACAGCGCCGCGCACACGGGCGCCGAGGCCGAGCTGCTGCCGCTAGCACGCGCGCGTGGCACGTCGGTGCTGACCTTCAGCGCCCTCTGCTACGGGCGCATGCTGCGCGCTGTGCCCGGCACGGTGGACGACGGTGCCGCGTTGCCGACGGCCGTCGACTGCTATCGCTACAACCTGAGCCAGCCCGGCGTCAGCGCCGTGATCAGCGCGCCGCGCCGCCACGCCGAGCTGCTCGCCAATCTCGGCGTGCTCGAGGGAGCACTCGGCGAGGAGGCGCTCGACGAAGTGACCCGAGGCCGCCTGCTCGCGCACGGCGCGCGGGTGCGCGCGCACAATCACGCCTTCAACCGCTTCGTGCGCCGCGGCGACGTGTGGGGCACGCCGCGCGAGGTCGCGCTTCGCTGGCTCGACGAGCAGCAGGCCCAGCGCGAGCAGGAGGACCCGCGATGAACTTGCCAGCCCTGCTGCTCGAGCTCCGACCGCTCGTCGCCGATATCGACAAGAACTGGGATCGCATCGTCGAGCTGCTCTCGACGCACAAACGGCTCGCCGAGTACGAGGTCGCGCGTTTCTTCGTCGCACGCCACGTGGAGTCCAGGGTCACCGAGCTGCTGCGCAGCCGCGACCCGCAGCAGCGCGCGCGCGGTGTGAAGATGCTCGAGCTAGCCTACCCATCGACGCGCGCCGGCAAGCACCTCCGCCATCTGGTGCGTGACGCCGATGTCGAGGTCGCGCGCGACGCCACCGAGGCGGTCAGCAACCTCGACATCGACGACGTCGCGCTGCCCGATTTTCGGCTCAAGCCGCCGCGCGATCCGCGACATGGCTGGGGTGGCTGGAACCAGAGCAGCTGGCGCTTCGGCTTCCCGCTCGCCGACTGGGTGCGACGCAAGAAGCGCGTCGGACCCAAGAAGCTCAAGCTGCCCAAGATCGCCGACAAGGCGGCGCTCTTCGAGCTGCTCGGCATCGCCGACGAAAAGCACTACAAGCGCCTAATCCGACCCGGCGCGCAGAGCGGCGCACCCTACGTCGAGTTCACCGTGCCCAAGCGCTCGGGCGGAGAACGCATCATCTCGGCGCCGCGCGCCGAGCTCAAGCGCGTGCAGCGCACGATCCTCGACAAGATCCTCGCCAAGATCCCCGTGCACGACGCGGCGCACGGCTTCGTGCCTGGCCGCTCGACGGTGACCAACGCGCAGCCGCACGTCGGCGCGTCGCTGGTCGTCAAGATCGACCTCACCGAGTTCTTCCCCTCGATCCACTTTCGCCGCGTCTACGGCTTGATGGGCTACTACGGCTACGAGCACGAGGTCGCCACCGCGCTGGCCGCGCTGATGACCCACCGCATCAAGCTCGACGACGGCAAGCGCATGGTCGAGACGGGCCTCGTACCGCAAGGCGCGCCAACGTCGCCCGCGCTGGCCAACATCGTCTGCCGTCGCCTCGACGCGCGCCTGAGCGGCCTCGCGCAGCGCGCCGGCGCGCGCTACACGCGCTACGCCGACGACCTGACCTTCTCGTTCGCCGACGCGCCGCCGGACAAGGGGCTAGGGCGCTTCCTGTGGTGGGTCGACGCGGTCTGCCAGCAAGAGGGCTTCGTCGAGAACGCGGGCAAGCGGCGCGTGCTGCGACCGAGCCACCAGCAGCGCGTCACCGGCGTGGTGGTCAACTCGCAGCTGAGCGTGCCGCGCAGCGAGCGGCGGCGCTTTCGCGCGATGCTGCACAACTGCCGCCACAAGGGCATCGCCTCGCAGGCCAAGCAGCACGGCCGCGACGAGGCAGAGTTTCGCGACTACCTGACGGGCTTCGCGTCATACGTGAAGATGGTGCAGCCCGAGCTCGGCAACAAGCTCGCAGGCGAGGTCGCCGACCTGCTGAAAGGAGCGTAGCGCGATGGCGAGCGTGATGGTCATCGTCAGCAAGGCGGCCTTCAAGAACGACGTCGTCACCGCCGAGGGCAAGCAGGGCGAGCTCGGCGATGTCTGTCCGATCCCGCACTACCGCAGCCGTCACAAGAGCATCGACACGCTGCAGGAGGGCGGCGCGCTGTTTCTGGTCACGGTCCGTCCGCCCGAGCAGCTGTGGCTGTGCGCGGTGCTCGAGTCGCCGCGCGCGCTGTCCGATGGCTGGTACGGCGAGCCCAACGTCGTGCCGATCACCGACATCAGCGCGCTGCGCGACAAGATCAAGTTCACCTCGGGCAAGGGCATGAGCCAGAAGGCGGGTGCGCTGGCGATGTCGCTGCAGACGCCGCGCGCGCTCACCGACGAGGACGTAGCGCTGATTCGCGGCGCGTACGGTGGCAGCGCGGCAGTCGCTGCGGCCGCGGACGATCCGCTGCCCGACGGCGAGGAGGCGGAGCTTCTGCGCGCCGTCGTCGAAGCACCCAGCGACTACGCGCCACGCATCGTCTACGCCGACTGGCTCAGCGATCGCGGCGATCCGCGCGGCGAGATGATCGCGCTCGCCTGCAAGCTGCGTTCGGGTGACATCTACTTCAGCGAGCGCGAGGCCGCGCGCGCCCGCGTGGGGCAGCTTCTGCGCGCGCACGAGTCGCGCTGGGCCGGCGAGATGGGCCTCCCCGACGGCACGGTGAGCCGTCGTCACTGGTCGGCCGGCTTTGTCGAGTCGATCGAGGCGACGTCGGCGTCGAGCTTTCTGCGCGTGGCCAACGCCGCCATGGCGCGCACGCCGATCCTGCGCATGTCGCTGCTCGACATCACGGCGGGCCAGCTCGAGCAGCTGGTCAGCGCGCCGTGGGCCGCGCGCCTTCAGGGCCTCAAGCTGCTCGGCGACTCGGGCGAGAAGATCGCCGAGATCTTGGCTGGCGCGCCGTCGCTGGCCAAGCTCGAGCGGCTCAACCTGTGCTCGATGGAGCTTTCGCCCGACGCCGCCGAGGCGCTCGCTTCGTCTTCACACCTGCGCAACCTGCGGCGCCTGGCGCTGACGGCGAACGCCATCGGCGACGAAGGTGTCGCGGCGCTGGCGCGCTCCGAGGTGCTCGCGCGCTGCGAGGTGCTCTACCTGGCGGCAAACGAGATCACCGACGACGGCGTGCGCGAGCTGGCCGCGTCGCCTTATCTCAAGTCGCTGCGCGAGCTCGGCCTCGGCAACAACGAAGACATCAGCGCCAAGGGTCTCGACGCGATGCTGCAGTCGACGGCGATGCCGCAGCTGCGGCGCGTCGAGCTCGACGCCACCGCCATACCGTGGAAGCGCCAGAAGGACGCGCACGCGCGCTGGGCTTCTGTACGTTTCTAGCCGCGACCAGCCGTGAGTGACCACGAGCGCGAGATCGCGCGCTTGCGCGAGGCGCCGGATGACGACGAGGCGTGGCTCGTGCACGCTGACGCGCTGGTGGCGCGCGGCGAGCCGCGCGGTGAGCTCGCCCAGCTTCAGCATCTGGCCCAGCACGAGCGCGACGTCGAGCGTCGAGCGACGCTCGAGGCCGAAGTCGCGAGCTACGTGCGGCAACACGCCGAGGCGCTGCTCGGCGATCTGCGTCTCTCGTCAGCGCTGACGCAGCTGCGCTGGCGCGCGGGCTACATCGTGGGCCTACGCTTCGCCGACGGCGACGGCGTGGTGACAGCTCCCGAAGCGCTGCTCGAACGGCTGCTCGCGTCGCCCGCGTGCGTGTTGCTGCGCACGTTGACGGTGGGGCAGCTGGCGCAGCTCGAAGGCGACTACGGTCCGCTGGTCGCCGTGCTGCGCAGCGCCGCGCGGCGCGACGTGCCCGCCACGCGCTCGCTGCGCGAGCTGAGCCTCGGCAGCGGCGTCGACGGCAGCCCCCTCGAGAGCGGGCTCGATCGGGCCTCGCTCGACTACGGCGCGGTGGCAGAGCTTTGCGGCGAGCTAAAATCGCTGCGCGCGCTCGCGCTCGAAGGTGTGTCGGAGAACCTGCCGCTGGCGGCCTTTCCGGCAACGCTCGAGCGTCTGGCGCTACGCAGCGCCGAGCGCGGCGACAGCCTCGCCGAGCAGCTCGCCGCGCTCGATACGCTGCGCGGCGCCCTCGCCGACCTCGACCTGCGCGGTGGCACACTCACCGATCGCGGCGCCGCCGCGCTCGCGGGCGCCAGCTGGCCACGCCAGGTGACGCTCGACCTGCGCGAGAACCTGCTCGAGCACGAAGGTGAAGCGCTGCTGCGCGAGCTGCCCGAGCGGGTGCGTGTGCGGCTGACGCCGCAGCGGGCGGCCGACGAGCTCGCCGAAGGCGGCCTCGGCAGCGTGCTGCAGGAGCCGCCGGGAGGCCGCTGCGCGCGGCGCCTGCGCGCCGGTCGCGCGCTCGTCGGGGCGTTTCGCTTCGACGACGCCGTCGAGGCGTTCGAGCTGGTGCTCGACGAGCCGGGGCTCGATGTCTATGTCGAGCGCAGCGTGCGCGTCGGGATCTGCCGCGCGCTTCGCGACGGCGGCCGCGTGCGCGAGGCGCGCTCGCAGCTGGAAGCACTGCTCGCCTTCGAGCGTGGCGTGGGCTCGCTGGTCGACGAGCTGTGGGCGCTGGTGATGATCGCCATCGTCGACGAGGACCTCGGTCAGATGCAGTCGTCGTCGGCGCACTACGCGCGTGCGCTCGAGCGGCTCGACGCGCACCGCGCCGCCTCGGTCGAGCAAATCGAGCCCATCGCCCTGCGGCGCCTGCGCGCGCAGGCGCTGGGTGGGCAAGCCAAGGCGCAGCTCACGCGAGGCAGACCGCGCGAGGCGATCGCCGCTTACGAGCGCGTGCGCGCGCTGCACGAGGACAACGGCGATGCGCAGCTGGTCGCCGAGGTCGACGAGCGCATCGCCAGCTGCGAGCAGATGATGGGCAACTACGCCGCCGCGGAGGTGCGCTACCGCGCCGCGCTCAAGGGCTACAGCGCGGCCAACAACCAGCGCGCGGCGGCCAAGGCGCTGGGCAACCTGGCGACGATCTACTGGCACCTCGGCCGCTGGAACGACACCGAGAAGACCTACCTCGAGGCGCTCGAGGCGTCGCGCACCGTGGGGGACCGGCGCAACGAGGCGACGGTGCTGTCCAACCTCTGCCAGGGCTACATGTCGCGCGGGCGCAGCGACGAGGCCGAACGCTACGGCGCGCGAGCGCTGGCGCTCTTCGAGCAGCTCGGCCATCGGGCAGGCGCCGCGCGGGTCGAGCACTACCTCGCCGACTGCGCCACCATCCGCGGCGATCTCGAGCTGGCCTCGCAGCGCATGGCGCGCGCGCTCGCCGTCTACCGCGAGCTCGGCGACGAGCGCGCCGAGGCGCAGGGGCTCGCCACGCTCGGCAGCATCGAGCTCGATCGCGACGAGCTCGAGGCCGCGCGCGCCACACACGCGCGCGCGGTCGAGCTCTACCAGCGCTGCGCAGATCGCTACGGCGAGAACATGGCGCGCGTAGGTGCCGGCGGCGCGGCGCTCGGGCTCGGCGATCACGAGGCCGCGCGCGACGAGCTCTCGCGGGCGCTCGCTGGCTCGGAGGCGCTCGACAACGACCGCGGGCGCGTCGTCGCGTTGGCCTACCTCGGCCTCGAACGTTTCGTCGCGGGCGACGCGGCGGCGGCGCTCGAGCACTACGACGCATCGCTGGCGCTGTGCAGCGAGCAAGAGAGCCCGCACCAGCGCGCGCGCACCTGGGCCTGGCAAGGGGCTGCCTACGCGGCTGCCGGTGACCACGGCGCCGCGCGCGACGTGCTCGCAAAGGCCGCCAAGGCGTTCGAGTCGCTCGATGACGGGCAGGGGGGCGAGCAGCTCGCGGTGGCGCGCGCCTACGCCGCGCTGCTCGCCGACCCGACGGGCAGCCGCGCCAAGACCAGCGCGCGCGCCGCCGCCAACGCCGAGTATGTCGGCCTCGAAGCGCGCCTTCTGCGCGCCAAGCTGCGCGAGGCGCTCGAGCTAGTGACTTAGCGCGGCCTCGAGCGCGGGGTCTTTGCCCGCCAGCAGCTCCGCCGAACGAACGCCGACGGTCACGTCTGGCGAAAGCGTCGCCGGATCGCCGTCGACCTTCTTGAAGAACTTGGTCGAGTAGAAGACGCGCAGCCCGCTGCGGGGCAGCCGGAAGCTGCGCAGCTCGCCGTAGTGATTTGGCTTGCCGCTGGTGGGCTCGCCCACCAGCTTGGCGCCCGCCAGCTGTCGAAGCTCGATGGCGTTGAGCAGCGCCGACGAAAACACCGCGCGGTCGATCAGCACGCGCAGCGCGAGGCGCGCGCGCCGCGCCGCCAGGCCGTTTACCAGCGGGCGCAGCACGCGCGAGTTGCCGCCGCCGTTGCCGCGCAGATCGACGATCACGCGTGCGACCTTCTTCATGTCGATGAAGCGCAGCATGCCGGGCGCAAAGCGCGTCATCGGGTTGCCGCGCATCTGCGTGCAGCTGCGGTAGCGCAAGTAGACGGTGTTCTTGTCGGCGAGGTAGGTGTTCCAGTAGACGAAGCGCGGCTTCTGATCGCGAAGCGGCGTGCGCGCCATCTTGACGCGGCGCCAGCGCACCGAGCGCGCGTCGCGCGCGGTCGCCACCTCGACGGCGCGCTCGCTATCGCCGGACTTGACCACCACGCGCGCCTTGTCGGCGCCCGCGGCCAGTGCGCCGAGCCGCCGCAGCAGCGGCGCCAGAACCACGTAGCGGGGGGCCTCGAGCTTGCGTCCGGCGACGTTGTCGGCCGGCAAGAACGCGGAGGCGCCGCGCAGCAGCTCGTCGATGGGCTTGCCGCCGATGCTGAGCAGCCGCGCGCCGACCATATCGGCGTGCGCTTCAGCGGCGGCGATGATCGTCACGCCATCGTCGAACCAGTAGAGCGCCAGCGGCAGACGCGCCATGCGCGGCAGCTCCAGGCGCGTGTGCGGATCGCCGACAAACGCCACCAGCTCGGCCAGCGAGAGCGCAGCCTGCGCACCGTCGCGCTTCGCCAGCGCGCGCGCGATCTGCGCCTTCTTGGCCAGCAGCTGCGCGCGCGAGCGCTTGAAGTAGAGGTTCTTGTGCTTCGTCGCGAGCCCGGAAACCAAGGCGTCGAGGTCAGCGAGCCAGGCGCCTGCGTTGGCACCCGTAGCGGTGCCCGTGCCGCTGCCCGTGCCCGTGCCCGGCCGCGGACAGCCGGCCAAGACCAACACCAACACCAACACCAACGCGATCCCGAGCGCGCGCACCCGCGCCTCAGCTCCCGCGCCGCCCTCGTCGCACGCGCCGCGCGATCAACACCACCACCAACGCGGTCAGCGACGCCACCACCGGCATCGTCATGTGGCCCAACAAAAGGTGCATGCGCCCGGTGATGGGGCAGTGCAGAAACAGCCCGACGTAGCCGGCCAGCGCGCCCGCGGCGGTCGCCAGCAAGAGGCTCGTCTCGCGCCGCCCGAGCCCCGACAGCAAGAGCCCGACCGGGATCCCTAGCGCGCTGCCGTACATCAGACAGCCCAACGCGCGCTTGGCCAGATCGTCGCCGACGCCCAGCAGCGACGCCGGATGCCCAGCGTGCGCCGAAGGCATCAGCGCCGACGCCACCGGCAGCGCCACCAGCATCAGCACCAGCAGCGGGATCTCGAGCGGGATGCTGGGCGGCGGCTTGTGCATCGGGCGCAGCCAGCGGCCGATCGCGAGCAACGCCAGCACCAGCGGCACGCACAGCTCGATCATCAACCGAATCTGCGGATAGGCGCCCGCGTCCACGCGCAGCTTGATCGCCCCCGCGGCGCCTGCGAGCAGCACGGCCAGCGTGGCGAGCGCGAAGCGAAGCCCCGTGGAGCGGCTCGACAGCCACGCCCCCACGCCACGTTCGGCCGCCAGCGCCGCATCGACCGAAGTCGAAAGGCCGCTGGGCGCAGCGACGCCCTCGTCCAGCTGCAGCGCCGCTGCCAGCTTTTCGCGGATGTCGTCGAACCCGTCGCCGGGCTGTTCGAAGTGCTCGCTCACTTGCGTCTTGTCGCTCTTGGCTCGCGCCGAGCTACTCCAGAAGCTCTTTGAGTCGTTTGTAGGCGCGGTGCGCCCGAACCTTTGCTGCGCTGCGCGAGACGCCGAGCGCTTCGGCGACCTCGGCAAACGGCAGCTCCATGAACCAATGCATCTCGATCACGTCGCGCAGCTTGGGCGGCAGCTGAGCTACCGCGTCGCGCACGCGCCGCGCCTCGCGCTCGCCGTCGAGCCCGCCGCCTGGATCTGACGCCTTGCCGGCGTGCTGGTCGGCCTCGAGCGGCACCTCCACGCGACGCTTGCGCGAGCGCAAGTAGTCACGTTTTACGTTGTACGCGATCGTCATCAGCCACGGCCGCACTTTGCCTTTGTCGGGGCGAAAGTCGCGACGCGCGCGGTGAAGCTGCAAGAACGTCTGCTGCACGAGATCGCGCGCCACGTCGTCGCTCAGCCCGCCGCGCCGCAGCGCGCGCCACACCAGCGACGAGTAGCGGTCGAACAGCTGGCCGAAGGCCTGTCGGTCGCCGGCGGCGTAGGCCGCCATCAGCGCTTCGTCGGTCATACCCGACGCCGCTTGTGCGCTGTGTGCTGCCGCGACCGATGAACTGGCGTGCTCGCCCACGATGGGGCGAATGTGCCACGGCAGCGGAAGATACAAAAGTCGAGCGATCCCGATCACCCCGATACCTACGAATCAGGGGAGGAGCGGTTACTCGCCGGTGACGTTCTTGAGGCGGTTGTCCAGGCGGCTGATGCCGCTTCCGGGGAAGGTCTTGACGCGCTCGCCGCCCTTGTAGATGACGTTGAAGGGCAGCGCGTCGACGTCCGCTAGCCAGCCGTTTTCACGCTTGAAGCTGGTCAGACCACGCTGATCGAGCGTGATCTTGCCGAACCGTACCTGCGGCCAGAAGGCCTCGTCGCGCAGCGCTTCACCGAGCTCCTCGGTCCAGCGCTGACACGACGCGCAGTCGGACTTGCCGAGCATCAACACCGCCACCGGCGCGCCGACGAAGTCTCGCCACGCGTCGCCTTCGAGCTGCTCGAGTCTGCTCATGAGGCCCCCTTCGCAGGTACGGTCGGAAACTACATCGCGTCAGCCGACGAAGCCGTCGCCCTTCTTCCAGTCCGCGCCGCACAGGCCGCCGCTCTGGAAGGCCTGCACCGTGCGCAGCACCTCGTTGGGGCTGCGTCCCACGGCGGTGTCATTGACGGCTACCGAGCGGACGATGCCCTTGTCGTCGACCACCACGGTGGCGCGGTAGGCGATGCCGGCGTCCTCCTTGAGCACGCCGAAGGCGCGGCTCACGGAGTGGTTGGTGTCGGCGAGCACCGGGTGGGTGATCGTCTCGGCGAAGGTGTCCTTGTCGTTGAACCACGCTTTGTGGCTGAAGAACGAGTCGGTGCTAGCGCCGATGACGGCGATGTTGTCCTCGGCGAACTCGGGCAGCAGCTTCTGGAAGCCGCGGATCTCGGTCGGACACACGAACGTGAAGTCGAGCGGGTACCAATAAAGCACGTGCCACTTGCCCGCGTAGTCCTTGCTCGAGACGGTCTTCTGCTCGCCGTTGACATACGCAGCAGCGCTCCACTCGGGCGCCTTCTGGCCGATCTGGGTCATGGATGTCTCCTCGCTTGCCGAGCCATTCAGCGAGTGACTCGGTTGTGGGTTTCAAAAACGTCTATTGCTGATCGCGAGCTGCGATCCGTACCGCCGCGCGCGTCGTCGCGTCAACCGTCGAGGTGGGCGCGCAGCATCCAGGCGGTTTTCTCGTGCAGGTTCAGTCGCTGGTTCATCAGGTCGGCGGTGGCGTCGTCGCCCGCGTCGGCGGCGCCGTGCAGCAACGAGCGCGCCGAGCGCGCCAGCGACTCGTGATCGGAGAGCAACGCGCCGAGCATCTGGCGGTCGCTCAGCTTGCCGCTGGCCTCTTCGAGCGACGACAGCTCGCGCATGGCGCTGAGGCTGCCCGGTGCGTAGACGCCGAGCGCGCGCACGCGCTCCGCGATCTCGTCGATGGCCATCGCCAGCTCGGTGTACTGCGTGCCGAACAACTCGTGCAGCGCCTGGAAGTGCAGGCCGGTCACGTTCCAGTGAAAGCCTTGCGTCTTGAGATACAGCGCGTAGGTGTCGGCCAGAAAGCCCGTGATGCTGCGCGCGAGCTCGGCACGTTTTGCTTGGTCGATGCCGGTATTGATCGTCATGTTTCGCTCCTTGGCGCTGCATTGTAGAGCAAGCGCCGAGCCAATCGGAGACCGATTCAACTATTGATAATCAAAGTTGTTGGACGATTCCGAGACGTCATTTCGTCGAATGAGATAACGATATATCGGTGATCGACGGTATTTCGGTTTAGTCCCGCCGCGGCAGTCGAGATATGGTTTTGCACCCTCAGGAGACATGTCGTGAAGCACGCCACGCTCAACGTGCGCGCCAGCGCCGATATCGCCCTGTTCGGCGGCGACCCGGCTGGTGCCTTGCCGCTCTACACCGCTGTCGTGCGCGCTGTACCCGACGACTACCGCGCGCGCCTCTCGCTCGCCGACGCCCTCGCGCAGGTCGGCGCGCGCGCGGAAGCCGCCAAGGTCTATCGCTGCGTCGCCGAGATCTGTATCGACGGCGGCCGGCCGCTGCCGGCGGTCGTCGCGGCGCGCGCGCTCGAGACCGTCGCCGATTCGCCCGCGGCGCTCATCGAGCAGGTCGCCGTCACCTATGGCCGCGGGTCCGACTCCATCGCCGAGATGGGCGCGCGGCTCAACGCGCACCACGAAGGCCACGAGCTGCGCGACAAAGACATCAAGCGCCAGGCGCCGCTGGCCGAGATGGTCGCCGATGCAGTCGCCGTTGGCACCGATCGCAGCAACCTCGTCGGGCTGCCGCCGCGCTTTCCGCCCACGCCGATCCTCAGCGCGCTGACGCCGGAGAAGCTGCTCGCCACGCTCAACGCCGCCACGGTGCATCGGCTGCCGGCCGGCCACATCCTGATGCGCGCCGGCGAGCGCGGCTTCTCCTGCTATCTCGTCGCGAGCGGCAAGCTGCGCGTCTTCGCCGAAGACGACACCGGCGCCGTACGCGAGCTAGCGACCCTCAGCGAGGGCGCGCTCGTCGGCGAGATGGCGCTCATCACCGGCTCGCCGCGCCTGGCGAGCGTCGACGTGGTGGCGCCAGCCGACGTGATCGAGCTCAGCCCCGACGCGCTGGCGGCGATGGGAGACGAGCTCGACCAGCTCGCGCCAGCGCTCGACAAGATGGCGCAGAGCCGCTGGATGCGAAACCTGCTCGAGAACAGCCCCATCTTCAGCATCTTCGAGCCAGCCCAGCGCCAAGACATCCTCAAGCGCTGCTCGGCGCACGAGGTCCCCAAAGGCACGATCCTGGTCTCGCAGGGCGAGAAGGCCAAGGGGCTCTACATGCTGCTACGCGGCGAGATCGTGCTCTCGCGCCTCGTAGTACCGAACCGGCCGCCAGTGCGCGCGCCGCTGGCCGCCGGCGCGGTCGCGGGCGTCGACTCGGTGCTCAAGGACCAACCCTCGGAGACCACGGCGAAAACCATCGCGCCATCAACCATACTGTTTCTTTCGCGCCGCTTCGTGCGGCGCCTGGTCGACGCCGTGCCCGAGTTCGCAGACGCCGTTCGCCGCGTCGCCGAGCACCGCGACCGCATAACGAAACCGCCGGTGTAGCGCAGTCGCAGCATCGACAAAAAGGGTCGTGGCACGGTATGCCTACATCGCGTACAGTTGCTTAGGATTCACTACCATGGTAGTTAGATTAGCTGCCGGAGCGGAGGAGTAGGATGTTTAGTCGTTCGGGGCGCGCCCACCTTCGGGTTGGGCTCGCGGTGCTCTCTCTGGTCACGTTGTTGACGGCTGCGTGCGCCGACAACACCACGCCCGCCACGCCCGAAGCCGGCGTCAACGAAGGCGGCGTCGACGCCAACGAACCGCTTCGCGCTTGCGACAGCCCCGGACAGTCCTGCGCGGCGCATACCACCTGCGCCATCGACCCCGTCTGCGGCCAAGACAAGCTCTGCCATCCGAGCGGATACCAAAACTGCGACGACGGCCTCGCCTGCACTACCGACACCTGCCTCGGCAAAGGCGCCTGCGATCACAAGCCCGCCGACGGGACCTGCGCGCTGCCGGTCAAGACGCCGAGCGGCACCGTCATCCAGTGCTTCAAGGAAGGCGATCGCAACCCGGATCCGACGCGCGGCTGTCTCGTCTGCGATCCGAGCCGCGACCCCAGCAGCTGGTCGCCCGCCAACGGCGGCCCCTGCGACGACGGCAACGACTGCACCAAGGACGACTACTGCAACAACGGCCAGTGCACCGGCACCTACTACGGCGACGAGTGCCAGGACGACCTCGGCTGCACCGACGACATCTGCGATGGCAAGGGCGGCTGCGTCGGCAACCCGCTGCGCTCGGACTCCTGTCTCATCGCCGGCGTTTGCTACAAGGACAAAGAGAAGCACCCCTCCGGCTCCTGCGTGCAGTGCGACGTCAACAGCAGCCAGAGCCAGTGGACCAACATCGCGCAGACCTGCCACATCGACGGCGTCTGCTACAACGCCGGCGACAAGCACCCCGGCGGCTGCGCAGAGTGCGATCCCGCGGCGGACACCAAGACGTGGACGGTCAAGGGCAACTTCTGCCTCATCAACAACGAGTGCAAGAACCCCAACGACAAGGACGCCATCGCCTGCGCCGAGTGCGTGCCTGCCACGGCGAAGTACGATTGGACGCCCATCGCTGGCCTCTGCAAGATCCACGGCAGCTGTTACAACTCGGGCGCCGCGCACCCGGGTGGCTGCGCGACCTGCAACCCGACCGTCAGCGCGACCTCGTGGACCGTCGGCGCCAGCAACCGCTGCCTCATCAACAACGTCTGCTACAACGCCAACGACACCAACCTCAGCGGCTGCGGCGGCTGTCAGCCGACCAGCGACAAGTACAACTGGACCACGCTCGCTGGCCTGTGCTCGATCGACGGCGAGTGCTACACCAGCGGCGCGACGCACCCCAACAACTGCGGCACGTGCAACCCGTCGCAGTCGTCCACCGACTGGACGGCCAACGCGGGCAGCTGCGTGATCAACGGCACCTGCTACGCGTCGGGTGCGCAGGCGCCGGCCAGCTGCGGCAGCTGCAACCCGTCGCAGAGCACCACGCAGTGGACGGTGACCACCAACCAGTGCCTCATCGGCAGCCAGTGCTACGCCAGCGGCGCGCCCGAGCCGGGCGGCTGCGGCACCTGTGACCCGTCGCAGAACAAGGCCGGCTGGACCAAGGCCGGCAACTGCCAGTCGTCGTTTCAGTGGGCGACGCGTTTCGGCGGAACGTCGAGCGACTACCCCTACCACATCGCCACCGACGCCAGCGGCAACATCTACGTCACGGGCTACTTCACGACGAGCATCGACTTCGGCAGCGGCGTGATCACCAGCAAGGGCTCCAACGACATCTTCGTCGCGAGCTACACGCCGAGCGGCAAGCTGCGCTGGGCCAAGGGCTTCGGTGGCACGAGCAGCGACATCGGCTACGACATCGCAGTCGACGGCTCGGGCAACGTCTACGTGGTGGGCCGCTACTACCAGTCGATCACCTTCGGCGGTCCGACGCTCACCGGCACGAGCTACGAGATCTTCCTCGCCTCGTTCACGTCGGACGGTACGCACCGCTGGTCGAAGAGCTTCGGCAGCACGAGCAGCGACTATGGCTACTCGGTGGCCGTCGATCCGAGCGGCAACGTCACGATCACCGGCACGTTCTACAACACGGTCAACTTCGGCGGCACCAACCTGACGAGCAAGGGCAGCGCCGACATCTTCCTCGCCAGCTTCTCGACCACCGGCACGCATCGCTGGTCGAAGAGCTTCGGCAGCACCAGCAGCGACTACGGCTACAAGCTCGCCGCCGACAACAGCGGCAACGTCTATCTGACGGGCTACTTCTACAACTCGGTGGACTTCGGCGGCGGCGCCATCGCGAGCAAGGGCAGCACCGACATCTTCCTCGCCAGCTACGACGCGGGCGGCCAACATCGCTGGTCGAAGGGCTTCGGCAGCACGAGCAGCGACTACGGCTACGGCGTGGCCGTCGACAACGCCGGCAACGTCGCCATCACCGGCTCGTTCTACAACACGATCAACTTCGGCGGCAGCACACTGACCAGCAAGGGCAGCATCGACGCGTTCGTCGCATCGTTCACGTCGGCGGGCACGCACCGCTGGTCGAAGAGCTTCGGCGGCACGAGCAGCGACTACGGCTACGACGTCGCCGTCGACAACTCCGGCACCGTCTACAACATCGGCTACTTCTACACGTCGGTGGACTTCGGTGGCGGCGCCGTCACGAGCAAGGGCTCCTACGACATCTACATCACGGCGCACACCTCGAGCGGCGCCTATCGCTGGTCGCGCGCGTACGGCTCGACGAGCGGCGATCAGGGCCGCGCCATCACCGTTGGACCGTCGGGCAACATCTATGCGGCGGGCACGTTCTATAGCTCGGTGGACTTCGGCGGCGGCCCGCTGACGTCGGCCGGCTCGCTCGACTGCGTGCTGATGAAGATCGCGCCCTAGCGCTTCGACTGATCTGCGCCCAACGAACAACGCCCCGGCAACCACGAAGGTCGCCGGGGCGTTTGTCGTTACTGACTACTGAGCCTGCTGGGTGGCGTTGCGCTTCTCGCGCCAGGCCTTGCGCTTGGCTTTCCACTTGGCGCGCCGGGCCTGCTTGAGCTGCGCGAGCTGCGCCTGCTGAGCGGGCGTCAGCAGCTGCTGGAACTGCAGCATCGACTTCACGCGCAGCCTCTTCATCTTGAAGCGCAGGTCATTGACCGTCTGCATCTGCGCCATCACCGCTGGCTCGTTGGGGCTCTGCGTCTGCAGCAGCGAGCGCAGCTGCGTCTTGGCGTTGCGAAGCTGACCACGCAGGGCTTGGCGCTCGGCCTTGTTCTGCGTGCGCAGCGCGGCAACCTGCGACTTCTGTGCGTCGCTGAGGTTGAGCTGCGAGATCATCTTCTTGAAGTGGGCGCCACGTTTGCCGCGGTGAGCGCGGTGGCCGTGGCCTTTGCCGCCGCCGCAGGCGAGCGCCGCGGTCGGGGCGAGGAGGGCGAGGCTGAGGATTCCGACACCGAGTTGCTTTTTCATGGGGGCTTCCTTTTTCCAGGTGCGAATCGGACGACGCACAGCGCGCGTGCAGAGCAGTCGCCATGCCAGCGGCGCCAACATGCAATCTCGTGTTGTTGGAGCGCGCGCGTGCGCGGTGCCGCGCATTTTTTGCACCAGCGCGGGATGCAATGTCTGCGCGGGCCGAACGCTCTGATACGCTGGGAGCGGCGATGAAAATCGACCGCGCTGACTTTCTGTCACGGTATGGAATCTCGTCCGGCGAGCTCAACGCGTCGGGTCTCGACTGGGACGAGCTATGCGCGATCGCCGACGATCATCGCGCCCGCGAAGAGGAGCTGCTGCCGGTCTCGCAGCGCATCAGCACGCTGCTGCACGCGGTGCCCGAGGTCCACTCGATCCGCGTGCGCATCAAGCATCCCGAGCACGTCGTCGAGAAGCTCGTGCGCAAGTGCGTCGAGCGGCGCCACAGCGGCGAGGCCTTTGGCCCCGTGACGGTGGCCACATACCGTGACCTGATCTGGGATCTCGTCGGCGTGCGCGTGCTGCACCTGTTCAAGGCCGACTGGCTGCCCATCGACGACGTCATCCGCGAGCGCTTCGAGCAGCTCGAGCCGCCGCTTTGCAACGTGCGCCGCGGCGATCCCGAGGCAGTGGTCGCGCAGGTGCGCGAGCGCGGCTGCGAGGTGCGCGAGCATCCGTTCGGCTATCGTTCGGTGCACTACGCCGTGCGCGACGAAGAGGGCTACGTCGCCGAGATCCAGGTGCGCACGCTCTTCGAAGAAGGCTGGGCCGAGATCGACCATCGCGTGCGCTATGGTCAGGGATCGCAGAGCCCGGTGCTGGCGCAGTATCTGCGGCTCTTCAACCGCCTCGCCGGCACCGCCGACGAGATGGGCACGTACATGCGCTTCTTGCAGCGCGACGTGGAGCGCACGCAGCAGGCGCTTGCCGACCTGCAGCGCCAGCTCGATGGCCTCGAGCTCGAGCGCGAGCAGCGGCAAGCGATCGCCGCGCGCGTCTCGCAGGTGCACGAAAACCTCTTCGACTGGAGCGTGCTGCCGGCGACGCCCTTCGACGTGGTCGAGGGCGTCGAGGGCGGGCTCGAAGAGAGCCCGAGCGGCGAGCGCGCGCTGGCGCGCCGACCGACGCTGCCCTTCGGCGCGCACCGTGATCGCGACGGAGCGGACGGCGGCGGCGGTGGTGAGCGCGGGGGCACGTGAGTCGGCGCGAGCACAACCGCGCCTACCGCTTCGTGCGCGCCAGCTTCACCATCATCAGCGCCGTGCTGCGCTACGGCTGGCTGCTTTTGCGCGAGCGCCTGCCGCCGCGCCTGCACCCGACGCCCGCGCACTGGCAGCGGGCACACGCGCGCACCGGCCAGCAGATCCTCGAGCTCGCCAGCAGCCTCGGCGGCGCCTTCGTCAAGGTGGGCCAGATCATCGGCGCGCGCGCCGACGCGTTCCCCGAGGCGCTGATCGCGCCGCTTCGTGCGCTGCACGACCGCATGCCGCCACGCCCCTTGGCCGAGCTGCGCGACTACGTACGCGAGGAGCTGGGCGGTGTCGCGCTCGAGACGGTCTTCGAGCACGTCGAGCCCGACGCGATGGCAGCGGCCTCGCTGGCGCAGGTGCACGGGGCGCGGCTGCTCGACGGCACCGAGGTGGTGCTCAAGATCCAGTACCCCGAGGCGCGGCGGCTCTTTCCGGGTGACCTCGCGTCGCTCAAGCGTGCAGTGGCGATGGTGCGCCTGCTCGCACCGCGCTTCGATCTGACCGGGCTCGCCGACGAGCTGGCGCGCTACATCGTGCTCGAGCTCGAGTTCACGCGCGAGGCAGCCTCCACCGAACGCGCGCGCGTCGCGTTCGCCCAGCGCGCCGACGTGCACGTGCCGCGCGTCTACAAGAACCTCAGCAGCGATCGCCTGCTGGTGCTCGAGCGGCGTCCAGGCGTCGCGATCTCACAGGTGGCTGCGCTGCGCCGCGCGGGCATCGATCTGCGCGCGCTGGCAATGCGCGTGGCCGACGTCTATTGCGAGATGATCTTCGCGCACGGCTTCTTTCACGGCGATCCGCACCCGGGCAACATCCTCGTCGACGACAGCGGCGAGATCTCGCTCATCGACTTCGGGTTGGCCAAGGAGCTGCCCGCGGGCTTCGCGCTCGGCGTGGCGCGCATGATCGTCGCCGGCCTCGGCGGCGATGGCGCTGGGGCGCTAGACGCCGCGCGTGCCATCGGCTTTCGCGTCGAGCGCGGCGATCCGCAGCAGTTCTTGCGGCTCGTTCAGATGATGTTTGGCGGCTTCGGTGGCCCCGAAGCGCTGATCGGCGTGCTCGAAGCGAGCGACATCGACGAAGTGCCGCCCGACCTGACGCTGATCCTGCGCGTCTTTATCCTGCTCAACGGCCTTTCGCAGACGCTCGCGCCGAACGAGCGGTTGATCCCCACGGCCATCGGGCGGGCTCTGATGCCGCTGCTGGCGGCTGCGGGACGCGCACCGGGGCTCGGCGCAGACTCGGGCGCGGGCGGACGGGCGGCGCTTCCGGCGCCGGGCTCGCGCTCGGGGCCGGCGCTTTCGGCATGAGCTGTGGCTGCGGAGCCAGCTGCTCGTCGAGCACGCGCTGTAGATCGTAGCGGCTCGCGACGTCCTGGCTGAGCAGCGCTTCGGCGAGCCGCTCGAACAGCTGCTGGTGCAGCGGCTCGTTGACGCCGTTGCGCTGCGGATTGCGCGTCTGCAGCCAGCGGTGGCGAATGCCGCGCTGCACGAGGAACGACTCGTAGACGTGACGAGGCAGCCAGCCGCAGAACTCGCTGCCGCGATCGGTGACGATGGTCTCGAGCGTCAGTTCGAGCGCCGCGTAGCGGGGCAGCACGCGCTCTTCGAGGAAGTCGGCGGCGGCGCGCGGCGAGCGCTCGCCGTAGAGGCGCGCGAGCGTGATGCCGCGCAGCGGATCGACGAAGGTGTGCAGCCACACGCGGCCGGCGCGCGCGACGTAGCCGAGGTCGAAGGTGTCTTGGTAGCCGCGCGGCGCGACATCGCCGTCGATGTTGAGCCCGCTGGCTTCGGCGTCTGCGACGGCATCGAGCACGCGCTCGACCTGCGGGACCGTCAGGTAGACGCCGTAGCGGGCCGAGCGCGCGATCAAGGCTTCGATGCGAGCGCGTCGGCTCGCCAAGCGGCCGCGCAGCAGCACGGCCTGCACGTCGGCGGGTGCGATCTCGCCCTCGTCACCGAGGGCGAGCAGGTTGGCGATCTGGATCTGGTCGAAGCTCGGCTGCTCGATGGCGATCTCGATGATGCGCCGCTCGCAGGCGTCGTCGACGACGGGTGCGCCGTCGGCGATGGGTCCGGCGGGCGACACGGTGCCGCTCGCCAGCAGTGGGGCGAGGTAGGCGCTGCTGCTGCCGATGCTGCGACAGGCGCTGAGGATGCTGCTGTGCGCGCGCGCGACGCGCAACAGCGCACGCTCTGCGCTGGCGAGCGAGCTGCGCGTGCTGCTGCTCCTGGTGGCGACGCCTCGTGTGCCCATGTAACCGCAGGTAAGAGCACGTCCGATGCCAGCAGCGGCCCGTCGGATCTCGACGGCTTGCGGCGCCACGCCGGGGACTTGGCCCCCGCGTCCGTGGCCGCGCTGCGCCGTTGCGCCGGCGCTACGCGGTGGCTATTGGTTGGGCACGCAACGGTAGTAGACGTCGTAGGGCGCGCTGCTCGAGGTGCGCGTGGAGTACGCGGCGTGCAGCCGCTTGCCGACGCTGTCGTAGTACACGTCGGTTCTGCCCGGCACCGAGCCCTTGGCGCCGTCGCTGGCGACGACCCAGGCTCCGCCGCTCTGCTGTTGAGCGACGGCGAGCTGGTAGCCGCTGCCACCGGTGTCGAAGAGATAGGCGATACGCGGAAGGGCGCCGGCCATAGTGATGCTCAGCGACTGCTCGGGCACGTTGGTGCTGACGACCACCTCCTCGACGGCGCTCGGCGCGCCGCTCGCCCCCCACGTCTGGTGCTGCACCCCTTCCATCGCTGACGCGGACGCGGTCTCGTAGCCGCCGAAGTGCGCCACCCCTGCGGCGATGCCGACGGCGGTAGGGCCGGTCCACGACTGGGCGCCGTCGAGCAGCTGCGTATTGGCCCCGTTGGGGGCGACGCGGAAGCCCCACACGCCGTCGCCGGAGATGCGCAGCGTGATAGCCACCATCGTGCCGTCGGATCCGATGCGTACGTGCTCTGGCCCCGAGAGGCCGGGCGGCATCGACGAGAGGTTGACCGGCAGCTGTGCGAAGCCGCCGCCGCTGCTCGCCTCGTATCGCGCGTTGACGACGACGTTGGGGACGCCATCGTCGCCGGCGAGCGCGACGTAGGCGCGGTCGCTGCCAACGCGCGCCACGTCGAAGGTGATCGGTGGCGTGGCGCCCGCCAGCGCTGCCGCGAAGGTTGCCTGATTGGACCACGTGCCGTTCGGGCTCTGGGTGAAGTAGGAGACCGAGTTGCTCTGCTGCGAGTAGAACAGCCGTACGGTGCCGTCGGCGTGCACAATGGCGTCCCAGTCGACGGGCGGTCCAGGGCTGGGAAAGGCGTGGCCGGCGCCACGCTGCACGAAGGCTGGCAAACCCGCTGGACGCTGCCAGACCTCGACGGTGGAGCTGCTACCCGACGATGTCTTGATGACGTAGGTCGCGCCGGCGCTCAAGCCGGTGGTCGCCGTGCCTATGACCACGTGCGGGCCCATCGCCTTGGCCACGCTCACGCTCTGACTGGTCAGCGCGCAGACGTTGGTGCTGCTGCCGCCGCCGTCTACCGAGAAGTCGACGACCGGCTGCCCGTCCGCCGTCGCGTCGCCGCTGCCGTCACCGCCGCCGTCGCTGTCGTGACGCGCGTCGCGCGGGCCGTCGCTGTCGACGGTGGCGTCGCTGTCGATGGTGGCGTCGCCGCCAGCGAGGTCGGCGGGGAACGCGTCGGCGGCGCCTGCGTCGGCGAGGCTCGTCTCGAGGTCGGGACTGTAGTCGGGCAGCTTCTCGCCGTTCTTGTCCACCGTCTCGCAGCCGATCTCGCCGCAGGTCTGGTCCTCGCCGCACTTGACGCCGACGCAGCGCGCGATGAGGTTCATGCTCAAGAAGATCACGCGGTCGCGTACGAACGAGAGCCGCGCTTGGCGGCCGACCAGCGTCTTGCCCGACTTGCGCGCCTCGACGGTGATATCGACGACACGCCGCGCGTCGCTTCCGGGCACGAGCGCGAAGCGCGCCGGCAGCTGGATCTCGGGGCCCAGGCGCCAGGTCACCTCGGTGACGCGCTGTTTGGGCTGTATGTAGCCGATGCCGAGAAAGACCTCGTCGAAGCGCGTCGACGGAATGTCCGTCGAGACGCCGATGATGATCTGCGTTTGCTTCTGAGCGCTGCAGCCTGGGAATGCGAGGAACGCGAGCACGAGGACAGTCGCTGCGCGGCGCATGTGCAGAGTGTACTAGAGCTCTGAACGGTTTGGTGTCTCGTCGTCCGCGGCGAGCTCTCCGATCTCGTCGGCGTCGCCGACCTCGAGCGGCAGCCCCGCCGCGCGCCAGGCGAGCATGCCGCCGCGCATGCGGTGGATGTCGTCGAGGTCGACGTGTCCGGAGAGCATGCGTAGGGCGTGGGCGCTGCGTCGTCCCGTGCGACAGACCAGCAGCAGGGGGCGCGTTTCGGGCAGCTCGTCCTTGCGCTCGATCAGCTCGCGCAGCGGCAGCGAGAGCGCGCCGGCGATGTGGCCGCGGCTGTGCTCCTCGGGCTCGCGCACGTCCACCAGCGCCAGCTGCTCTTCGCGCTCGAGGCGTGCTGCGACGTCGTCGACGGCGAGACCGCCGTCGTCTTCGAGGTCCTCGAGCGGGGCGAGGTGCGGCATGTCGTCGGCGTCGTCCACGTCGGGACCCTTGCGCACCGCCTGACACTCGGCGAACACGCGCACCGCGCAGCGATGCACGCAGTAAAGCGGGTCGAGCACGTTGAAGAAGACGTGCGCGATCGCGTCGTCGCCGGTGAGCAGGTTGCGCAGGCCGAGCAGCTCGTCGAAGCCTGCGCTTTTCATCAGCCGCCGCACGGGCGGGCGCACGCCGCAGATGTAGACGTCGCCGCCGTGCTCGCGGTAGCGGCGTACGACGGCCTCGAGCATGCGGATGCCGCTGACGTCGCAGTGATCGACGCCGCCGAGGCGCAGCATCAGATAGCGCTGGTCAGGGTGCTCGAGCAGGTTCTCCACCAGCCGGTGCTCGACGTGCTGCACGGCGCCGAAGTAGAGCGAGCCGCGCACGGCAAAGATCGACAGCTGCGGGCAGCTCGGCTTGTCCGGCCGCGCCACCAGGTGGCGGTAGGCCTGATCGGGCACCACCTCGATCACAGCTGGCGTGGCGGTGCGCACGACGTAGCGGGTCAGCGAGATCAAAAGGCCGGTGAGCACGGCCCAGCGCAGCGGAAGCGTCAGCGTGGCCAGCGCCGTGGCGAAAAGGATCAGCGTGTCGCCGCGCGAGCTGCGCGCGATGCGCTTGATCTCGGCGAAGTCGATCATGCGGTACGCGGTGACGATCAGCACGCCGGCCAGCGCGGCGCGCGGCATGTGCGCCGCCCACGGCGCGAAGATCAACATCGCCGTGAGCACGGCGAGCGCCGCGAATACGTTGGCTAGCGGCGTACGACCGCCGCTCTGATAGATCAGCGCCGAGCGCGTGAAGCTGCCCGAGCAGGGATAGCCCGAAAGAAACCCTGCCGCGATGTTGGCCAGACCCTGGCCGATGAACTCCTGGTTGCTGTCGAGCTGCTGGCCCGACTGCACGGCGATGGCGCGCGCGATAGAGAGCGCTTCGACGAGCCCCATCGCCGCGATGGCCAGCGCCCCGCTGAGCAGCGGCTCGACGTGTGACCAGTCGAGCAGCGGCAGCGCCCGCGGTGGCGGCAGCGAACGCGGCAGCACGCCCACCGTGGCAACGCCGAGCTTGACCAGGTCGAAGAGCGCGACGGCGAGCGTAGCGCCAACCATGCCGAGCAGCGCGTCGGGCAGACGCCGGTCAATGCGCCGCGCGACGAGCATCACCAGCAGCGTGCCGAAGCCGATCGCGACGCAGATCCAGTTCGTCGCCGAGGCGTGCTCGGCCGCGCGCGAGATGTTGATGAAGAAGTTGGGGTCGCCTGCGATGTCGAGCCCGAGCAGCGGGCGCAGCTGGCTGCCGACGATCAGCAGCGCGATGCCGGTGGTAAATCCGATGATCAACGAGTCGGCGATGAACGAGACGAGCACGCCGAGACGCACGGCGCCCATCAGCACACGCACCAGTCCCGCGAGCACCGCCAGCGTGCCGCAGGCGATCAGGTATTGCTGCGAGCCGGGTGCTGCGATGCCCACCAGCGACGAGAGCACCAGCAGCGAGGCGGCGTTGGTCGGACCTGTCTGCAGGTGGTGCGACGAGCCCCACAGCGCACCGACGGTGGTGCCGACCACGGCGGCGAAGAGGCCGACGCTGATCGGCAGCTCGGCGACGGTGGCGTAGGCCATCGCCTGCGGTAGCATCACGACGCTGCACGTCAGCCCCGCGATCAGATCGGGTCTCAGATCGGTTCGGTCGACCTTACGCAGGACGGCGATGGGACGCAGCAGCGCGCGGACGAGGTCGTGCAGCCAGTGGCGCAGCATCTCTGCGCACAGCTATAACACCTTCACGTAGCGGACGTTGCACTGATAGTGGCCCGTCTCGCCGAGCGGCTCGTCGATCGCCGTGCAGCCGGCGCGCTGATAGAGGCGGTTGGCCGCGGCCATCGCCGCCGTGGTCTCGATGTAGACGCGTCGATAGCCGGCGGCGCGCGCGCCATCGAAGATGCGCGAGAGCAGTAGCCGTCCCACGCCGAGACCGCGCAGCTCGGGCAAGAGATACATCTTGCGCAGCTCGCAGACGTCGGGCTGCGCGCCGGCGAGCGGTCCGAAGCCTGCGCCGCCTTTGGGTACGCCGCCGCTGACGACGACGAGGTAGCTGGCGCGCGCGCGACTATAGGCGCCGTACATGTCGCGAAGCTCGCCATCGGCGGTGGGGCCGCCTTCGCCGCAGGTGCCGTACTCCTGCGAGACGCGCTCGACGATCTCGGCCAGCGCGCGGTTGTCCTCGCGGCGAATGGCGCGCACGAACGTCTCGCTGCGTCGGCGCGCGCGCGCTATCGCGTCGGCGTAGAGCGAAAGCCCGCGCGCGACGAGCTCGCGCTCTTCGGCGTCGAGCGCCTCGAGGGCGCCCGCCACCTGGCTCTTGCCGTACTGGTGCACGTGCGCGAGCTTTTCGCGGCCGAGCTCGGTGAGCGCGGCAGGGCGGCGGCGGCGGTCGTGCGGATCTTCCGTGGCGACCACCCAGCCGCGCCGCACCAGCTGTCCCAGCGTACGGCTGGCGCTCGACTTGTTGAGCGCCAACGCGCTGGCGAGCTCCATCACGGTCATCGGGCCGTTTTCCAGCTCGAGCAGCACGTGACCCTGCGCGTAGGTCACGTCGAGGTCCGCGTCGCGCGGCGTGGTGGTGAGCATGCCCAGCTCGCGCACGAGCCGTCTCGTCGCCAGCCTGACCCGCTCGACGTCTCTGTCGACGTCTCTCTCCATGACCACTCCCCGGCGCAGCGCGCGGCGTGCGTGACGAGCGCGGGTCTAACGAGCGTGGCAGGTGCTTGTCAACCGCCGCGCGCTCGAGCGCGGGGTCACGGACGGGTCAGCGGGGCCGTCTTCCAGTCGGACGCGTTGAAGTTGGGGCATTGGCCGCTCTGCTTGGCGCGCTGGAACGACTGCTTGGAGCTGTCGAACGCGCTCGGCCAAGGGATCGCGGCGAAGCTGGCGCCCGCCGGCAGGTTGACGTTGCTGCCGATGGCGACGTAGTCGAGCAGCTCGCCGCCAGGTGCGAAGAGCGCGACGGCGTTGGGCTCGGTGGCCGTCGGCGGCCCGTCGTAGAACGGGATGTTGGCGCCGGTGTTGATGTCGCTGGGCAGCTTGCCCTTGGTGTACTCGAAGACGTACGCGATCTCGCCAGGCATCAGCTTCACCGACGTGGGTACGGTGAACACCGCCGTCGGCGAGATGCCCGACATCACCATCGTGTAGCCCTTCATGTCGAGCGGCGTCGCGCCGACGTTTTTGATCGCGAGGTAGTCCGGCTGGGAGACGGCGATCTCGTAGAGCACTAGCGGCGAGGCGGTGCTCTGGCAGACCGCGGCCGGGATCGGCGTGCCGTCGCCGCTGAAGGCGTCGGCGCCGACGGCGATGTCGCCGACATAGGCGTCGGGGATCAGCCCGTAGTCGGGGCTGCCATCGAGCTGGTGCGGGCCATCGTTGCTGGCGATGTCGGGGAGCGACGCCGCGTCGCCGACGCCGCTGTCGCGCGACGCAGGGCTGTCCGCGCTGCTGCAGCCGGCCGTGATCGCGGCGAGGATCGCCAGCGCGGCCAAGCGGTAACGGAAATCAAAGGAACTCATAAAGTTATCCGACTAAGAGTCGCGCTGTGGCCGGGGCCGCGAGCGCTCCCTATAGGGTAGCTCGCCTGCGCGGTTCTGCAAAAGAGACGTGTGCCCTAGCACACAAAAAGCTAGATCGGCCAGCGCCCCGCGACGACGTCCGCGTAGACCGCCTCGCCGAGACGGACATAGCGCCGGCCTTGGGCATCGAGCACGTAGAGCGGCTCTTCGACACGGCTCGGATCGAAGCCCTCCTCGGCGAGCTCGCGCTTGCGGTGCTTGAACGTGACGGTGGTGGTGACCTCGCTGACCACGCGCACGAAGCGCGGTCGCGCGTAGGCCGGCAGCGCGCTGACGTGGGCGAAGAGCGCCGCGCCGTCGAGCGCGTCGGCGCTGCCGAGGCGCCCGCCGTCGCGCAACGTCAGCGCGCACATGCCGCAGCGTCCTTCGGTGCCGGCGACGGCGACGCCGTAGACCGTGCAGTCGAGCACGTCGGGGTGCGTGGCGAGCTGCTCGCCGACCTCCTGCGTCGAGACGTTCTCGCCCTTCCAGCGGAACGTGTCGCCGAGGCGGTCGACGAAGTAGAGGCGCATCAGGCGATCGCGCTTGAGCAGGTCGCCGCTGTTGAACCAGCGATCGCCGCGCTTGAAGACGTCGCTGAGCACCTTGGCGCGCGTGGCGCGCTCGCTCTTGTAGCCCGAGTACTCGTTCTTGCCCTCGATGGCGCCGAGCAGCAGCCCGGGCTCGCCGGCGGCGGCGCGTTTGCAGAAGCCCTTGGCGTCGCGCACCAGCTCGTCGCGCTCGATGTCGTAGCGCGCGAGCGCCATCTTGCCGGGCAGCAGCACGCCGCAGCTGCCCGGCGTGCCGAGCACGTTGGCGGTCTCGGCGTTGCCTTCGGTGGCGGCGTAGAACTCGACGATGCGCTCGATGCCGAAGCGCTGGCGGAAGGGCTCCCAGATGTCGGCGCGCAGGCCGTTGCCGAGCATCACGCGCACGGCGTGCGCGCGGTCGGCGTTCGATGGCGGCTGGTTGTAGAGGTAGCGGCAGAGCTCGCCGATGTAGACCGCGACGGTGGCGCCGGAGCGACGACAGTCGTCGAAGAAGCGGCTCGCCGAGAAGCGCCGCGCCAGGGCCAGCCGCGCGCCCTGCGTGATCGCCATCGACGTGCCGATGATGTTGCCGTTGCCGTGATAGAGCGGCAGGCAGACGTAGACGCAGTCGGAGGGCGTGGTGCCCGTGATGCCGCCCATGATGCGGCCGGCGCGCAGGAAGCGATGGTGTTTGACCACGGCGGCCTTGGGCAGGCCGGTGGTGCCGCTGGTGAAGATGTAGGCTTTGACGTCGTCGAGCGTCAGCTCGGCGGTGCTCGGCGGGTCGTGATGCGGCTGCCCTTCGAGCGCGGCGGAAAAGTCGGTGGCGAGCTCGCGCGCGAGGGTGTCGGAGTCGCTGTCAGGTTCATCGTCGTCGCGCCACAGACGCCACGGGCAGCTTTCGCCGAGCGCGCGGCGCAGCGCGCCGAAGCGTGGCAGCCGCTCGTCGTCGACCACGACGTGCCGCGGGCTGCAGCTTTCGACGGCGTGGGCCAGCGCGCGCCCCTCGAGGTTGGGGTTGAGCAGCGCGGCCACTACGCCGAGCTTGGCGAGCCCGTAGAAGTGAAAGAGGTACTCGGGGCGGTTGCCCATGGCGAGGGCGACCACGTCGCCGCGCGACAAACCCAGCGCGGCGTAGGCGTGAGCGTGCTCGTTGACGGCGCGGTTGACGGCGCCGATGCTGTGCTCTCGGCCCTCGAACCACAGAAAGGGCGCGTCGGGCTGGCTCGCGGCGCGGCGCTCGAGCAGCAGCGCGACGGTGGTGTTGGAGGTCGGCTGCCAGAAGAAGTTGGTCAGGCCGGCGTCGAGCAGGGCGCGCAGCCTTCGTGCGTAGTCGAGCACCATCGGCGCTGACAGTGTAACGCGATTGTGCTCGGGGCCTTCGTCGCAGTACAAGCAAAGGAGTGGCTGGCCAGAGCACCATCCGCATCGAGGTCGCGGTGGGCGCGCTGCTGGCCGCCGTGGCGCTGCTCATCGTCTCGCTGATGGGTGGGCACGACGCCGGCTCGGCGCGTTCGGGCAGCAGCAAGGGATCGGCTGCTGCGGCGGCCGCGGCGACGGCGGACGCGTCGGCCAAGGCGGTCGCGTCTCGGCACAGCGCGCTCGACGCTGGACCGCTGCTCGAGGGCGCGCCGCTGGCGATGCATGTCTATCTGATGTCGCGCTGCCCCTTTGGCGCACGGCTGCTGCGCGCGCTCGACGCGGCCAACGACTGGCTCGACGGGCGCATCTCGCTGCGCGTCGACTTTATCGTCGGGCAGCATGCCGACAAGCCGCTCGCGGTCGGTGGCCCCGACGAGCTCGCCACCGATGCCGTGCTGCTGTGTGCCATCGAGCAGACCTCGCAGCGCGCGTGGTTGCCGTTCGCCGCGTGTATCGGCACGCCGCCGGGTGATTGGAAGGCTTGCGCCCAGCGCGCGAAGCTCGACGCCGCGCGCATCGCTCGCTGCATCGCGACGCGCGGCCCGTCGATGCTCGCCCAGTCGGCGCTGCGCGCCCGTGCCGCCGACGCCACGCGCAGCCCGACGTTGTTTATCGCGGGCCGGCGCCACGATGGCCCGCGCGCCACGTTCGATCTCGTACGCGAGGCGTGTGCGCGTCTCGAGCCGCCGCTGCCCGTGGTTTGTTGGGCCGAGCTCGAGGGGCGTGCGCCGCCGCATCGCTGAGCCCTGAGGTTGCTACGGGCAGAGTGGCAACGCAGCGAGGCCGGGATCGCCCCACGGCACGGCCGAGGCGATGCAGCTGACCTTGACGAAGGTGCCGGGCGACAGCGAGTTGGTCTTGCGCAGGATCTGGAGGTAGTGCGGCGCAGCTGTGCTGCAGGTGCTCGGGTCGCTGACGATGCGCCAGCATGGGCATGTGGCGCCGCAGTCGCTTTGTCCGCTGGCGCCGAACGCGGTGGTGTCGCAGCGCGGGATCGGCGTCTGCGTCGCAGCGCTGGTGCCGGGGTTGGCGATCTCGACGACGTTGCACTGCGCGGCCTGCAGACACGAGCTCTGGCACGACGTGCCCTTGGTCGGCGTGTCGCCCTGCGCGCAGAGTAGCGCTCCGCTCTTATCGAGCAGCGGGCTGTGCAAGCAGATGCCGCTGAGGGCTGGCGCGCTGCGGACCGCGTTGCCGATGAACGAGAGATCACCCTTGCTCGTGCCGCAGATGTCGAGCATTTGCGCGTCGGGGGCCAACGCGTCGACCAGCGTTCTGATGCGCAGGGCAGGCTCGGCCGAGGTGATCGTGCCGCTGCAGGCGGGCGCCAGCGTGGCCTTGAGGTCCGAGTCGACGACCTCCACACGCGCGGTCGCTGCGCCGGCGACGGCAGCGAGCAGCAACCGCCCCTCGGGCTTGAGCGACTGCAGGAAGTCGACGTAGCGGCTGCGCACCTCGTGCAGATACGGTCCCGCTGGCCGACACCCGAGCTTGGTCCCGGCGCTCCACAGGTCTGCGTCGCCGCAGTTGAAGCCGTTGGCGAAGCAGCGGTGCGAGGTCAGCGGCCCTAGCACGTTCGTGCTGCTGTCGAACAGACGCGCGTCGGCGGCCGAGCAGTCGTCCTCGTTGGTCAGCAGGATCACGGCGAGCGTCGCGTCTGGACGCAGGAACCCGGGGTTGATCGCGAACGCTGGATCGATGGCGCGACGCATCGCTTCGAGCGTGTGCTCGAAGCCGCAGCCGAGCTCGCCGAGGGTGCCGATGCAGGCGATGGCTTCGTCGAGGGCCTTGACGACGTCGAGCTGCGCGCCGCCGACGTTAAGCCCTGCTGCGTTGTAGGCGATCCACGGCGCGCTGGGCGTCAGGCAGCTCGAGATGCGCGAGATGCTCTGCAGCAGCGCGCCATTGCCGACGCTGCAGTTGCCGAGGCCGCCGAGCGGCGCGCCGAGATCGGAGCTGACCACGCCGACGCGCAGATCGGGCAGCGCGCAGCCCGAGTGATCGCCGCTGGTGCACGGCTTGTTGCTGCCGTCGGGACCGAGCGCGGGCGCGCGCAGCGCGTTGGCCAACGAGCCGACGATGCGGCCTTCGAAGAACGCCTGCTGCACGTTGGCCATCGACATCGAGTTGTCGACGACGATCAGCACGTCGAGCGTGGCCGGCGCGGGCACCACCAAGAAGCGCCTTTCGAGCTGCGTGGTGCGCGGCGGAGACGGCGTGACCGTCGCGTCGGGCAGCAGCGACTCGCCCGGCGACGGGCCGACGTCCGTCGCATCCGTCGCCTGCGGCTCACCGGCGACAAAGGCGGCGAGCTCGGCGCAACCCGTCAGCGCCAAGACTGTGGCAGCCGCGAGCAGCAGCATCGCTGTGGTCGACCTGCGGGGCAGCGCGATCCTCCGACTGAAAGCTAGTACGACGTCGAGTGTGCTCCAGTACAACGCCCGAGCGCACCTTGGCTGTTCCAACGCCATGGCGTAGGCTCGCGGCGAACCACGCTAGAGGAGCCGAAGGTGAAGCTCGCATCGCTCAAAGATGGCCGCGACGGGCGGCTCGTTGTCGTCGACCGAAATCTGCAGCGCGCCGTCGAAGTGCCTGATATCGCGAAGACAATGCAGCAGGCCCTCGATAACTGGGAGGCGATGCGGCCGGCCCTCGAGCAGGTCGCGGCCCGCATCGACGGCCACCCGGGCGCCTTCGACCTCGACACCGCCAAGCTCGCGGCGCCGCTGCCGCGCGCCTATCAGTGGGTCGACGGCAGTGCCTACGTCAACCACGTCGAGCTCGTGCGCAAGGCGCGTGGCGCCGAGATGCCGCAGAACTTCTGGACCGATCCGCTGATGTACCAGGGCTGCTCGGACGGCATGCTCGGCTGCAACGACGACGTGCCGATCGAGTCGGAAGACTGGGGCATCGACTTCGAAGCCGAGCTGGCGGTGATCACCGACGACACGCCGATGGGCGTCTCGGAGCAGGGCGCGGCCGCGCACATCAAGCTGATCACGCTCGTCAACGACGTCAGCTTGCGCATGCTGATCCCGGGAGAGCTGGGCAAGGGCTTTGGCTTTCTGCAGAGCAAGCCGGCCACGTCGTTCGCGCCGGTGGTTTGCACCCTCGACGAGCTCGGCGACGCCTGGCGTGACGGGCGTGTGCACCTGCCGCTGTGCACCGACTACAACGGCGAGCGCTTCGGCGCGCCCGAGGCGGGACCCGACATGACCTTCAGCTTCCCGCGCCTGGTCAGCCACGCGGCCAAGTCGCGGCACCTCTGCGCTGGCACCATCGTCGGCTCGGGCACCGTCTCCAACGAAGACCGCTCGCGCGGCTCTTCGTGTCTCGCCGAGCGTCGCATGCTCGAGATCATCGAGCACGGCGCGGCCAAGACGCCGTTCATGCGCTTCGGCGATCGCGTACGTATCGAGATGAAAGACAAGGACGGCGTGTCGATCTTCGGCGCCATCGATCAGACGATCGTGCGTTACGAGCCGCAGAGCTAGGCCATGCTCGAGCTCTACGGCTATTTCCGCAGCTCCGCCGCCTATCGCGTGCGCATCGCGCTCAACCTCAAGGGGCTCGCCTACGAGCAGCGGTCGCTGGCGCTGCTCAAACACGAGCAGAGCGCGCCCGAGTATCTGGCGATCAACCCACAGGGGCGCGTGCCGTGTCTTGTCGACGGCGAGCACGCGCTGGCGCAGTCGCTGGCGATCATCGAGTATCTCGACGAAAAGCACCCCGAGCCGCCGCTGCTGCCGAGCGATCCGCTGGGGCGCGCGCGCGTGCGCAAGCTGGCGCAGGTCGTCGCTTGCGACATCCACCCGCTCGATAACCTGCGCGTGCTGCGCTATCTCAAGCACGAGCTCGGCGTGAGCGACGAAGGCAAGGACGCCTGGTACGCGCACTGGATCGTGGAGGGCTTTGGCGCCATCGAGCGCGAGCTCGGCGAGAGCCCGCACACGGGGAGCTATTGTCACGGCGAGACGCCGACCATCGCCGACCTGTGTCTCGTGCCGCAGTGCTATAACGCGCGCCGCTTCAACATCGACCTGGCGTCGTTTCCGATCATCGAGCGCATCGAAGCGCACTGTCTCGCGCAGAGCGCCTTCGCCGCGGCGGTGCCCGAGCGCCAGCCCGACGCGCCCGAGCAGTTGCGCTGAGCTAGGCTTATTCGATGTTGTTGATCTTCGTCGGGCTAGGCGCAGCGGGCGTGGCGATCGCCGCCGCCGTGCTCGCCGTCCGCCTCGACATCAACACCGGCGCATTCAACAGCGTCGCCAAGCGGCTGGTGCTCGACGACCATCTCGACCGGCTGGCCAAGGTCTGCAAGGTCACGGACGCGCCCTACGTGCGCGCGTGCGGCGCGCTGCTCGCCGAGGCGCCGACCATCGCCGCGAGCGCGGCGAGCAAAGAAGATCTGTGCGCGCGGCTGCGCGACGGCTTTGCCGAGCGCTTCGCCGAGCTCGCCGAGAGCAGGCTCTCGCTGCTGCGCGGCCTCTCGTGGGTCGGCATGCTCTCGTCGATCGCGGCCGCTGCGCCGTCGATGGTGTTCATGCTGCGACCGACGCTGCCGCTCATCGCCGGCGTCCTGGGCGCGGCCATCGGCGCCTTCGCCGTGACGCGCCACGCGCGCATCGTGCGCTCGCCCGCGCGCTTCGACGAGCTCGCGGTCGCGCTCGCGCAGCACTACGACAGCAAGCGTCGCGTCGACGAGGGCGCCTTCCGCTCGGCGCCGGCCGATGCGCCCGCGCCGCCGGCCGCGACGACGGCGCCGCCGGCCGCGACGATGCCGACACCGCCGTCAGCGCCGCTCGCGGTGGCGCGCGAGGACGACGACGGCGGAGACCACGGCGAGCGCGGCGAGCGTGCGCCGGCGATGACGCTGCGTTGCGCATCGTGCGGCGCCGATGGGCTGATGGACGTCAGCGACGAGGCGATCGAGCGCCTGCGCGTGACGCAGCCCGGCGCGGATGCGACGCTGCTGCGCGCGAGAGTCTGCAAGCAATGCGGGCGTATCGATTGGTATGTCGATCCGAAGAAGGTGGGCGAGCTCGCCTGAGCGCGAAGCCCCGCGGGAGCTACACGATGAAGCGTTATGCCTCGATGCTGCTGTGCAGCGCTGTGTTGTTGGTGGGCGGCTGCAGTGACGACAAACCGGCGACCGGCGGTGACGCGCCGCGCGTGCTCGACGGCGGCGCTGACCAGAACGTCGGCGATGTGACGATCGATCCCGACGCCGGTCAGACCGATGGGACGCCTGCTGACGCCGTGACCGACACGCGCCCGCCGCTGCCTGACGGCCCGCTGCCGACGACCTTCGGCGGCTCGCGGCCGGTAACGCTGCAAGTGCCGGCGAGCTACGACAGCAAGAAGTCCTACCCGCTGGTCTTCATCCTGCACGGCTTTCTCGCCTGGGGCAGCATTCAGAAGGGGCTCTTCGGCCACGGCGCGCTCGTCGACTCGCGCGAGTTTCTGCTCGCCGCGCCCAACGGCACTCAGAACGCTGCTGGCATTCGCTTCTGGAACGCCACCGACGCCTGCTGCGGCTTCGGCGCCACCGTCGACGACGTCGGCTATCTGAGGGGCCTGATCACCGAGATCAGCAACGTCTACAACGTCGACCCCAAGCGCGTGTACATGATCGGCCACAGCAACGGCGGCTTCATGAGCTACCGCATGGCGTGCGAGGCGTCCGACAAGGTCGCCGCTATCGTGAGCCTCGCCGGCGCGATGTTCAACGACAAGGCGGACTGCAAGCCGAGTCAGCGGGTCAGCGTGCTGCAGGTGCACGGCACGCTCGACGCCGTCATCGCCTACAACGGCGGGCGAACCAACCCGCTCGACGCCACCACCGCCTATCCGAGCGCCAAGACCAGCGTCGACGACTGGCGCCAGTACAACGGCTGCACCGCGGGGCTCAAGGCGCGCTCGGCGAAGTACAACATGGACTCGCTGATCCCCGGCGACGAGACCAGCTCCGACGGCTACGACGGCTGTCCAACCGGCATCGACGTCGAGCTGTGGACCATCGCAGCGGGCAGCCACCTGCCTTCGCTGATCGGATCGGACTTCGCGGCGAAGACGTTGGACTGGCTATTCGCCCACCCCAAACCCTAGGGTCACTCTCTGATCCGCAGGTTACCGAGATCACAGCGCGCCTGACCCACAATGACATTTCCGCCATTCGGACATTTCCGGATAGCGGAAATGTCATTGTGCTCTATGGAGCCTGCGATTGCGCGGAGTTGTGGGTCATAGAGTGACCCCTAGATGCGGACGACGGCGAGCAGGCGGATGCCGGCGAAGGCCGGGAAGATGCGGCAGATGCCGTTGAGGCACTTGAGGCCGGGGCGGTTCTGGCCGAAGCGCACGCCGACGAAGGTGCTGGGGTTGAAGAAGTAGCGGATCGAGCCGCCGAGGTAGACCTTCGACTCGACGACTACCGTTGGGTCTGACTGCAGCTCGGCGGTGAAGGCCACCGAGATGTAGGGCGACCATTTCCACTGCGCCGCGACGTCGAGCACGTTCCAGCTGACCAGCTCGAGTAGGTGGCGGCTGCGGCGCTGGTAGAGCCACGTCAGCTGCACGGCGTGGCGCTTTCCGATCGGCTGCTCGATGTCGCCTTGCCAGAAGATGTCGCGCCGGTACTGCTGGTCTTGTTCGAGGTCCCACTCGTGGCGCACGCCGGCGCGCGTGTTCCAGTGGCCTTTGCCGTCCTGCCACTGCAGCTCGATGCCACCGAAGGTGTCGTGCAGCTGATGTTGGCCGAACTGTCGCGTGCGCTGAAATGAGTAGCTGGCGTAGGCCAGCAGCTGAAACGGGCCGACCTTGTCGAAGTTGTGGTCGATGCGCATGCGTGCGCCGGTGGTGCTGCTGTTGTCGGTGACCTCGGAGATGACGCGCTCGAGGGTCGGCGGCGTGGCCCACAGCAGCGGATAGGGTGGCGTGCCGTTATCGAGCGGGCGCACCTCATAGGCGTCGTAGTGCTTGGCCTCGAAGTTGAGCGTCGTGTCGCCCTGCGAGTAGGTGATCGACATGTAGGCCGCGAGGCCCGGCATGATCGCGTAGGTGTTAGGGGACGTGAAGGCCGTCGCCTCCTTGTCGATGTTCCAGCCGCGCACCGCGGCGCCGCCGCGCACCGAACGCATGATGTCGACCTCGAAGTCGACGCTGAGCTTGCCCGAGGCGATGCTGGGCAGCGAGACGGTGGCGCCGGTGATCAGGTCGTAGTCGATGCCGGTGGCGCCCGCGCTGCTTCGATTGGCCTGGTTCTGCAGGATCCAGACGCTGTGCACGCCGGCGAGCACGGCGTCGAAGAAGCGGTACTCGAGTCGGCCAGCGATGATCGGCGAGGGGTCCCAGGCCGGAGAGATCTTCCGACGCCAAGTATTGGGCGGTCCCGTCTTGTCGAGCGGCGCCTGCGGGAAGTTGGCGTCGCCGATGTAGCCGGTGCCCTCGTCGGTGTCGAGGATGTTGAACTGGCCGGCGAGGAAGGTCAGCCCGAGCTCGCCCTCGTGGATCACGAGCTTGCCGCCGCGGATCATGTTGTCCTGGCCGACGTTGTCGAACTTTACCGCGTTGAGCGCGATGCCCTTGCCGAAGGAGGCGTAGAAGTCGCCGAGGGTCAGGTCGTAGGACGGCTTGTTGATCGTCAGATAAATGCGCTCGGGGAGCACAACCGATTTGCGGTACAGACCGTAGTGACTGATGAAGCGCGTCGAGCGTTGGCTGCACCAGCTCAGGCTCGTGTCTTTCTCGAAGCCCGGCTTGCACAGCCGCGTAAAGGGGCTGTTGATGTACGAGTAGATGTCGATGCGCGCGCCAAAGCGCACGTCGCCGGTGCCGAGGTTGAAGTCGAGGCTGTTGAAGATGCGGTGGTAGTTGTCGTCCTCTTCGGAAGCCAACTCCTCGTTGAGCCCTTTGGTCGACGGGTCGTCTTTGATCCCGTCGTTGTCCATGAAATAGGTGTAGTCGAACGAGTTGGTCAGCGTCAGCGACCACTCGCGTCCGAAGAGCTTGAAGTCGGCGGCCAGCGCGGGCGCGCTGCAGGCAAACGCGAGCGTGAGCGTGGTCGCGACTGCCAGCCGGAGAACCTGAGTCATGGCGGATCGCTTCTTAACGCACCGCATGGGGGTGAGGCCAGGTAGAATTCCAAGTCCGCTCGACTCGAGGAACAAACACGCTGTGGTGTCCAAGCTGTTTCGCATAGGCACGCTCTTCGCCAACCGCTATCGCATCGAGGGTCGCCTCGGCGAGGGCGCGATGGGAGCGGTCTATCGCGTGCGCGACATCGACGTCGGCGAGGAGGTGGCGCTCAAGGCGCTCACCGCTGGCCTCGTGCGGCGCGAGCAGGCGCTGGCGCGTTTTCGGCGCGAGGTGCGGCTCAGCCGGCGCGTGACCCATCGCAACGTCGTGCGCATGCACGATATCGGCCAGTACGACGAGATCCACTACCTGACCATGGAGCTCATCGATGGCTTCGCGCTCGACGCGGTGCTCGCCGAGCGCGACCGACTCGCGCCGTCGCAGGCGCTCGATATCGCCGTTCAGGTGGCGCACGGCCTGGCCGCAGCGCACGCGGCGGGCGTGATCCATCGCGACCTCAAGCCGAGCAACATCCTGCTCGAGCGATCCTACGTCGAGGGACGCGGTGGGCGCGTGGTCGTGACCGACTTCGGCATCGCGCGCTCGCTCGCCGCCGAGATGGACGGCGCGCAGACGCAAGGCGCCATCGGCACGCCGCACTTCATGGCGCCCGAGCAGGTCGAAGGCAAAGACGTCGACGCACGCACCGACATCTACGCGCTGGGCGGCGTGCTCTATCAGATGCTCACCGGCAAGCTCGCCTTCGCCGAGAAGACGCCGCTGGCCACGGCGATGGCGCGGCTTTCGCGCGAAGCGCCCGATCCGCGCGACACCGTGCCGCTGCCCGACGCGCTCGCCGAGCACGTGCTGCAGTGCCTCGCGCGCGAACCGGCCGGGCGACCCGTGTCGGCCGAGCTGCTCGCGCAGGAGCTGGCGCACGTGGCGGCGAGCTCGCAGATCAGCGGGCTGGCGGCGACACAGATCGAGATGCCGATCAGCGCCGGGCCACTCAACCCGGTGGCCAGCGGCTTCGACCAGACCGCCGTGCAGGACCATCCGCCCGGCTCGTCGGTGTCGTTCGGCAAGCCGGCGTCATCGCGCGGCCGCACGCCGACCTTGCCCACCGGCCGCTCGCTCGCGGTGCTGCCGTTTCGCGTGCGCGGCCCGCGCGAGGATCTCGACGCCGTGGGCGACGCGGTGAGCGACGAGCTGATCGACGTGCTGTCACGCACGCGCGGTGTGCGCGTGTTCGCCAGCAGCGCCACGGCGCGCTTTCGCGAGACGCGCGACCCGACGCACATCGGTGGCGAGCTCGGCGCCGACGTCGTCGTCGATGGCACGCTGCAGGGCTCCGGCGAGCGCGTGCGGCTGTCGGCGCGCATGATCGACGTGCACAGCGGCGTGCAGACCTGGTCGGAGCGCTTCGACGGCCGCTACGAGGACATCTTCCAGCTGCAGGAAGAGATGAGCCTGCGCATCGCCGAGGCGCTGCGCGTCGAGCTCGTGCGCAGCGACGCGGTCTCGCTCGACGCCGCGGCCATCGAGGCATACGCGCAGGCGCGCGCGCGAATCCGCGCCACCGAATACGTCGGTCACGACGGCGCGCAGAAGCACTTCGAGCGCTGCCTCGAGCTGGCGCCCAAGTTCAAGCCGGCGCTGGCGGGCTACGCCATGTCGTGTGTGCTGGCGTGGTTCGAGCCCGATGGCTCGGTGACCACCACCAGCGGCGCACGCGCGCGCGACGCGGTGGCCCACGCGCTCTCCGAGGCACCCGAGCTTCCCGAGACGCACCTCGCCGACGCCACGCTGGCGAGCAACGACGGCGACTACGAGCGCACCGCCGACGCGCTGGCGCGCGCGTTGGAGCTGGCGCCGAGCTACGCCATGGCGCTTGGCTATCTCGGCATGCTGCAGTCGGAGGCCGGCCGCATCGACGCGGGCGTCAGCCGGCTCGAGATGGCCTACCGCCTCGATCCCCAGCTGACTGTTTCGTTGTGGTCACTGGCGCGCTTGCACGCGCTGCGCGGCGAGTACGATCTCTACGAAGGGCTGATGGAGCAGGCTGCCGCCGCCGGGCGCGCGACGCACGCTGGCCACATCATGCTGCAGATCCGTGTCGCCTCGTGGCGCGGCGACATGGCGCGGCTCGAGGAGCTGTCGTCGAACATCCAGCTCACCGACGACGTGTCGGCGGGCTTGCTGATGATCTACAGCGCAGGTCTGCGCGGCGAGATGGACCTCGGCGACGCCGATCGCATGCTCTCCGGCGCGCTGCCCGCGTTCATCAACCAACGCTTCGCCACGCTGGCCTGCCAGCTTGCGTGCGAGTTCTTCATGATGGGCGACCGCATCGATCTTGCCGAGCGCTGGCTCAAAGAGGCGGTCGATCGCGTGCTGGTGGACATGGCGTGGCTCGACCTGTGCCCGCTGCTCGAGCCGCTGCGGCAGCGCGCCGGCTTCGCGCAGATGCGTCGGGTGGTCAAGGGGCGCGCCGAGGCGTTCTGGGGTCGCAGCGCGCGCGTCGCGCCGCACGTCTGAGCGCTCGCGCGCGCGCCTACTTGCCGGCGAAGCGCGTCTGACAGCGTTTGACGCGCTTGACCAGGCGCGTGAGCGCGTGCTGGCGCAGCTTGCCCGCGATGGTGCCCTTGAAGCGGCGCGCGAGCCACGAGTTGAAGAAGTCGAAGCGGTGGATCTGGTGATAGCGCACACGCAGGTGACCGTTTTGCGGCCAGCTCTGATAGAGCTCGAGCGAGTCGGTGTAGTAGTGGTCCGAAAACAGCAGCGTGCGCCCGACACAGCGCGTGTTGCCGTTCTTCCAGGCGAATAGCTGCGTCAGCAGCACGGTGGGGCGCATGCGCTTGGAGGCGCTGACCTTGCGCCACTCCAGCACGTCGTGCGTCTTGACGGGGCCGTTGATCAGCCAGTGAAACTCGGGGAGCTTGGCGCAGGGCTCGCCTTTGACCTGATAGTGCTCGATGCGGTAGCGCTTGCGCTTCTTGTTGGCGGCCGTGGCGAGCTCGTAGAGCAGCTGGTAGTAGACGCGCTTCTTGTTGGCCAGTCCGCTGGCGGCGGCGATGCGCACCTTCATCGACTGCGGAAACTCGTAGAGGCACTTGCTGGCGCTGCAGGTCGAGAGGATGCGCTCCTCTTCGGCGGTCCAGTGCACGCGCCCGAAGATCGCGCTCGGGTCGGCGCCGCGGCGCACGCGCCGCCGCCCGCGGGCGAGGCACTGGCCGAGCTGCTCGCCGCTGAGGCCGTCGACATCGAGCGTGATCGTGGTGTTGATCTCCTCGCGGCGCGGCGTGGCGCCCTTGACCTCGACGAGCGTGATGTCGCCGGCAGCCCGCGCGCGCAGCGGGGCTTGCGCGACGAGGACGGTCAAGAGCAGCGAAATGTGCCGAGCGCTTCGCATCGTCAACAGTGTGATCCCCTCCGCGCAGCCCATACCATGACGCGCCGCACACGTCATCTCTTGGCGCAGACGGCGCGGGCCGGTTGCGAATAAGATGAATACATGACGGCGCGGCTCGAGGCCGGGACGCTCTTCGCGGACCGCTACGAAGTCGAGGCGATCCTTGGCGAAGGTGCCATGGGTGTGGTGGCGCAGGTGCGCGACCGGGCCGTCGGCGAGCGCGTCGCGCTCAAGCTGCTGCGCTGTGCGGCGCTCGGCGAGCGCGAGGCGGTGGCGCGTATGCGGCGCGAGGTGCGGCTGACGCGGCGCATCACGCACCGCAACGTGATCCGCATCCACGACATCGGCGAGGTCGGCGACGATCTGTTCCTGACGATGGAGCTGGTGCAGGGCGGCGACCTCGATCGCTGGCTCGCCGGTCGTGACGGACGCGCGCGCGGCGAGGACATCGAGGGCGTGATCACGCAGGTCTGCGACGGCCTCGAGGCGGCACACGCGGCGGGTGTCGTGCACCGCGATCTCAAGCCGAGCAACGTGCTGGTAGCTGCGGACGACCGAGTGGTGCTCAGCGACTTCGGCGTGGCGCGCTCGCTGCTCGGCGAAGGCGACGCGGCGAAGACGGGCGGCGCCATCGGGACGCCGCACTACATGGCCCCCGAGCAGCTGCGCGGTCAGAAGGTTGACGAGCGCGCCGACATCTACGCGCTCGGTTGCATGCTCTACGAGCTGTTTACCGGGCGCCTGCCGTTCGAGGCCAGCTCGCCGCTGCTCTGCGCCTTCGCGCGCCTCAACGACGACCCCGACGATCCGCGCGAGCACGCCGATTTGCCGCAGGCGCTGGCAGAGCTGATCACGAGCTGTCTGGCGCGCGAGCCCGACGCGCGCCCGGCCAGCGCGCGTGCGGTGCGCGAGGCGTTCGAGCGCTGTCGCGGCGGTACCCCGGAGCTGCCGTCGACGATGCCCATCGTGCGGCCGGCCACGCTCGAGGGCGAGCAGACCGGCGCGCGCGAACAGCGCGAGGCGCAGGCGTGGGCCAACGCACCGACGCTGCGCCAGCGCGATCTGAAGCTCGCCGTGTTGCCGCTGCGGGCGCGCGGCGATGCCTCCGTCGAGGAGCTCGCCGAGCAGGTCAGCGAGGAGATCGTCGACGTGATCAACCTCATGCCGGGCGTGCGCGTGCTCGGCATCCCCGCCACCGAGCGCTTTCGAGACACGCGCGACCCGGGGTCGGTGGGCAGTGAGCTCGACGTCCACATGGTCGTCGATGGTCGCATCGACGGTGGCGAAACGCGCACGCGGCGGCTGGTGGTGCGCCTGCTCGACGTGGCGAGCGGCGAGCAGCTCTGGCACGGGCGTTTTGTTGTTGATCTCGACGACCTGCTCGGCGCCGACGCGGCGCTGCTTCTGGCGTGGCGTGGTGCCGACGCCCTGCGCCACCAGCTAACGGTCGAGCGCGCCGGCGTCTCGAACATTACGCGCCGCGCCTACGAGATCGCGCGCGAGGAGATGCGCCGCTACAACTTCACGGCGGCGGCGGCGCGCTTCGCCGAGTGCTTCGAGCAATCCCCTGGCTTCGTCCAAGCGCTGGTGGGACGCGGCCAGGCGCTCGCGTCGCGCTGGCTCGCGTCGGACGACGGGACGCTCGAGGTGGCGCGCCCGATGATCGAGCGCGCCGTGAGCGAGGCGCCCGATCTGGCGGAGGCGCATAACGCGGCGGCGGTCATCGCGGCCCACGACGGGCGCTTTCACGACGTGATGGCGCACCTGCAGCGCGCGAGCACGCTGGCGCCGGCCTACGCCGAGGCGATGTCGCAGCGCGCGCTCTACGAGTGCGAGGCCGGGCGCGTCGACATCGGCATCGCGCGCGCGCGGCGTGCGCACGCGCTCGAGCCGACGCTGCTGCAGCCGCTGGTGGTGCTCGCGCGCACGACGGCGATGTTGGGGCGCTTCGACGAGCACGCCGAGTGGGTCGCCCGCGCCGAGCGCGCCGGACACGGCAACGTCGCGGCGTTTCTCGTCTCGCGGCTGCGCATCGCGGGGTGGCGGCGCGACCACGCCGTGATCGACGAGGTCATCGATCGTCTGCCGCTGGTGCAGCGACAGTACCGTCAGATGGTCGAGGCGCTGGCGCGTGCGCTGCGCGGCGATTTGACGCCGCGGGCTTATGGCCCGGTGCTCGAGCAAATCATCGGCGGCATCCCCAATCAGCGCATGGTGCTGCTGGTGCGCTCCATCGCCGTCGAGCTGTGCTGCCTCGGCGACGATCAGGCGCAGGCGCTCGCGGTGGCGGCGCCGCTGCGCGAGGCGCCGTTCATCGACGTGACCTGGCTCGAGCGCTGTCCGGTGATCGAGTCGATCCGCGACCACGAGCTGATGCGCGAGCTTCGGCGCGTGGCGCAGCGGCGCGCCGAGGTCTTCTGGTCGGCACCGCCGGCGATGATCTGATCGATGATCTAGCGCTTGGTTACCGCGACCTCGATGTCGAAGGTCGTGGCGTCGGGTGCGATGTTTTCGATGATGACGTGGTAGGTGTCGTTGAAGGGCAGCTTGCCGCCGAGCATCGAGTCGGCTTGTCCGGCGACGAGGTCGTCGTTGGTGCCGAGCCACTTCTTGTTCGAGACGGCGAACAGCGACAGCCGCGTGTCGACACTCGACGACGGCGTGAGCCGGCGCGCGTAGACGGTGGCATCGACCTCGTCGCCGGCGGCGGCGCTGAACGAAAAGACGCGCACGACGCCGGGCGGGCTGAGCTGCGCCTTGACGCGCGGCCCGTCGACCGTGACGGCGATGGGCGCGCGGGTCAGCTCGTTGACCGTCAGCTGGTAGGTCATACTCGGATCGCCGACGCCGGCCGGGCTGCTGCCGGTATTGCGTTGGTCGCGCACGGCGACGAACACGGTCTTGGTCTCGAGGGTGTAGTACTCGCCGGTTTGTGCGCCGGTTCCTGCCACGACGGCGGGCGGCGTGCCCTCGGCGAAGATCGCCAGGTGCGGTTGCAGCGAGCTGCCGCCGCCGGGCGTGACGGTGACGGTCAAGCGCTGGCCAGCGGCGCCGGTGATGGCGAAGACGTCGGCGTCGTTGGCGCTGCCGATGGCGCCGTTGACGATCGCCGGCACGCTGATGGCGTTGACCTCGCTGGTCTGCTTGCCATCGTTGGGCTCGACCTCGTTTTGCGGCGTGGGCCCGCTGTCGGCGGCCGGTCCGTCGGGGCTCGCGCCATCGTCGCCGCTGTCGGCGGCCGGTGGCTGGTCGGGCTGCGCGCCGTCGCCGGGCGCGGTCTCGCTGGCGCGCGCGTCGGCGGCATCGGGCTGGGGAGCTGGGCTGCTGTCGGAGCAGCCGGCGAGCAGGAGGATGGTGAGGAGGCCGGGTAGGGTACGCATAGCGGCGAACTATGCGTTACCCGACGGGGCGTCGTCTAGCGCAGGCGGAACGGATAGCTGACGCTGATCGGCACGCCGGAGAACTGCGGGAACGAGGCCTTGCGCACGGCGTCGGAGACGCAGGTGCCGGTGGGCGTGCGCGCGAAGCGCCCGGTGACGCGCGCGCGCGCCGTGCCGCTCGGCGAGATGGTGATCTTGGTGAAGACGAAGCCGGGTACGTGGTAGCGCTCGTAGCAGCGCGACACCGCGCCGAAGACTTGTCCACGCATCACGTGTTGGATCTGTCGCCGCTCGAGCGTCTTGGGCAGCCCGCTCGCGGCCTTGGCAACCTCGCGCTTCTTCGGACCATCCATCCCATCGATCAACCGCTCGAGCTCGCCCTTGGGCTTGGCCGCTACCGCAACCTTGGTCTCGGTCTTGGCCTTGGTTTTGGCCTTGGCCTTGGCCTTGGTCTTGGCCTTGGCCTTGGCCTTGGCCTTGGTCTTGGTCCTAGACTTAGGCGCAGACACGGCCTCACCCATCGAAGGCACCACCACGACGCGCGCCTCGCGCTTGTCCTTCTTCAGCGGCACGAACACGCGCAACCCGACCTCGCCGCCGCGCTGCGCCACGGGCCACACCAGCTCCGCCGGCCCCTCGCCGTGTGTGACGACGGCCACAGCGGCGAGCGCTACGGTGGTGACGACCATCACAGAGAAGCCGCCGACGAGCGCAGCAAGCCTCGGGTTGAAGCGTCGCGGTGCAGCAGGCGCGAGCACCGCAGGCGCCGGCGTGAGGTCAGCGCGCGGGAGCAGCGAAGGCGCCGCGTCGAGGTCGAGCGAGGCGAGCAGGTCATGGCTGCGGGTGTTTTGGATCGGCGTCGAAGGGCTGGTGGGTGTCTTGGCGATGGCGACGAGGTCGTCGAGGCGAAAGAGAGTCGAGTCGTCGCGGCTTTCGGGTCGGTTCGTCATATGCGGCTCCTGCTTAATCCACTCACGAGCAATAGACACGGCTGGCGGGACACCCCCTTGGATCTCTTTCGGCCAGCCACCTGCGCCGCGCTCGGCGGCAGGCGACATTTTTGTTGTACGGATCAATACGCCGTTGGGTTTGCGCAGGAACAAAGATCGGTGGGATACGGTAGGCGGACGTGCGCCTGCGCAGATGGCGGGAGGAGACTACTTGGCGCCGCGTCCGCGCGTGGCTACGGCTTGCAGCTGCTCGGGCGTGCCGAGCAGCGTCAGCTGCAGGGAGGTCTCGAGCGCCAGCGCCTGTTCGGGCGCGAGCCGCGGCGCCCGCTCGAGCAGCCGCTTGGCGGCGCGCACGGCGCTCGGCGATCTGCCGGCGATCTCGCGCGCGGTCGCGAAGGCGGCGGCGAGCGGATCGTCGGCCACCGCGGTGACGAGACCGAGCTCGGCGGCACGCTCGCCCGAGATCACGCGGCCGGTGTAGACCAGCTCCTTGAGGCGGTCGAGCGGCATGAACGGCAGCAGCGTCTGCGTGATGGCCATGTCGGGGATCAGCCCGTACTGGATCTCCATCACGCTCAGCTGCGCGTCGCGCGCCGCGTAACGGACGTCGGCGCCGAGGGCGATCTGCAGGCCGCCGCCGAAGACCGCGCCGTGAAGCGCGGCGATGACTGGTACGGAGAGCTCGCGCCACTGAAGCGCCACGCGCTGCGCGCGGTTGCCCTCCGCGCCGGTGGGGCGAGCGAGCAGTCGCGGCGCCACTTCGGGCGACGCCATGAAGGACTTGAAGTCGAGACCCGCGCAGAACGCCGGTCCATCGCCGCTGAGCACCACGGCGCGCAGGCTGTCGTCACGCGCGAGTGTCTTGGCGGCGTCGAGGATCGCCTCGAACATGGCGAGGTCGAGGCCGTTGCGCTTTTCGGGGCGCGAGAGGCGCACGTGCGTGACGCCGTCGTCGCCGCGCTCGATGTTGACGCGTTCGGAGTGGGACATGCGATTTCGCCTCGGCTGGAGTCAGCGCGAGCTTAGCGCAACGCGGCGGTCGAGCGGCACGATCCAGGGCTTTGCCGCGAAGCTCCAGCTCGCGCGCGAGAGGTCGACGCCAGGGTCGATGAAGCGCTGGCGCCGCCGGCCGTTGAGCGAGGCGTAGGCGTCGGCGGTCACGCGGGCGACCTTTACGCCGCGCCGCTCGAAGTCGCGTCGGATGTGCCGCGCCAGCTGTGCGATGAGGTCGGGCTCGCCGGCCATCACCGTGATCTGCAGCGGCGTCAGGTAGCGGCAGGGCGAGACCTCGTAGCGCCGGCCGTCGCGCGTGTCGTGCACGGTGAAACGCACGTCGCCGCGCTTTTCGATGATCATCACGTGCCAGCTGAAGCGAAAGCCTTGGTCGGTCCAGAGGTGATTGCCGCGATAGAGATGGTGGCGCAGCGGCAAGAGCAGCTGCAGCGCGAAGTGCAGCGCCAGCAGCGCCAGCAGCGCGCGCGAAAGCGGCGCCGGCGTCGCGCTCGGCATCGCTCGCGGCACGAGCGCACGGGCACGAGGAAAAAAGCGCCGCGGCCAGTCGGGCGAAAAGAAGATCGGCGCCAGCGCGATCATGACCCACGGGAAGATGCCGATCTCGAACAGCGCCCACGTCATCACGTGAAAGCCGAGCACGGCGGCGTAGGCGAGCGCGCGCGTGCGGCGCCAGCACAGCGCGAAGGGCACGAGCAGATCGAAGAGCGCACCGCCCCAGGCGAACAGGTAGGGTGCTTCCGGTCGCACGAGAAACGCGCCGACTAGCGGCACGTCGCCGCGCGCCGCGAGCCAGCTCCTGAGCGGCTCGGCGCGAAGCAGCCAGTCGCCCTGCAGCTTGGCGACGCCAGCGAAGAAATAGACCACGCCGAGCTGAAGCTGCAGCGTGACGAGACACCAGCGCGGCAGCGTCTGCGCGCAGGCGATGCCGCGGCGCGCGCGACGCCAGGCGTCGACGCTGTAGACGCGGCCGAGGGGCATCAAGACCAGTAGCGCCGCGAGCACGCTGACCAGGTAGTAGTGGTTGAGATAGAGCGTGCGGTCGACGAGCTCGATGTACGTGAACGTCAGCAGCAAGACGAGCGCCGAGAGGCGGTAGAGCAGGCCGATGGCGACGAACAGGCCCGACAGCGCCAGCGCGCCGAACATCGCGTAGAGCGCCCAGCGCGGCGGGGCGCTGACCCATTCGAAGCCGTAGTACTTGAAGTGCAACGCGGGCGCGACGTAGAGACGCTCGATCCAGCCGTAGGCGATGAAGCGGATCGCCGCGACCGCGACGACGACGCCGAAGGCGGCGCGAAAGAGCGCCATCGACGCGCCGTGCACCGGCGCTGCGAGCCACGCGCGCAGCGTCTCGCGCTTGCTTTGCCGCTCAGTCGCCATCGTTGTTGCTCAGCGTGACCTTGACGTCGAGCGCCGGCGCGACCTCGGTGACAAACGTCTGGCGCAGCGTGCGCGCGGCCTCGTAGATCGGCTCGACCTTGGCCGGCGCGTCGACCATCAGCACGCCGAGCGGCATCGTCACGCCAGCGAGCAGCGCGTCGAGCCCGTCGATCTGCGTGCGCACGTCGCTCGCCACGGCGGGTCGCAGCTGTGCAACGAGCGCCTGCAGCGTGTCGGGGCCTTTGGCGCCGGCGCCGTAGCTCTTGCTGATGCCCTCGAGCGTGCCGCGCGCGTCGGCGATGCTGCTCTCGGCGCGCGGCGACTCGACCAGCTCGGCCTGCACGAAGCCGGCAGACTTGCCCAGCGGCACGCCGATCTTCTTGCTCACGATGAGCTCGACGCTGGCGATGAGGTGGTTGATCCAGTCGTCGTAGGCGCGCCGCCCGACGCTGTAGCGCGTGCTCGTGGCGCTGCCGGCCTGGCGCAGCTCGTCGGCGAAGCTGTCGCGCCACGCGCTGCGCAGCTTGCCCGCGGCGCGCGCCAGCGCCTTGCCGAGCGCCTCGGTGTAGCCGCAGCGCTTGCTGTCGGCCTGCGCCACCAGCACAGCGGCGTCGTCTCCACCGATGTCGCCGAAGAGCAGCACCTCGAGCGCCGGCAGCCCCTTGGACGAGACGCCGAGCTTGTCGATGGCCGCGTCGTCGAGGCTCGTCGTCTCGGCGATGGCCTTTTCCACCGTGTCGGGGCGCGCGGGCCAGAAGTCGACGTCGACGCTGATGCCGTCGTCGTCGGCGGGGCCGAAGCCGTAGGCCTGGGTGTGTTTGTAGGCGAGCCGCGCGTCGAGCCACGCCTGCTGTGCCGCGTAGAGCGTGGTCTGCGAGACCGACGCGCACAGCGCGCTGACGGCTGTCTTCAGCGCGTCGGCTTTGTCGACGAACGCGTCGAGCCCGGGCAGCACGACCTCGTCGACCAGCTGCGCCAGCACGAGGCGGCGCTGCTCGAAGCCGGGGCCGGAAGAGGAGCAAGCGCTGGCGAGCAGCACCAGCGCGACGAACAGGTGTTTCACAGCGACTCCAGAAAACGCACCAGCGCGGCACGATCCTCGGCGGACATCGTGCGGAAGGCTTCGCGCGCCGCTTCGCCCTCGCCGCCGTGCCAGAGGATGGCTTCGGCGAAGCCGCGCGCGCGGCCGTCGTGCAGCAGGTTGTCGTGTCGGTTGACGCGCTGGACGAGGCCGAGACCCCAAAGCGGCGGCGTGCGCCATTCGCGGCCGTCGGCGAGGAAGTCGGGCCGCCCGTCGGCGAGGTCGTCGCCCATGTCGTGAAGCAGCACGTCCGTGTAGGGCCAGATCGTCTGCTTCGACAGCTCGGGCGCGTCGGCGAGCGTGCCGGTGGTCATGCTCGGCCGGTGGCAGGCGTCGCAGCGCGCCTCGCGAAAGAGCGCGCGTCCGCGCAGCACGTCGGGGTTGTCGACATCGCGTCGCCCCGGCACCGCGAGCATGCGCGTGTAGAACGTCACGCGGTCGAGGATCAGCGTCGTCGCCTCGGGCATACCGCCGCTGGTCGCCGCCTTGCAGTCGGCTTGCGCCGCGCTGCAGTTCTCCTCGCCGAACAGCGGCGTCGTGATGCCGATGTCGCCGAGGAAGGCGCCGGCGTTTTGCTGGCGCAGCGACGGCTGATTAGCCTTCCAGCCGAAGCGGCCGAGCACGGTTTGGCCGCTGGCGGCGTCGTAGACGCGGTTGGCGCGACCCGAGATGCCGTCGCCGTCGCGGTCGTCGGGATCGGCCCAGGCCATGATGGTCGCCTCGTCGACGGCCTCGATCAGACCGAGCCCGTAGACGCCGGGCGCCACGCGCGCCGACGTCAGCACGTCGCTGCTCATCGGGCCGTAGCCGAGGTTTTCGAAGCTCAGCTCGGGGCGGCGCAGCTCGTAGGACGAGCCGTCGCCGTAGCGGCCCGGCACGGCGACCCAGCGGATCGCGGCGTCGCCCTCGCCGGTCACGCCTTCGATGGCGCGCGGGTTGAGCTGGCCGCCGTAGGTTGGCTCGGGCTTGGGGCCGCCGTGCGCGTCCTCGCCTGGCACGCTGAGCCGCACCAGCAGCTGGATCATCGGCTGCCCTGCGTCGGCGGGGCGGCCGCGGCCGTCCTTGAAGTGGCAGGTCGCGCACGAGCGCGCGTTGTAGAGCGGCCCGAGGCCGTCGCGCGAGTCCGTCGAGGCCGGCGCGGTGACCCAGTTGTCGGTGAAGAACGAGTCGCCGACGAAGAAATTGCCGCTGCGCTCGCCGTCGAGCGCTGGCGCGGGCCGGCTGAAAGCGTCGCGCGTGTCGTCGAAGACGGTCACGTCGCCGCCGCTGTTGGCCTCGCGCGGGTCGGGCTGATCGGCGTCGCTGCTGCAGGCGACGCACAACGCGAGCGCGACGAGCGTCGCGCCGTGGCTTCGAGCGTGCATAGCTCAGTCGTCTATGTCGGTGTTGAGGTTTTCGTTGCCGAACAGCGCCGCCACGTCGACGATGCTGTCGGCCTGCTTCTGTAGCGCGTCGACGGTGGCTTGGATCAGCGGGCGCTTGCTGTCGTCGGCGATGGCGGCGTCGAAGGGCGCCGGGATCGCCTTGGCCGCCGTGATGCTAGCCGCCAGCTCGTGTCGGATGCGCTCGTCGAGCGCCGGATCGAGCCGCGCGACGAGCATCGAGAGCGAGTCGCCCGTCTCGCTGGCCCAGCGACCGAGGTAGACGTTCTCGACGCCGGTGGCGTTGAGGATGATGTCGTTGTGCGTGTTGTCGCTGAAGCAGGAGTGCTCGTCTTCCTGGTCCTTGGTCTGCAGCGCGACGGAGATGCGCTGGCCTGCGAGCTCGCCCTTGCTGAGCACGCCCATGCCGGTGAGCATGCGGTTGAGCGCGACGTGGGGCGGCAGCGCGACGAAGGTCGTGCGGTAGTTGTCGGCGCCCTCGGCCCAGGCGTCGACGAGGCTCTGCAGATCATCGACGAGCAGCGCGCCGACGGCGGCGAGATAGGCGGCGCGGCGGTCGCCATTGGGCGCCGTAGCATCCTGCGTGGTGAGGTAGTCTTCGTAGCTGCGCGCGCCGGGGCCGGTCGCCGAGAGGTCTTGGCCCCAGAGCAGAAACTCGATGGCGTGATAGCCGGTGGAGATCGCGGTCTCGCTGGTGCCGCCGGCCTCGTTGAGCTTCACCAGCGTCGCCTTGTCGATGGTCGGGTATTGCGTCGGGTTGTTGATGATGCCGGCGTCGGGCTTGCCTTCGACGTAGTCGATGTAGTTCTCGTCCATCGGCCAGGCGTTGATCTGCCCTTCGGGGCCTTTGTCGTCGTCGATGGGGCCGCCATAGAAGCGGTAGACCTCGGTCTGGCCGTACGGCGTGCGCGCGTCGAGCCACGCGGCCTTGGCGGCGTCGAGGCCGGCGGCGCTCGGCGCGGCGAGGAACGCGTCGATGGCGCTCTTCAACGCGGTGGCCTTGTCGAGCGAGTCTTTGTAGCTGCTGTAGACGACGCTGGCGTAGCGCTGCTTGACCGCGGTCAGCTGGGCGTTGCTGAAGGCTTCGAGGCCTCCGGCCTCGCCGCAGCCGGCGACGACGAAGAGACTCAGGAGGGTGATGGGGATGCGCGTCGTGATCTTCATGACGAGCACCGTTCTAATGATAACGATTCTCATTTACAAGTTCTAAATGAGAATCGGTCGCAGAAAGCCGCGACGTGCTCGGCTAGGCCGAACCGAAGTGCCGTAGCGTCGGCACCGCGCGCTCGGCGCGCTGCTTGATGCCACTCAGCATCTCGCGGTCCATCACATAGCTGATCGGCTCGAGCAGGGTCGGGCCATAGGTGATGCGCGAACGCAGGTGATGCGAGGTGGCGACGCGATAGCGGCTGATCAGCAGGCAGCGTCGCGGCGTCAGCGGCAGCACCTGCAAGACCCAGCTCGACTCGACCCACGGCTTGCCGTTGTGACCGCCGCTGCTGGCGTGGGCCACGAGATGCCGCCCTTCGACCAGCTCGACGATGCGCAGCGACGGACCGCCGGGCGCGAGCGACAGCTCGTCGCCGAGCTGCAGCGCTTGTTCGGGGCGCACGCGCTCGGCGTTCTGCAGCTCGCAGCCAACCGCGTTCTCGAGCCACTGATAGCTGTAGAAACCGCCGCGGTCGGCGCCGATCTGCGCGACCCACGGCCAGACCTCGTGCGCGGGCGCTTCGATCTCGATGCCGTGCGTGTAGCCCCAGCGCGGGTTGGCCACCAGCTCGTCGCCGGGATGGGTGCGCGCGGCGAGCTCGGGGTCCACGCCCCAGATCGTGCGCCGGTCGCGGTCGAAGGGCGTCAGCAGCGCGCCGACCATGCGCGCGACGCCGCCGATGCCGGCCGCGATGTCGCGCCAGTCATCGCGCGGCATGCGACCCTCGGCCCGCGCCGCGAGATTGCGAAGCTGCGCATGCTGCATGATCGCATGTATCGGTCGTGCAAACAGCCCACGTACGCGCTCGGACGCTGACAACGCGACGCGTGCCCGCACGTGCAGCCGCGTGCTGCGGCCATCGAGCGGCTCGAGCACGAACGCCCACGTCACGTGCCAGTAGCGCGAAGGTCGCTCGGCGAGGAACGGCAGCTGCATCTTGCTCTCGGGATCGTAGAGCCCACCGAGCACCAGGCAGCGCGGCGCGTCGATGCGCAGCACCTCGAATCCGTCGGGGCCGTTGGGCGTCGCGGGGATCACGTCGCCCACCGAAAGCGGCGGCAGCTCGGGGTGCAGCTCGCGCGCGCTGCGCTCCGTGCCGTTGTCGAGCACGTCGATGCTGTAGAAGCCTGCGCGACCGCACCCCATCTGCGTCAGCCAGGGCCAGATCGCTTCGGGTGGCGCCGCGATGTCGATGTGGTGCGTGGCTTGCGTGCTGGCGTCCTCGAGCAGCTTGTCGCCGGGCAGCTGGCGCTCTTCTTCCTTGGCGTCGAGCGTGCCGAAGGTCTCGGCGAGCCCGGCGAGCGCGTCGCGGCGGATCAGACGCGAGCCGATAGCGATCACACCGTAGTAGCGACGCAGCTTGCGCCACGCGCCGTCGTCGGTGGCGTCGATGCGCACTTCGACCTCCACGCGCGAGCCGCTCTCGCCGCGCGGTCGCACGCGCAGCGCCCAGGCGACCTTGGCGAAGTCCGGCTCGTCGAAGCGGGCGTAGGCGCCAGCGCCGTCGACGTGTACGAAGGGGATACGCGCCTGCCAGACCTTGCCGATGGCGCCGACCACGATCTCGCGCGGCGGGTCGTCGATCAACACGCTGAAACCTGGGCTTTGCGGCGACGAGACGAGATCGTCGATGCGGATCGATGACACGCCGGGCTTGTCACCGCGCAGCCGGCCAGGCAGCGCACGCAGCGCGAATAGCATCTTGACCATCCGCGTGTCGCCGAGGTTCTCGTGCCGCAGGTGCGCCCAGACGCGCTCTGGCGGCGCGGCGAGATCGATGTGATCGATCTCGGCCACGCGCGGCGTCGGGATCAGCCGGTCGAGCGCGTCGTCGGGGTGCGCTTCGATGGCGGCCGCTCGTGCGCACACGGCACGCAGCAGCATCTTGCTGACCAGCGCGCCCATGGGCTGGATCACGCGCCAGTAGCGCGCGAATTTTCGCTCGGCCTCGCCGGACAGCGCGCGCGTGGCGTGCTCGAGCACCAGCCAGTGCTCGCCGGGCTCGCCCGTGGGCTCGACGCGCACGCTGATGAAGAGCTTCTCGTAGTCGGGGTCGTCGAAGGCCTCGAAGGCGGCGCGACTGTCGAACGTGACGGGCCTCTGATCGACGATGTGGTGCAGCACGCCGGCCGACGCGGTGATCAGCTCGTGCGGCGTGTCGGCGAGGATCAAGGTGCCGGAGCCGCGCAGCACATCGATGAAGGGGCGCGTGGCGTCGTCGGGCCCTTTGCGTCCGAGAAGTCGCGCCGGCAGGTAGCGCAGGCCGCCGATAGCCCAGGCGAGCTTCATGTCAGCGAGCGAGACGCGCTGCAGCGCCGGCAGCAGCGCGCCCCTGTCGACGCCGCGGACGGGTAGGGCGATGCGGTCGCGAAACTGCGCATCGTGCGCGAGGGCTTCGAACAAGGGCGAATCGGAAACTGGTGCACGCGTGATCATCGCTACGCCTCCTCGGCGCGATGCGCATGCATGCCCTCTGCCACGCGAAAACACTGGAGGTCCCGCGGCGCGCGCGCGACGAGCGGCTCGCGATGACCCACTAGCGGGTGGCAGCAGCCCTGAAGCGGGCCGCTCGGGGCCACGCTAGAATTCCTCGTAGCCCTTTTCGAGCTTCGCTTCGCAGAGCTTGTTGGCCTGCTCGGCGGCACGGCGCGGGCTGGGAAATGTCAGCACCTCGACCTTGGGATCGCGCCCGACGCGGCCCGAGGTGATGGTGAGCTTGCAGCCCGACTGCTCGATCTCGTAGAAGCGCGCCGTGCGGCCGGCCTCGAACTGCAACTGGCGCGAGACCTCGTCGACTGGCTCCTCGGGCTCGGGCGCGGGCGCAGGTGTTGGCG
>JAGQIK010000527.1 GCA_020431405.1 Myxococcales bacterium
CCGCGACCCGCGCTTCTGTGACGCCGGCCGGTGCACCGATCCGTGCCGCGCCGACGGCGACTGCCCCCAGGGCCAGGCTTGCAACCTCGACACCGGGCGCTGCTTCATCGACGGCGGCGGCGGGGACGAGTGCATCGTCGACGACGTGGACTGCCGCGACCCGCGCTTCTGCGACGCCGGGCGGTGCACCAACCCGTGCCGGGCCGATGGCGACTGCGCGCAGGGCCAGCGCTGCAGCCCGGCTGGGCTCTGCGCGACGACGACGGCGCCGACCTACTGTTGCGACAAGGCGGGCTGCCCCGCGGGCAGCGCCTGCGTCGACGTCAACGGCACGCAAGGCCAGTGCGGCGGCACCGGCCCGATCATCCCGTGTTTCAACCACTGCGGCTGCCCGCAGGGCCAGACCTGCACGGGAGGACAGTGCCGCACCGCCGGCACGCCGACATACTGTTGCGACACCGCCGGCTGCCCATCGGGGGCCGCCTGCGTCTCGGGAAACAACGCCCCGGGTACCTGCCCGTAGAACGAAGCACATGCCTGATCTACCGCCCACACGTGACCGCGTGACCCTCACCTTCGAGGTCGAGCGCGACATCTGGGACCTGCTCAAGACGCTCGTCGGCCCTGGCGACGACTGGCAGGACATCGCTGCACGGGCGCTCGAAGCGGGCCTCGAACAGGTCGCGTCGCCCACGCTGACGCGCGATCCCTTTCGCCGCAGCGAGCGCTGAGACCTACTGGCCAGCCTCGACCGTCTTGCGCACGCGGGCGCGCAGGTTGCTGACATCGGCAGCCTTGTCGGTCGTGATGCGCACGGACATCACGCCGCCCATGAACGTGCCGGCGATGCGCGCGCGCCGAAAGCGGTATAGACAGCCCGAGTCGGCGTCTTTGCGGCCATAGGCGACGTGACAGCGCAGGGCGTCGCGCAGCCGGTGCGCCACCATGCGGCTCGCCTCGACGACCAGCTCGACGCCGCCCGGCACGTCGTGCACGCGCCAGCGATGCGCCACCAGCGGACACGGGTAGCTCTCGACGAGGCGCGCGCAGGTGCGCTCGGTGGGCGCGTTGGGCTCGCGCGCGCCCTCGTAGCGGGCGCGGTGCTCGGCGATGCCGGTGCGGTCGGCGTCGAAGGGGCGCTTGTCTTCCTCCCACGGCACGGGGCGGTTGGCGGCCGAGCGGCGAGCGCGGCTTTCTGCGCGGTTGCCGCCGCGCTGATCCTCGGGCGGCGGCGGATCGCGGCGATACGGGATCGTGCGACAGCCGGCCAACAGCGCCGCAGCGGCGAGCATCACGACCACGACGATCTGCGGCATCGTCTTGCTAGACGCGCGACGCGCGCGCCGGTTGCCTGGCTGCCCGTGCTTCACGCCTAGAGTCTAGCGCGCCTCGGGCATCAGCTCCGCCCAAGCGTCAACCGGCATCGCCTCGGGGCCGCGCGACAGCACCGCGGCGACCCCCACCGCGAGGCGCTCGATGTCGCGCTCGTCGTTGAAAAATCCGAGCGCGGCGCGCAGGCCGTAGGGCTCGTGGTGCACGCAGCGACAGATCACGTCGTGCTCGTCGGCGAGCACCGTGGCGGCGCCGGAGAGGGCGCGCGGGCTGAAGCCGGGCAGGTCGAACGTGACGAGCGACGTCTGCTGCGGCTGCGGCGTGACCAGCTCGACGCCCTCGATGCGCGCGACGCGCTCGGCGCAGCGCGCGGCCAGCGAAAGCGACCGCTCGTATGCGCGCTCGATGCCGACCTCGTCGAGCATCAGCCGCATCGCGGCGACAAAGCCAGCCAACACGGGCCGGTTGATCATCGACGTCTCGAAGCGCGCCGCGCTCTCGTGAAGCTCGACGTGGCCGGCGAAGTCGTGATGTGCGGCCGAAAAGTAGCTCGTCGCCGGCGGGCGCATCGCACCGATCAGCTCGCGCCTGACGTACAGCGCGCCGCTGCCCTCGGGGCCGAGCAGCCACTTCTGACCGGAGAGCGTGTAGTAGTCGCAGCCGAGCGCCTTGACGTCGACGGGCAGCACGCCGCAGGTCTGCGCGCCGTCGACGAGCAGCTGCACACCCGCCTCGCGGCACGCTGCGGCGATCGGCTCGAGCGGAAGCAGCGTGCCCGACGAGTAGCTCACGTGTGACAGCACCAGCATGCGCGCGTGCTCTGCGTGCTCGCGCAGCGCCCGCGTGATCGGCGCCAGCGCGTCGTCGCCCGCGCCGAGGCCGACGTCGATGACCTCGAGGCGCGGCCCGTGGCGCGCGCAAAGCAACCCCAGCGGCACCATCGCCGCGTCGTGCTCGAGGCTCGTCGTCAGCAGCACGTCGTGGGGGCCGAAGTCGTAGCTGCCGAGCACGATGTTGATCGCCTCGCTGGAGCTGTGCACCAGCGCCACCTCTTCGGGATCGGCGCCGAGCACGCGCGCGGCGAGCGAGCGCGCACCGTCACGCTGGTCGAAGAGGCGCCCGAAATCGGCGAAGTTGCCGCGGCTGTGCTCGAGCTCGTAGCGCTGCTCGGCGATCATCGCCTCGGCCACCGGGCGCGGCGTCGGCCCCGCGGTGCCGCTGTTGAGATACGCGAGACGCGCCAGCGCGGGCATCTCGGCGCGAAAGGCTTCGTGCCAGCTCATGCGTTCCTGTTTTTCTCGACCACCAGGCCCGACGACTTGCCCTCGGCGATCAGCTTGATGGCGCTGCCCTTGCTCGTCTCGAACGACAGCACGCTCACCGGGCAGACATCGATGCAGATGCCGCAGTGGATGCAGGCGCTGTTGCTGTTGTCGAACGGCTGCTGGTTCTTGGCGAAGGCCATCACGTCGACACCGACCTGGCAGTACTTGGAGCACTCGGTGCAGGTGATGCACTTGTCGTTGCTGACGATCTTGAGCCGCCCGTAGAGGCGCGAGAGCAGCTGGTTGAAGGCCGCCAGCGGGCACCAGTAGCGGCACCAGACCTTGCCGCCGTAGAACGGATAGAGCGCGATGGGGATCACCGCCACCAACCAGAAGTCGACGACGTAGTTGTAGGCCTTCCACCACGGGTTGTCGCCGCTGGTCTTGTAGGCGCCGACCACGACGAGACCGATGATGAAGGCGGCGACCATGATCACCGCGCCCTGAAACTCCCAGGCGCGGCTGCGCTCGCCCTTGGGCGCTTTGTGACGCCAGCGATCACCGAGCGTCTCGGCGAGGCCGCCGCAGCCGCAGATCCAGGTGCAGAAGCGCTTGCCGTGCTTGTACGAGAGCAGCGGGATGCCGATCAACATGCCGCCGAGGCCGCCGCCGATGAAGAGGTATTTGATCCACACCGGATCGCCCGGATACCACCAGAAGTACGTGTTGAAGAACAACGGGAAGGGCTGATAGAGGCCCCAGGCGCGCCAGGCGTACTTCGTCGAGAGGTACTGCACACCGATGATGTTGACGATCAGAAAGAAGCCCAGCTGAAACGACAGCAGCGAGATGTAGCGATAGGTCTGGTAGCGCTTGTCTTTGGCCTTGTCGCGCCAGCGCATCATCGCCAGGTAGCCGAAGACGATCATCACGACGGTGTAGAGGAAGCTGTAGAGGTAGCCCTGCTGAAAGCCCTTGTCGGCGCGGATGTCGGCGAGCGCGCTCTTTTCGAAGATCCAGGCGAACGGCGTGAAGGCCACGTCGAAGATCGCGCGCAGCGTCGACTTGTAGGTCGCCGGCGAGATCAGGTCCTCGAAGGGCCACGCCACGATGCCCTTGCCGTAGCTCTTGAGCGCGTAGAGCGAGTAGACGAAGAGCGAGACCAGGATCAGCGCGACCCACTTACCGATGGTCCAATCGATGTTGAGGCGGATGCCCGTCTCGCGCAGGAACTTGATCGGCAGCTCGGCGCCGATCATCTCGAAGCAGCTGTCGAAGCGCAGGCGCTCGGGCTCGGCGTTGCCCTGCTTGACGACCGCCTGCCCGTCTTCGAAGCGCGTCACGCTCGAGTCGAGCAGCACGCGCAGGTGGCCCTGCTTTTCGAGCGCGCGCACGGCGTCGACGTTGCGCTTCTTGGGGTAGGTGAACTCTTTGTCGATGGCGCTGAGCGTGACGCGGTTCGCGTCGCCCTGGCCTTCATCGGGCGGCGTCGCCAGCGCGATCGCCGCCTCGCAGGCGACGTCGCCGGCGCCGACGATCAGAATGTCCTGTCCGCGAAAGTCCGCCGCGTCGAGCAGGCGGTGATGGATCTTGTCGCCGTGCTCGCGCTCGCCCGGCACCTTGAGCTTGCGCGGGTTGCCAGCCTTGCCGAGGCACAGCAGCACGCGCCGGCAGCGATAGGTCTCGGCGCCGGTCTTGACGCGAAAGTCGTCGATGCGCCCGCTGATGTGCTCGACGCGCTCGTGCTCGCGGATGTCGACATCCTCGGCCGCGCGCATGGCGCGCCACTTTTCGAGCAGCTGCTCCTTGGTGCACTCCTCGAACCACACGCGCGAGGCGAGCGGCACCGACTCGGGCTCGGCGAAGAGCCACTTGCCCTTCATCATCGTGACGAAGGTGTTGGCGAAGGCCGCCGCCTCGATGGTCACCGTACGCAGACCGAGGTCTTTGGCCGCGATGGTGGCGGCAAAACCCGAGCTACCGCTGCCGACGATCACCAGATCGTAGAGCGACGCGTCGTCCGAGCGCGTGGCGCGAAGCGCCGGCCCGATGCGCTCGACGAGCTGGTGGCCATCGTTGAGGCCGAGCTTGACCAGCGGCGTGCCGGCCAGCTCGCCTAGCGCGTAGATACCCGGGACGTTGGTCTCGCCGTCTTCGCCGACGGCGGGGAGGATCGGGTAGCTCGGCTCGAGCTTCTTTTTGGCGAAGAGTGCGCTCAGCAGCCCCACTCGGCGCAGTCCTTTAGCGAGAGTTCACGAGGCGTTGGATAATAGCATCCACGCTGGTCCTGGTACGGCCGCCAGGCGCGTCTGGTTTCGCCCGCGTGGTCACGACGATGGCGGGCGCGGCGGGCGCAGCTTGCCGTCCCAGCGGATCGCGCCGCTCAGCGCGCCCGCGACCATCGCCGTGATGAACGCCAACAGGGCGGCCGGGATGGCGATGCCGAGCGCGTTGGCGCGCCGCGATCCACGGTCGGGCGCCTCGCCTGCGTCGACGCGGCGCAGGTTGTCGGTGAGCTTGCGCCGCCAAGCGATCACGTAGGGCAGCGAGACGAGCGTGTTCCAGAGGTGCCAGTGCTTGATCAGCCCCAACACGCAGAGCAGCACCAGCAGCGCGCTGATCCAGCCGAGGGGATCGGCGAGCAGCCGGCGCCGGTGGTGTCGCCACGCCGAGGCGAGGATCTGCGCGGCGAAGAGCCAGTAGGACCAGGTAAAGCCCGACGCGCCGTGCGCACGCCCGCCGACGAGCAGGCGGTTGAGGATCATCGAGACCACCAGCCCCGAGCCCGTGACGGCGAAGCAGCGGCCGGCGCCGAGCGTGCGCTCGACCTGCGTGCCGAGGCCGAGCAACAGCACGCCGTTGATCGCCAAGTGTGGGATCGCGCCCGGCCAGCCGCCGCCGTGCACGAACGGCGTGGTCAGCGGGTGCCACCAGCGCAGGTTGGCGATGTCGGCCGTCTCGTGGCCGACGCCGAGCACCAGGTAGTAGTCGACGGAGAAGAAGATCATGGGCGCCGTGGCGACGATGCAGGCTGCCAGCAGCAGCAGCGTCGACCACGGCGTGCCCATGCCGCGGGAGAACAGGACCTGCCTCGGGACGGGCAAGAGCGGTGCTCTCCAGCGGCGCGCGCGCAGCCGGTCCTAGAGCGACTTCTTCGAGAGGTACCAGTCGGTGACCTCGAGCTTCTTGTCGTTGACGCGCTCGAGCGCGGCGGCCTGCGTGGTCGGCGGCGGCACGATGACCTTGTCGCCAACGTTCCAGTTGGCCGGGCACGCGACGCCCGACTCGTCGACGGTCTGCAGCGCGTCGACGACGCGCATCACCTCGTCGAAGTTACGGCCGACGTTGAGCGGGTAGTAGATCATGGCGCGCACGGTGTTCTTCGGATCGATGAAGAACACGCAGCGCACGGCGGCCGTCGCCGAGCTCGGCTCGTGCACCATGTTGTAGAGCTGGGCGACCTTCTGGTCGAGGTCGGCGATGACGGGGAACTTGATCGGGACGTCGAACTTGGCCTCGATGTCGCGCACCCACGCGATGTGCGAGTAGATGCTGTCGATGGAGTTGCCGATGATCTTGACCTGCTTCTTCTCGAGCTCCTCCCAGCGGCGAGCGAACTCGACGAACTCGGTGGTGCAGACGGGCGTGAAGTCGGCCGGGTGCGAAAAGAGGATCGCCCACTTGTCGCGCTTCCACTCGTGGAAGTCGAGCACACCGTGCGTGGTGTTGGCGGTGAAGTTGGGCGCGGGGCCGTTGAGCTCGATACGCGGCGGCAGGTTAGCGTGCTCGTCGTGATGGGTCATGGTCTCCTCCTCCTCGGCGCGCTCCGCGAGCGCGCGACCTTCGTTTGAAATTCCAGCGAACGGGCGAAGCTAGCGCACCCACGGTCAAGCGACAACCGGCCATCGTCGCGCGCCAGCGCGCCCTGTAAGCTGGCGCACTCCTTGCGATTGCAGTAACTTATAGGCGTGGTGGCTGTAGACGAGCGCATCGCGCACATCGAACGAGCCCGCCTGCTGGCGGCGCGCGAAAGCAAGCGTGGCGCGCTCGCCAAGACGCGGCCGGCGGGTGTCGGTGTGCTGCGCTCGGGCATCAGCCGCGCGGTCGACCAGGTGGCCTTGCGCGTGATGCAGCGCGTGTTCACCTCGGCGCATCGAAACACCGTGCGGGGCGCCGGCGGTCGCATGCAGTCGCTCGCCGACGACTGGCAGCGCCTGCCCGCAGACGAGGCGCTCGCGACGTACTTCGCGCGCCCTGGGGCCCCGCAGCAGGTCTCGCGTACGCCCAAGCAGCGCCTCGACGACGGCGTGGTCGAGCACCTGCGCTTCCCGAGCTACTACGCGCCCGAGCGCGCGACGGCGCTCGAGATGCAGCGCCGCTATCCCGAAAACGCGACCTGCCACGCCCTCGCCTACCGTCACAGCGCACGCGAGGGGCGCCCGGCCGTGGTGTGCTTGCACGGCTGGGGCGGCGGCAACTTCACCTTCGACTCGCAGCTGTTTCGCGCGCGCTGGCTCTACGACCTCGGCCTCGACGTGTATCTGTACGTGCACCCCTACCACGGGCCGCGCTCGCCGAGCTCGGTGCGGCTCGGCGCGGCGCTGCATCCGTCGACCAACGTCACGCGCGCCAACGAGGCCTTCATCCAGACCGCGTGGGAGGTGCGCTCGCTGATCGCGCACCACCAACGCGACGGCGGCGGCGCGGCGGGCGTGATGGGCATGAGCCTCGGCGGCTACGGCACCGCCGTCGTCGCCTCGGTGGCCGACGAGCTCGCCTTCGCTGTTCCGATCATGCCCTTCGCCGACCTGCCGGCGTTTCTATGGGGCTGGGGAGACGGCACGCCCGAGCGCGCGCGCGCCGAGAAGGCCGGCGTGACCTTCGACGAGTTCTGCGCCGCCATGGCGCTGCACTCGCCGCTGGCGCACACGCTCAAGGTGCCGCGCGAGCACGCGCTGATCATCGCCGGGCGCGGCGATCAGATCGTACCGCCCGCCCACGCCGAGGCGCTTCACAAGCACTGGGGCGAGCCGGCGATGCACTGGTTCCCCGGCGGGCACCTGGTGCACTTCGGGCGCGGCAGTTACCTGCGCCGCGTCGCCGCCTTCCTGGGCGACATCGACGTGCTGCCGCGGACGAGCGCGAAGCCGCCGGCGCGATGATCGTCCGCTGCAAGCAGGCGCAGCCGTCGCCGGAGCACATCGCGCGCCACGGCAAGCCCTTCGCCCAACCCGACGTGCTCGAGGCCGGCCAGGAGTACGTCGTGTTGGCGCTGCAGTTCGAGGTCGAGTCGCTGATCTGGGGCACGGGCGCCTGGCTGCAGCTGCCGCACGAAGACAAGACGATGGTCTTCGCGCCGATGTGCCTGTTCGAGATCGTCGACGGGCGCATGTCGCAGCACTGGGAGATGCGCCAGTGGGAGGACGGCTCGGTGACCTTCTGGCCGCTGAGCTTCTACGCCGACTACTACCACGACGACCTGCGCGCCGGGAAAGCGGACGTGCTCGAGGACTTCCACCAGGTCTGGGAGGTGCTCGACAACGAGGCGCGCGGCACGGCGCCGCTGCCGGTGGGATCTCGCGCCGCCGATTGAGCGCGCCCATTGACCGCGCGCGCCAGCTGGCGCCTTCGGGTAACACCGCGCCACCGCAACGGTTTTTCCTTCGACGCACTGCGAAAAAATCGGGATGGAACGGCCGGCTGTTTCGTAAGCAGGGAGCAACCTACATTGTCCACGCGGTTCCTACATCGCGTTCGGGAGGCTCCTAGTTATGAAAACTCAACGATTTCGCTTTCTCGCTGTGCTCCTAGCCTGTGCGCCGCTGCTGCTGGCGAGCGCTTGTGGATCCGAGGAAGACGGCGAGTCGCGTGACGCACCAGCCAAGATGGGCGGCAAGTTCGACATCCCGAGCTGGATCAAGCACATCCCGGCCGACTTCCACTGCGACAGCAAGGTCACCGGCAAATTCCGCGGCATCGACAGCGCCCACAGCTACAGCTTCGCGGGCAAGGTCGGCTACGAGTACACGTTCAGCTTCGACGCCGACTACTCGAGCTGGCGCGGCGCGGTCATCGCGGTCTACGACGCCGAGACCGGCGATCGCGTGGCCGTCGAGGCCAAGTGGTCGAACAAGGTCTCGCTGACCTACGAGGCCGAGAAGAACGTCAAGTACATCGTCGCCGCCTTCAGCCGCTACTGGACGGCCACCGGCGACTACAGCCTCGCCGCCAAGTGCAAGGTCCTCGCGGCGACCTGCCAAAAGGACAGCGACTGCAACTCCGGTCAGTACTGCGCGGTCGAGGCCTGCGGCGCGTCGCAGACGCCCGGCACGTGCACGACCTCCGGCAACGCCTTCTGCACGCAGCAGTACGATCCCGTCTGCGGCTGCAACGGCAAGACCTACTCCAACAGCTGCATGGCCCACAACGCGGGCGCCAACGTCGCGCACAAGGGCGCCTGCGCCAAGCTGACCGTCGACAGCAGCGGCACGCCGCCCGTGGCGACGCTCGACAACGGCACCGGCGACTACATCTGGCTCGCCGGCTGCTCGCCGCTGTCGGTGGAGCGCAAAGACGGCTCGCTGTGGACCAGCGTTGGCCCCACGCGCGTCTGCGTCTGGGAAGGCTACGCCAAGCGCGTCTCGCAGGGCGACCAGTACACCGAGGAGCTGCTCAACCTGCAGCCCGGCACCTATCGCGTGGTCGGCGGCTACAGCGTCGGCTGCAAGGACGCCAAGCCGCTCAGCCAGGCTGACTGCAAGGTCTCGGTCAAGCTGACCAGCCCCGAGTTCACCGTTGGCAACAACAGCTGCTGGGGCGCGTTCCTCGATCAGAACGGCCTCTGCCGCACGCCCGCCGACGGCGTCTACCCCGACAGCTGCTGCAAGGACGAGCGCCTGACCAAGTGCCAGCAGATCCAGAGCGACTACAGCGCCGCCGTGAAGGCCGCGCAGACCTGCTCGCCGTTCTCGTTCGCGCCGCAGTGCCTGACCCAGGTCGCCGGCAGCCTCTCGTGCAGCGGCGCGTGCCGCCAGTACATCAACCTCGATCTCGACGCCGCGGGCATCACGAAGATCACCGGCCAGTGGAGCACGTACAAGTGCAGCACCGTCGGCTGGATCTGCCCCGCGTTCAACTGCCCGCTGCCGCAGGGCTCGAGCTGCGACGTGGCGCCCGGCGCCAGCAGCGGCACCTGCGTTCCGGTTCGCTAGCCAGCGAGCAGCCTACGGCTTGCCGAGCGTCTTGAGGCACGGTCCCATCACCGTGCCGATGCGCGGCGAGACGCTCGCCGCGCGACGCAGCGCGTCTGTCGCCTGCGTGCATGCCTTGTCGAGCCCCGCCCGGGGCATCTTCGACCACGCCTTGATCGTCACTTCCCAGGCCCGCTTGGCGGGCTGCCCTGCCCCTGCCGGCAGCTTGTCGAGATAGCACTTCATCAGCACGATGTAGCGCACGCAGCCGGGCATCTTTGCGAGGGCCTTGGGCACATACGAAGGCACGGCCGCCTTGGCCGCGGGCCGGCTCGCGGGGACGAGGGCGCGCGGACGGCGTGTCGTAAACTGCTTTCGCTCTACCATCGTCGTGTTGCCCGCGCGCTGTCGCAGCCATAGACAATCGGCGTCCGGCGCAGCGACGGGCGGGTCGGCCAACGGCCGATAGACGTCGGGGTGCTCGGGCTTGTCGTCGGGTGCACGCACCGAGCCGTTCTTGCTGCGGCGCTGCGTCGCGGCCGGATCGAAGACGCCGAACATCAGGCAGCGCGGCGAGCCCGCGGCGTTGGCGATGGCCGACCAGTCGCGCTGGCAGTCGCCCGCCTTGCCGCAGGCGAAGTACATGTAGCCGGCGACGGGATCGCGCTGCGCCACGGCGCTGGTGCGCATGGCGAAGGTGCCGCGCAGGATCAGCTGTGGGGGCTTTCCGGGCGCGTTGCGATAGACGACGCCCTTGGTGAGCACCACCACGCCGGACGGCGGCGGGGCGGGCGTGGTCTTTGTAGGCGCGTGCGCGCAGGCGGTCGCCGCGAGCGCGAGCGCGCACGCCAGCGCCAGCGCCGCCACCCGAGCCGACGCCCGACCGTGGCCCATCACGCCGCGCCGTGGTTGGGATCCCACAGCGCCTCGCTGCGCCCTTGCACCACGTCGACCAGGCGCGACCAGACGAACAGCGCGTCGCTGAGGCGATTGAGATAGCCGACGGCGGCGGCGCTGGTCTCGGGCTCGGCGCGCGCGAGCGTCACCGCAAGGCGCTCGGCGCGACGGCAGACGGTGCGCGCCACGTGAAGCTCCACCGATAGGCGGCTGCCGCCCGGCAGCACGAACGAGCGCAGCGCCGGCAGCTGCTCGTTGGCGCTATCGATCTCGCGCTCGAGGCGCTCGATGTCGTCGCTGGTCACCTGTGGCTGCGTCTCGCGCACGGCGTCGGGGCGCGTGGCGAGCAGCGAGCCGAGGTTGAACAGCTCGTGCTGCACGCGCACCAGCGCGCGCGTGAGCTCGCCCATGGCGGCGTGGTTTCCGCGCAGCTCGCGCGCGCTGACCAGCGCGTGGCCGAGGAACGCGTTGAGCTCGTCGACAGTGCCGTAGCAGGCGATGCGCAGGTCGTCCTTGTCGCGGCGCTCGCCGCTGACGAGGCTGGTCTGCCCGCCGTCGCCGCGGCGCGTGTAGACGCGATTGATCGCCAGCTTGGGATCGGCGAACTCGCGCTTGGGTGTGCTGTCGTCGCTCATGCGGCCTCTCCTCGGGTTTCGCGCGGATCGGGGTCGATGCTGCGGCGAAGGGCGAGCCGCAGCAGCAGGTAGCTGACGAGCCCCAGCGGCCCCAGCATCAGGGTCAGCGCGAGGCAGGGCAGGAGCAAGAGGTGCGGAAGCTCGCGCCGCTGCGCGTCGCGCACCTGCCAAGCGCCGACGAACAGATCGAAGGCGAGGTAGTGCAGCCAGCCGGCGAGCACCGCCCGCGGGCTGTCGAACAGGCGCATCACGCCGGCGAGCGAGAACATGTCGCCGCCACCGCCGCTGTCGCCGGCGAAGTAGCCGATGACCAACACGCCGTAGGCGGCGCCGATGAGCAGCGGCGCGACGAAGGCGGCGACGACCTGCGTGCCGCGCCAGCGCGGCAGCGCCGCCAGCAGCAGCCAGGCGGGCATCACGGCGACGTTGGCGATCGAGAACAGCTTCGCCGCCAGTGGGTCGGCTACGGGCACTCGAACCGAGCGTAAACGTCGGCGAAGCCTTGCAGCAGGCCGTCGCCGGGATCGACGTAGTCGGGCGAGCCGCGCACGGCGAACAGCATCAGGCACGTCATCGTGCCCGCGCGCTCGCTGTCGAGCTCGAAGGTGCACGACGAGCCGACGCTGTCGCCGTCGCGCTTGGAGGTGTCGAACTGGTAGGCGTAGCCGCCTACGCCGACCTCGACGGTGTGCGGCTGCTGCGTCTCGCCGTAGGTGATCGTGTAGGCCTTGGGGCCTTCGTAGTCTTTGAGCGAGAAGCGCAGGTAGCTGGCGGCGTCGCCGCTGTTGGTGGCGGAGAAGTCGAGCTGGCGGATATTCGTCTGCGGTTTGCAGTCGAGCGCGAAGCCGCTGCCGAGGGCGAGCAGCTTGCCGGGGGCGGCGCCGGTGGCGACCAGCGCGTAGGGTCCGTCGATGGGGCCTGGCCGCGAGGCGCTGCCGCCGCACGCGGAGGCGGCGAGCAGCAGGCCGAGGAGCAGACATCGCGTGCGCATGGGCGGAACTCTAGCACCAGAGCTATCAGCGTTCAGCTCTCAGCTCTCAGGTCTCGGCCTCCCGAATGAGGGTAGACGCGCAGAAGGCCACAGGCTCATGGCCACAGGCCACAGGCGTGACGTGCGAGCGCGGCACCACGCTTCGCAGCAACGCTCGGCTACTGCGAGCGACGTCGCGGCCGCTCGAGCCGGCGCTTGTGAGGCGAACGTCACGTGGTGGGCGGGGGCGCTCGCGCTCGATCCTGTGGCCCGTGGCCGGTGGCCTGTGGCCTTCGTCGCGGTCAGCGGCAGTCGCGAGCTGTCCGCTGATAGCTGCCCCCCCCTACTGCGCGCGCTCGCGCGCGTAGACCCAGCACAGCGGCGCGCCGCCGGCGTCGACGACGTAGGCCTGGCGATAGCCGGCGAGCGAGAACGGGCCGTTGAGCAGGTTGTTGTAGATGACGTAGTCGGGGCGTTTGCTCGGGTGCACGCGGCGCAGGTCGGGGCGCAGCGTGAAGACGTGGCTCGGGTCGGCCATCACCGCCACGGTGGCGCCGCGTGGCGCGGTGCGGTCGATGTAGCCGGCGGCTTCGCCGAGCCCCTCGCCCCACCAGCCGATCTCGAACATCCGGCGGCGAGCCACGCGCTCGGGGCCGCCGACCAGCTCGTTGTAATAGTCGAGGGCGTAGGGGTGCACGCTGAAGCCGCAGTAGACGAGGTAGATCAACATCGCGGCGCCGCAGCCGGCGCCGAGCAGCGGGCGCAGCTCGCGCCGGCCGATCATCCCGGCGACCGCCCGCGCGATCCAGTCGACGCCCGCGGCGGCGAGCAAGCAGGCCGGGATCAACGCCGGGTAGATGTAGCGCACGCCGTCGCGCACCACCGGCGAGAACACGGCGGTAAACGGCGCGAGCATCCACAAGAGCAGCGTGACCTTGGCGAAGGTGCGCGTCACGGCGGCGCGCACCAGGCCCAGCGCGCAGGCCAGCAGCGCGGCGGCGGGCATGGTGACGGCGAAGTAGGTCGGCAGGTAGTAGAGCGGCGCCTCTTGGCGCTGGCCGAGGAACGCCTCGGGCGGCGTCGCCTGGCTCCAGTGCGCCAGCGCGCGCGCGATGTGCGCCGCGGAGTCGTCCCACAGATAGGGCCACGTGCCGAGCACCACGGCGAAGGCGACAAGCGGCAGCAGCGCGAGGTTGAGCGGCAGGTCGAGGCGGCGCTCCTCGACGATCACCTGGCGCTGCTGGATGATGTACATCGCCAGCATCACGAGCAGCACCGAGGCGTTGAGAAAGCGCGTGGCCAGCGCGGCGCCAGCGAACAGCCCCGCGGCGAGGTAGAGCTTGGTGTTGCCGCCGCGCCGCAGCGCGCGGAAGAAGACCCACACGGCGAGCATGTAGAGCAGCGCCGAGGGCGACTCGAGCCCGACGACGCGCCCGTGGGCGACCACGTGCGGCATGGCGACGCACAGCATGCCGGCGACGAGACCGACCCAGCGCCCGAAGAGGTCGCGCCCGACGAGCACCAGTAGCCCTGCGGTGAGCGCCGAGAGCAGCGCCGAGACGACGCGCGCCGGCTCGAGGTCCTCCGACAGCAGCGCGGCGAAGCCGTAGAGCCACTTGGCGAGCGCGGGGTGCTCGAGGTTGGCCGACCAGACCTCGGCGCGCAGGTCGGCGTCGAGCAGGTTGAGCACGAAGCTGCGGCCCGCCGACCAATAGACGTCTTCGTCCCATGTCTGTCCGGCGGCCGAGAGGTCCCATAGGCGCGCGGCGAGCGCCACGCCGAAGACGACGCAGAACAGCAGCACGTCGAGCTGCGACTCGCGGCGCGCGCGGATGTCCGAGAGCAGCAGCGCGATGTGTCGCCGCAAGAGCACCAGCAGCGCGGCGAGCAGCAGCGCGAGGATCGCGAGCGCCGCGGTGGCGTCATCGGGGCCGATGGGCGCGGCGCGCGCGGCATCGCTCTGGCGCGCGAGGCTCGGCAACAGCGCGCTGGCGGGGATCGCCTCGAGCCCGCCCCAGCGGCGCGCCGGTGTCCACAGCGCGCGGAAGTACGGATCGCGCGAGGGCCTGTAGGAGAGCTCGATGTCGTGCAAGCCGCGCTCGAGCGTCAGCGCGCGGCTCTCGCGCGGCGGTCCGCTGATGCGCATCGGCTCGAGGCGCTGGCGCGCGTCGCGCCGCGGCACGCCGGGGTTGTCGACGATCTTCTTGCCGTCGATGGCCAGCGTCGAGGGACCGCGCGACTCGGTGGCAAACAGGTAGCGTCCGCTGCGCGGCGCGAAGACCGACCCGCGCAGGCGCACGAGGCGCGCCGTGCGCACGTGCGCGCTGCCGAAGTGATCGTAGTCGGCGCGGCGCTCGCGCGCGTCGCCGAGCGCCGTCTTGCCGCCGTCGTCGGCGAAGTAGCGCACCGAGAGCCCGTGGCCCTCGAGCCCATCGTTGCGCCACACCACCAGCGCCACCACACCCGCGATGGCGCCGACGATCACCGCGAGGTCGATGATGCGCGCGACCGGCAGCACGCGTCCGACCTTGGCGACGCCCTCGTCGTCGTCCGCGGGGTTTTCCCAGCGCTGCGGCTCGTCGCGCTCGTCGAGCTCGTCGATGTCGTCGCGGTGCTCCACCACGATCAAGCGTAATGGCAATCCGCCGCGCGTCGGAGAATCTTGCTCGAAGCGGGCTGCTAGCCGCTAGCGCCGGCGCAGCATCAGGTCGTCGAAGAGCAGATAGCCGTAGCTGCCGCCGCGGGCGTTGTCGACCAGCTCGAGGCGCATGCGCTTGCCGCGCCAGCGCGAGACGTCCACGCGGCGTGTCTCCATCACGTGCGACGCCGTGCCGGTGCCGGTGTAGACGACCTTGCCGTCGACGATCAGCTTGACCTGAAGCAGGCGCTTGTTGTTGCCGCCGCCCACGCGGTAGGTCAGCAGCGGCCGATCGACGACGAACTCGGGGCTGCGTAGGGTGCCGGTGGCGCTGTCGCCGTAGTTGCCGGAGCCGGCGAGATAGCTTCCGCTGTAGGGGCCGGCGAGCTGCTGGTTGGAGCTGGTGCCGCCGAGCGGGCGGCTGCCCCAGGCGTTGCCTCGGCGATCGAAGCCCTTGTAGGTGCCATCCTCGAAGTCGAAGACGCTGCGCGCGCCGCGCGGGGGCTTGGGCGGCGGCGCCTTGGGCACGAAGAGGTAACGCGGCCGTACGCGATAGCCGGTGACCGTCAGCGGCACGGTGGTTGCCGGAAAGTAGTGCTCGAGCTTGTAGGTCTGCAGCAGAAACCCGTAGCGCGCCTCCACCGGCGACTTGTCGAGCAGGATCGCGCCGTACTTCTGCTGCTCGATCTTGTCGCGGATACCGCCGGGATAAGGGTGCCCGGCGCGCGTGACGTCGTTGATGCCCATCTGGTGGTAGTGCGTGTCCTTGCCCGCCAGGTGCGGCAAGAACGGGTGGTAGGGAAACAGGATCTCGCCGCGAATCTTCGACAGCGTGGCGATCAGCGCGCGCGCGCGCTGCCGATCACCGCGCCGCGGGATGTGCTTGGTCGGCGAGTAGAGCTGCATCAGCAGCTGCACGGCGAGCGCGACGCCGAAGACGAAGGTCACCAGCGACGCGGCCAGCGGGCGCCGCTGCACGCCGATGCGGCGCGCGAGGTCGGCGGTGCCGATGGCGGCGAAGATCGCGGGGAAGACGAGGCCCGGGATGAAGGCGTTGAAATCGGCCCACTGCGTGCCGTAGCCGGTGCACGCCACGGCGACGCCGGTGAAGGCGACGCACCACCAGTAGAGCCACGCCGACTCTTCTTCGAGCAGCTTGCGAAAACGGAAGGCGCGCACGAGCAGCACAAGCAGACCGACGCAGAAGATCACGGCCACCACCGGCGTGGCCTTGGCCAGGATCTTGGGCGTCGTCTCGAGCATGCGGTCCCAGTAGACGTCGTGGCCCTGGTGCAGCTTGTAGATGTACTCCCAGA
>JAGQIK010000528.1 GCA_020431405.1 Myxococcales bacterium
CCGACAGTTTCACGACCCAGGCAGCCACATTTTCGCGAGCCGAGCTCGCACCAACGCAGCAAGGAGCCGACTAGCGACGATCAGCGATTGACAAACGTGGCCCCATAGAAGGCTTCAGGCTTCAGGTTCCGTTCGCCGGCGTTTTGCACGCTTCGCCGCTGCGTCGTACCCTGGCAACCGCGAAGCGCGCAGCGCGAGCCTACGGCCCGACCTGAAGCCCGGGGCCTGAGGCCTGAGGCCCGACGAGGCGCGGCGCCCAAACATCACGTCCCGTAGCGTTCCTTCATCTCGAGGAAATCCAGGAAGTCCTGCAATTTCCCCACCTCGGCGATCAGAAAGCCGCCGTTGGCCGTGCGCGAGACGAGCCGCGCGCGCTCGAGGCGATTGACCACCGTGTGCACTTCGCTGTCGGTGAGGCCGAGGCGCTCGGCGAGGTCGCTCTCGTCGAGGTTGACGGCAATGCCGGCCGCGGCGGCCACGCCCGTGCGCTCCGCCTCCTGCCGCAGGTAGTGCACCACGCGGCTGTTGGGATCACGAAACAGCAGCACCTCGATCTGGCGACCAGCCTCGTCTAGTCGCGACGCGAGCTTCTTGATCAAACGCACGGCGATCTCGGAGCTGCCGCGGATCATCGCTTCGAAGGTGCGCCCATCGATGACCACCACCTGCGCGTCCTCGACCACGCGTGCGGTCGCCGAGCGCGGCAGGTTGTTGATGATCGACATCTCGCCGAGGAACTCGCCCGCCGGCAGCACGGCGAGCACCGTCTCTTTGTCGCGCACGCGCCGCGTGACCTCGACCGAGCCGGAGCAGATGACGTACATCTCGCCGCCCTCTTCGCCCTGCTCGAACAGCACCGTCCCGGCGGGGAAGACCTTGCCGAACTTCTTGAACAGAACTTCGTAGTCGATCATCGCCCTACAAGGTTACCGGGCGGCGAGCGCGGGGGCCAGATCAGGCTCTCAGCCTTCGGTCGCGAAGGCCTTCAGCACCGCCTCCACCACCTCGTCGAGCGTCATCGAGCTGGTGTCGAGGTGGTAGGCGCCGTCGGCCGCGCGCAGCGGCGCCACGTCGCGTCCGCTGTCCGCCGCGTCGCGCTGCTCGGCCGACGCCAGCACCTCCTCGAAACGCACCGACTCGCCCCGTTCGATGCGCTCGTCGAAGCGGCGGCGCGCGCGCACGTCGAGCTCGGCGTCGAGGTAGACCTTGAGCTCGGCATCGGGGAAGACCACCGTCGCCATGTCGCGCCCCTCGGCGACCACCGGCCCGTGGCGGGCAAAGTCGCGCTGCAGCTCGAGCAGCGCCTCGCGCACCGGACCGTGACGGCTGACCTGCGAGGCGCCGCTCGACATCTCGGGCGTTCGGATCGCGGTGCTGACGTCCTCGTCACCGAGCAGCACCACGTTGCGTTCGCCGTCGCGGCGAAAGCTCACCGCCAGCTCGCGCGCCAACCCGCCCAGCGCCTCACCGTCGTCCCAGCTCACGCCGCGGCGCTTCGCCGTCAACGCCAGCGCGCGGTAGATCGCGCCCGTGTCCAGCAGCGTGAAACCCAGCGCGTCGGCGACGCGTCGCGACACGGTTGTCTTCCCCGAGCCGGCGGGACCATCGATGGCTATCACGGCGTGCATACCCCCTGTTGCTACCATCCCACGTGCTACGCTCCAAGCACCGATGAGCGAACGAGCGCCACGCCGCAGAACCATCTGGGATGCCGCGATCCTCGTGCTCGGCCTCAACGTCTGGACCAGCCTGCTGCTCGTGCCGGCGCTTCACCTCGAACGCCGACCCGGTCCGGTCACCATCGCGCTGATGTCGCTGTCGCTGCTGACGCTGCTGGTGGGGCTCGTCTCGCGCCAGCGGCTGCTGCTGCTCGCCGCCTTCCCGGCGACGCTGCTGCTGCCGGTGGTGGCCACACCGACGCTCGTCGGCGTCAACGTCTTCTCGCGCTGGACCTTCGTGCTCGTCAGCGTCGGCTTCATCGCCTACACCATCGTCAGCGCGCTGCTGCTCGAGGTGCTCGAAGCACCCGCGGCCCCCGAGCGGCGCAAGCGCCTGCCGCCCGGCGCCACCGGCGAGCGCTGGGCCAAGCGCTGGCGCATCTACATCGCGATGGCGTTCTTCTCGGCGGCGATCCCGGCGCTGCTGATCTTCACGCTCTTTCTCGACCGCCACGTCGCCGCCGACCTGGCGCGCTTCTACCCGGAGCGCGGCCCAGCGGCGGCCGTGCTGTTCGGGGTCATCGCGGTAGGCCTGTGGCTCGGGCTCTTCGCCGCCTACTTCATCGCGCCGTTGCGCGCGCACGTGCGCGGCGACCCGACCACGCGCAGCAACCTGATGCGCCTGCGCCGCGAGTCGGGCGGCCAACGCCCGAGGCTGCGCTTCTACGCGTGGGTCGGCGTGGCGCTGCTCTTGGTGTCGTACCTTTTGTTCCTGCGCTGACGCGAAGGGGGACCGACGTTGCGAAAGTACTTCTTCGAGGTGCTGACCATCCTGCTCTACGGCGGCAGCATGGTCTTCTTCTACGAGTGCGTGCGGTTTCTCGCCAAGCGCGACTACGTCGCGTCGCTGGTGCTGATGTTTGTTGGCCTGGCGGTGATCCGCGCCGGCAGCGAGCTGGCGCGCTTGGCGATGATCGAGCGCCAATAGCCGCCGTGCGCCCGCCTCCCACCACACGCGCCGCAGCTGTCGCCGCCGCCGTCGCCACCGCCCTCGCCTGCGCGCTCTGCGCCGGCGGCTGCGGCGGCGCGCAGCACGGACAGCGGCTCACCGACGACCGCGCGGCCTTCACCCCGACGGTCAAGGACCCGTCGCAGGTGGTGGCGCGCGTCGGCACGACGCCGATCCTGGCCTCCGACGTGCGGGCGCAGATCGTGGCGGCGCGTGCGCAGGGTAAGACGCTCTCGCGGCGCGAGGCGCTCGAGCAGCTGATCACTTTCGAGCTGCTCGCGCAGGAGGCGCTGCGCCGCGGCATGGGCCGCATCAAGGCGGTGCGCGCCGAGCGAAAGCGCGCGATGGCCGCGCAGCTGGCGCTCGCCTGGCGCGAGCAGTTCACGCCCGAGAAGATCCCGATGCGCCTCGTGCGCCGCGCCTACCTCGCCAACCTCGCCGCCTACCGCCGCCCCGTCGGACGCGAGGTCACTCACATCGTCGTGATCGCCAATCGCAAGACGCCCAAGGACAAGATGCTCGCGGCCGCGCGCTTCGCCAAGAAGCTGCGCGCTATCGCCGCCAGCGGCAAGCTCTCGCGCGAAGAGTTCAAGCAGCTGCCCACGCTGCGCGCGAAACAAGCCAAGAAGCTAGGGCTCGAGGTGCGTGTCGAGAACCTCGTCACCGCGCGCCGCGGCACGACGGTGCGCCCGTTCGCCGACGCGACCTTCGCGCTGCGCAAGCCGGGCGACATCTCCAAGGTCGTGCAGACGCGCTTCGGCTTTCACATCATCTACCTCGTGCAGGAGATCCCGGCGCGCGACGACCCACTGGCGCGCGTCGAGCACGAGGTGCGTCAGAAGGTCTTCGACCAGGCGCGCCGCATCGAGTTCGAGGGCTGGCTCGCCAAGCTGTTCGGCCAGTACGCAGCACACGTCGACGAAGGCGCGCTGGCGGCCGCGATGAAGCGCCAGAAGACCGCCTCGCGCAGCAAGGCGGGGGTGCCTTCGCGCGGAGGGCGGCGTTCGCGCCCAGGGCAGCGTTCGCGTCGAGGGCAGCTGGGGCGATGACGATCTTTCGCGAGATCCTCGAAGAGGCCGTCTGCTCGGTGCCCGGCGCTCAGGGCGCCGTGTTCGCCGACTGGGAAGGCGAAGAAGTCGACCACTATCTCGGCGATGGCGACCTCGCGGCCAACGCCACGCACGACGCAGCCAGCGAGTTCGAAGGCGGACGCACCGACATGCGCATCCTCGCCGCGCACTGGGGCATCGTGCTGTTTCAGACAGTACGCCGCTTCGCCAGCGCGGGCCTCGGCGACGTCGACGAGCTGACCATGTGCTTCTCGCGCTTCTGGGTGCTGCTGCGCCGCGTGACGGACCATTACTACGTGGTGATCCTCATCGACGGCGATCGCGGCAACCTCGGCAAGGCGATCTCGGCGCTCGACCGCGCCGAGAAGAAGCTGCGCGAGGAGATGTAGCGATGACGCGCCTCTCGCAGCATGCCGCCGCCGCGCTCGTCGTCCTCACGCTGTGGCTCGGCGCCTCGGCGCGTCCGGCGGCCGCGCAGACCGACTACCTGCCCGACAACGACGGCTGGAATGGCCTGAGCCAGCTCGCCAGCCTCGCGCGCGGCATGAGCCGCCAGCTGATGATCGTCTCGCGCCTCGACTGGGGCGTCATCGGCGCCGAGACCAACCTGCCGGTGCTGCTGCTGGTGCACCCCGAGACGCCCATCGACGCCGAGCGTGTGATCGCCTACATGCGTCGCGGCGGGCACGTGCTCATCGCCGATGACTTCGGCAAGACCAGCAAGCTGCTCGAGGCGCTCGGCATCTCGCGTCACGACGGCAAAGGCATCCGCGCGCGCATCTACTACCGCAACAACAAGAACCTGCCGGTGGCCCTGCCCGGCCCTGCGACGCACACGGTGGTCGAGGGCATCCGCGGCGTGGTCACCAACCACCCGTCGTACTTCCGCTCGCGCTTGCCCACGCTGCTCGGCTTTCAGGAGGGCAATCAGCAGGTGCTCGTCGCCGGGCAGGTCGGCGACGGGCGCTTCGCCGCGCTCTCCGACCCCAGCGTGCTGATCAACGCGATGCTCGAGTTTCGCGGCAACGCGCGGCTGGCCACCAACCTCTTGACCTTCCTCGCGCGCGACCCCGACGCGCGCATCCTGCTCGTCACCGGCCACGTGATCCAGAGCGGCGAGCTGCCGCCCGCCGAGAAACGCGACAGCCGCTCCAAGCGCCTGGCGCAGGAATTTTCGCGCTTCGTCGGGCGCATCAACGACTTCGCGCTGACCAGCGAAGGCATGCGCGCGCTCGCCTTCGTGCTGGGGGCCATCGCTTTGGCGGGGCTTATCTTCATGCTGCCGCTGCCGCGCAAGGACCTCGACGGCCACTGGCTGCGGCCGGTGGGCGGCACGCGCACCAAGCTCGACACGTCGCCGGGACACGCGGCGGTGGCGCTGCGCGAGGAGATCGAGGAGCGGCTCACACAGGCGCTCGACGCGCCGGGCCCGATCTCGACGATCCATCCGCGCTGGCTCACCGAGCGCGTGACCCAGCGGGCCGGCGCCGAAGCCGCCGCCATCTGCTCGCGGCTGCTTGGCGCCCTGCGTCAGGTCCCGTACACTGGCCGGGCTGAAGATGCGATCAACGTCGCTCGCATCGGCCGTCGCGACCTAGCCAACATCTACGAGCTCAGCCAACAGCTTCTGCGCGTGCTCGGCCAGCCCGAGCTGCCGCCCATCGCCGACCCGCACGCATGACCGCCACGCCAAATTCAAACGACCCGGGCGCCGCGCAGGCGCGACCTCGTTCGGCGATCCCCGAAGAGCAGCTCAAACAGATCGGTCGCGAGTGCGCGGCCGTGCTGCGCGAGATCAGCCGCGCCTATATCGGCCCCACGCGCGTGGTCGAGCTGTTGCTCACGGCGCTGGTGGCGCGCGGGCACGCGCTGCTCGAGGGCGTGCCGGGCATCGCCAAGACCACGCTGGTCAAAACCTTCTCGCGCACGCTGGGCTGCAACTTCAAACGCATCCAGTTCACGCCCGACCTCCTGCCCTCCGACATCACCGGCACCTACATCCTCGACATGCGCAGCAACACCTTCGCGCTGCGCGAGGGGCCGATCTTCGCCAACATCGTGCTCGGCGACGAGATCAACCGCGCCCCCGCCAAGAGCCAGAGCGCGCTGCTCGAGGCGATGCAGGAGGCGCAGGTCACCATCGAGGGCGACACGCGACAGCTGGCGCCGCCGTTCATGGTGCTGGCCACGCAGAACCCGGTCGAGCAGGAGGGCACGTACATGCTGCCCGAAGCGCAGGTCGACCGCTTCATGCTCAAGATGGTGATGCGCTACCCCGAGCTCGAAGAGGAAAAGCGCATCCTGCTGACCTACAACCAGCCGCTCACCGAGGTGCAGCCGGTGCTGACCCCCGAGCGCATCCTGCTGATGCAGCAGATGGGCGACGCGGTGCACATCGATGAAGAGCTGCTCGACTTCATCTTGGCGATGGCGCGCTTCACGCGCGAGCACAGCCGCGTCTACCTGGGCGTCTCGCCGCGCGCCTCGCTGATGCTGATGCGCGCCGCCAAGGCGCGCGCGCTGGTGCACGGCCGCGGCTACGTGCTGCCCGACGACGTCAAGACGCTGGCCGCGCCGGTGCTGGCGCACCGCATCCTGCTCGCGCCCGAAGCGGAGCTCGAGGGCGTGGTGCCCGAGTCGATCGTCAAGGAGGCGCTCGACAACGTCCGCTACCAGCAGCGGCGATGACGCCGTCGCTGTCGCGGACCGGCGTCGCGCTCGTCGTCGTCGCCAGCGCGTTTCTGGTCGCGGGCGCGGCGCTGGGTGCCTGGCCGCTGCTGGCGCTCGGCTTCGCCCAGCTCTCCGCGGTGCTGACGCTCTACGTGCTGTTCATCCCGCACGCGGCGCTCTTGCGCCGGCGCCAGCTCGAGTTCGCCTGGTGGGTGCCGGCCGGCGACGCCGCCGGCGGCGCGCTGCTCGCAGGGCGCAAGATGAAGATCGAGCTCCTGTTCCGCAACTTCTCGCCGTTCAGGTTCCAGAACGCCAGCTTCGAGGTCTTCTGCTCCGACGCGCTCGCGCTCGACGAGCCCGAGTTTCGCTCCACGCTGCCGCCGCGCCGTCAGGTGCGCCTCAGCCTCGAGGCTACGCCTCGCGCGGCGGGCTATTGGTTTCTGCACGGCCTCAAGCTGCGCGTCAGCGATCGCTTCGGCATCTTCACCATGCAGGTCTACTTCCCCAACCTGCTCGGCATCAAAGTCTTCCCCTCGATCGGATCCACGCGCCGCCCGATCGTCGTGCGCCCGCGCACGGGCGCCAGCCACGAGCGCGTGGGCCCGCGCCTGCTGCGCCAGCGCGGCCTCGGCACCGACCTGCGCGAGCTGCGCGATCACGTGCCCGGCGATCCCTTCAAGGTCATCGCCTGGAAGGCCACCGCGCGCACCCGCAAGCTGGTGGTGCGCGAGTACGACAGCGAGATCGTCGTCGACCACGCGCTGCTGCTCGACATCTCGCCCTCCATGCGCACGGACGACCTCGGCCAGAGCAAGCTCGACTACGGGCTCACCCTGCTGTGCGGCCTGGCACGCCAGGCGCTCGAGGCGGGCGACCGCGTCGGCCTGATGACGTTCGACACGCGCATCTACAGCCAGGTCGAGCCAAAAGACGGGAAGCCGCACCTCTTTCACCTCATCGACCGGCTGATGGAGCTTCACAACATCGTCGACGAGGACCTCACCGACCTCACCGACGCCGAGCTCTACTCGGCCGTGGCGAGCTTTCTCGCCTACCAGGAAGGTGCCGACGTGCGCGTGCGGCGCGCGCCCCCGCGCGAGTCGCCGATGTGGGAAGACCTCGTCAGCGGCGCCAACCGCGAGCTGATCGACCGCGACGTGATGAATCGCGCCGTGCGCACGTCGCTCAAGAAGTCGCAGGGCACCGGCGCGCCGAGCTGGTGGCGCCGCGTGGTGGCCACCGACGAGGAGCTCGCGCTGCTGCGCCTGTTCTGCCGCCTGCGCGGCGTCGAGCTGCCCTATCGGCGCTCGTCGCCGCTGGCGAGCAAGTCCACGGGTCTCGCCGAGGCGATCACCGAGGCCGCCAAGTCGCGCGCCTCGCGCTTCATCCTCGTCGTCAGCGACCTCGAGGACATCGACGACCCGCGGCCGGTTATCGACGCGCTGAGCCTGGCGCGCCGCCACCGCCACGACATCGTCGTCGTCGCGCCGTTCGGGCCCGACTTTCTGCCCACGCCGTCCGACGCGCACGAGGAGCGCGTGCGCGAGATCCTCGGCATGCGCCACCGGCGCCAGCGCGAGCAGATCCAAAAGGCGATCAGCGCGCTGGGGATCCGCGTGATGCAGGCCGGCCCCAAAGACAGCGTCGTGCACGTGCTGGCGCGCATCAACCGCATCGCGCCGCGCCGGGTGGCGTAACCGCGCGCGCGCGAACCTGTGGGCTCCAAGCTCTCGCAGGCGCTGCGCGCCGCGCTGGCGGGCATCGAAGGCGGTCGCCTCGATCGCGCCGACGACCTGCTGCGCACCGCCTGGCGTATGGCGCCCTATCCTCAGATCGCGGCGGCGCTCGAGGTGCTCGTTGCCGAGCTGCCGAGCGCGCTCGTGGCCGAAGACGGCATGGCACCGAGCTTCGACAGCAGCGACGAGGCCGACCTCGCCTGGCACAACGCGGCAGCAGACGCGGGCCCGCGCGACCGACTGCTGCTGCTGCGCGCCGCCGCTGACGGAAACTCTCGGCAGGGCGCCACCCGCCTGCACGCGGCCGAGGGTTGGGTCGGCGGCGATCCGCGCCTTCAACGCGCGCTGGTCGAGCTGGCCGAGGCGATCCCCTTTCGCGCGCGCAGCACCAAGCAGTTCTGGGTCGAAGTCTTCGCGCGCGGCGCCGAGATCGACGACGCCACGGTGCGCGCGCGGCTGCTCGCCACTGCGACGCTCTTTCGCCGCGACATCCACGCGGTGATGGCGCAGTGGATGGTCCAGCGGCTCGACCTCGTGATGGCGCGAGCGCCGCCGCCGCGCACGCCCGCCCCGCCCGACGCCGAGACCGCGCCGCTGCTCGACAAGCTCTCCGAGCTCACCGCCAAGCTCGCCGCGCGCGCACGACAGCGCGAGACACAGGCCGACCCCGACGCGCTGCTCGCGGCGATCTATCAGGCGCCGAGCGACGACTCGGCGCGCCGCGTGTACGCCGACTACCTCGTCGAGCGCGGCGATCCGCGCGGCGAGCTGATCCATCTGCAGCTTCGCTCGCACCAGCTCGGTCGCGACGAGCGCAGGCGCGAGAAGCAGCTGCTCGCGCGGCACGGCAAGGATTGGCTCGGACCGCTGGCCAAGGTCGTGCTGGCCAAAGGCCTACGCTACGAGCGCGGCTTTGTCGCCGCCTGCGTCGTCAGCTCGCGCAGCGAGCGCGACCTCGCCGCTGTGGCTGGCGACCCGCGCTGGTCGACCGTGGTGGAGCTTCTCGGCACGCCCACCGAGGCGATCGCTTGCGACGAAACGCTGCGCGCGCTGCGCACGCTCGAGGCCGACTGCGCGCTCGTCGACGCGTTCGAGCGTCGTGCGCGCGCCACCGCGATCGAGACGCTGCAGCTTCACCTGCCGGTTCCTCACAACGCGCAGGCGCTGTTCGACAACCCCCACGTCGACACCCCTGCCGTCGCCGCCGTCTTCGACGAGGCTGACCTCGCCCCACTGCGCACGCTGCACAGCATGCCGCGCCTGCAAAGGCTGATCTTGCTGCCGGCGGAATCCACCGCGCTGGTGGCGCAGTATCTTCGACCAGCCGACTACGGTTGGATCTTCGAGATCCCGCAGGCCCGACAGCTCGAGCTGCTCGAGCTCGAGATCCGCCTCGAATACGCCGGCGAGCTGCTGGCGTACGTCGCGGCACAGCGCTTTCCCATCCGCGTGGTGCGTACCCCGAGCGAGCAACTCCTGCGCTTCGAGGCGACCTTTGGCGAAGACAGGCGCGCGCAGGTGATCCTGCCGCTGCGAGCAGACGAAGGCACGGCCTACTGGGCACGCCACTTCGGGCGGCTGCTGACCAGCCTCGCCAAGGGGCCGGTCGATCGCGTCACCGTGACGCTGGCCGGCAAGAAGCGCCTCGCCCGCGACGCGCGCGCCGAGCTCGAGCGCGTGGCCGCGACGCTCGACGACGTCGAGGTGGTGCTGCCGGTCTGAGCCGCCGCGCCCTCCATTTGGTCCACCGGGTTGACTATATCGCGCGGGACGATATAGTCAACTCAGTTGACCATATCGCTTCACGCGAGGAGCACCGCCGCCATGCCCGTCATCGAAGGCCCCCAGTCCCCGACTCACGAGCTGCCGCACGCCCGCTTCACGTCGCTCGCCACGCCCAGCCGCGGCAGCGCCGAGACGAGCGTATGGCGCGTCGAGATCGCCGCGGGATCAGAGCCTGCGCCTCACTCGGTCACGCGCGAGGAGATCTTCGTCGTGCTCTCGGGCGAAGCCAGCGTCGAGATCGACGGCGAAACGCGCCGCGCCTGCAGTGGCGACGCCATCGTCGTGCCGCCCGACACGCTCTTTTCCATCGCCAACGCCGGCGACACGCCGCTGACGTTGCTGTGCGCCCTGCCCGTCGGCGGCCAAGCGCGCCTGCCCGACGGCGAGCCCTTCACACCGCCGTGGGCGCTGTGAAGCAGCAGCGCATCCCGCTGGCGCGCCTGATGGCGATGGCCTTTCGCACGCAGATCGACCAGCTGCACGCGACACTCGAGGAGCGCGGCTACCACGACGCGCGCCCTGCCTTCGGCTTCGTGCTGCTCGCTGCCGACCGTCGCCCCTGCACGATCAACGATGTCGCCGAGCTGCTCGGCGTCAGCAAGCAGGCCGCCTCCAAGCTCGTCGCGGCGATGGTCGACGCCAAGCTCGTCGCGCTCGTCAGCGACGCCGAAGACGCGCGCAAGAAGCGCATCGCGCTCGCCAGCCGCGGCAGCGCTCTGCTCGCCGAGGTGGAGGCGATCTATCGCCAGCAGGAGGCGCGTTGGGCGCGCGTAGTGACCCGCGCGCGCCTAGAGGCGATGCGCGCCGACCTGACCGCGATCCTGCTCGCCGAGCACGAAGGCGCCCTGCCCGCCGTCAAACCGACCTGGTAGGGGCGCGGCGACACTCCCGCGGCGACCCTAGCTCGCCTTGCGCGCGCCCTTGAGCTGGTCCATCTCGCCCAGCTTGACGGAGACGAGCTTGGAGATGCCCGGCTCCTCCATCGTCACGCCGTAGAGGCGGTCAGCGATCTCCATCGTGCGCCGGTTGTGCGTGATCACGATGAACTGCGACTGGTCGGACATGTCCTTCACGATCTCGCGGAAGCGGATCACGTTGGCCTCGTCGAGCGGCGCGTCGACCTCGTCGAGCAGGCAGAACGGCGTCGGCTTGACCATGAACATGGCGAAGATCAGGCTCACCGCCGTCAGCGCCTTTTCACCGCCGGACATCATGTCGAGCGACTGCAGCTTCTTGCCCGGAGGCTGGGCCACGATGTCGACGCCGCCCTGCAGCACGTCGCCGTCGCCCGACTCGTCGGTGAGCACCAGGCGCGCGTTGCCGCCGTTGAAAAGCCGCGGGAACAGCACCTGGAAGCGCTCGTTGACCGCGTCGAAGGTCTCCTTGAAGCGCTTGCGGCAGGTGCGGTTGATCTTCTGGATCGCGCGCGTCAGCTGCGAGAGCGCATCCTCGAGGTCGGACTTGTGTCCGTCGAGGAAGTCGAAGCGCTGCTTGAGCTCCTCGTACTCCTCGATCGCGGTGAGGTTGATCTCGCCCATGCGATGACACAGCTGGCGCAACTGCTCGAGGCGCTCGAGCTGGTCCTCGCCCACCGGCGGACGCAGGTGGTAGTCGCCGGCGACCCGCGCCAGCTCCTCGTGGTAGCGCTCGAAGATCTGCTCGTCGAGATGCTCGAGGCGCATGGCGAGCTCGCGCCGCTCGACACGCTTTTCGCCGATGGCGGCGTCGAGCTCGGCGATGCGCTCGCGCAGCGACTTGAGCGAGCCATCGATCTCGGCCACCTTCTCGAGCCGCGCCTCGTACTCGGCGCGTCCCTTCTCGAGCGCCTGCTGCTGCGCCGCGCGCTCGGCGCGCAGCGACTCGAGCTCGGTCTTCTGCTCGTCGACCTTGGCGCGCAGCACCTGCGCGCGCTCGCGCCCCTCGGCGGCGCCTTCCTGCAGGCGCTGGATGCGCAGGGTGCGCTCTTCGCCGAGGCGCGTCAGCTGCTCGCCTTGCTGCACGAGCGCGTCGCAGCTCGCGCCGACCTGCGCGAAGGCGACCTTGCCGTTGGTCACCGCCGTCTGCGCCGCCTCGAGCGACGTGCGGACGCGCATACGCGCGCGCCCGAGCAGATGCAGCGTGTCGTGCGCCAGGCGCGCCGCCGCGCGCGCGGCGACGATCTCTTCGTGCAGCCGCTGCTCTTCTTCGGCGAGATCGCGCAGCGAGCCCTCGAGCTCCTCGAGCTCGCGATCGAGCTCCTGGCGGCGCAGCTCGAGCCCTTCGATCTCGGATCCGATGCGACCGAGATCCTTCTCGCGCGTGAGGATCGCCTTGTCGCGATCGTGTCCGTCACGCGTCGCTTCGTCGAGCACCTGGCGCAGCTGCGCCAGCTCGGCCTTGACGGCGACGTGGGCGTCGAGCGCGCGCTCGTAGTCGGCCTCGAGCCCCTCGATGATCGCGCCGAGCTCCTTGATCTCGCGCTTCTGGCGCAGCACGCCCGAGTTTTCCGCGTCGAGCGATCCGCCGGTCACCGTGCCGTCGGGGTGCAGGATCTCGCCTTCGAGCGTGACCAGCGTGCGCCCCTCGAAGTCGTCCCACAGCGCGCGCGCGACCTCGAGCGACTCGACGAGCACCACGTCCTCGAGCAGCGACTCGGCGACGCGTCGATACTCGCCCTTGCAGCGCACCAGCTCGAGCAGCGGGCCGATCACGCCGCGCCGCTGCAGCAGCGACGGCGGAGGCATCAGCATCAAGCGCCGCGCCGTCGCGGCCGCCGCCGCCACGCCGCCGGCACCGCCGCCGCCGAGCAGCCCGCCGCCGTCGGAGTCCCACACCACGCCCACCGGCGCGTTGGCCAGCAGCGACGTGGCGCGCGGGTTCTCGCGCGGGATGAAGCTCGAGCGGCCCTCGGCGTGGTCCTTGAGGTAGCGGATCGCGTCGAGCCCGACCTGCTCGCTCTCGACGATCACCGTGCCGAGGCGCTGGCCGAGCACCGACTCGAGCGCCGTCTCGTAGCGGTGTGGCGCCTCGATGATGTCGGCGACCAGCCCGAAGACGCCGCGGCTGTGCGCCTCGCCGTTGAGCCGCTGCATGATCGCGCGCGTGCCGCGGCCGAAGCCTTCGTAGCGCTGCTGGATCTCTTGCAACGAGGCCAGCCGCGAGCGGCGCCGGTGAAGCTCGGTGCGCAGCACCTCGAGCTCCGCCTCGCCGCGTTCGGCCGTCTGCGCCAGCATCTCGCTGCGCGCCTGCGCGTCTTCGCGACGCTGCACGAGCTGCTCGAGATCGGTGCGCAGCCCGCCGAGCTGGCCATCGATGTCGTTGGCTACCAGCTCGAGCTCGGCGCGGCGCACGTCGACGCGCACGGACTCTTCGCGCGCGCGCTCGGCGCGCTGGCCGAGATCGTCGCGCCGCTGGCGCAGCGCGCGCTGTGCGGCACCGGCACGCGCGGCGGCCTGCTCGGCGTCGCTCGCCGCGGCGCGCTCGTCCTCGATGGTGCGTTCGAACGCGCCGCTCTCCTCGCGGCAGTCACCGAGCACGACCTCGCGCGAGAGCAGCTCCTGCTGCAGCTCGTCGCGCCGCTGCGAAAACAGCGACAGCTCTTCGGCGACCTTCTCGCGCTGCGCCTCCGAGTCCTCCATCTGCCGCGCCAGCTCTTGCATCTCGACGTCGGCGCGCTCGGCGCGCTGGTCGAGCTCGGTGGCCTCGTGCAGCTGAAACTCGACCTGGCTCTCGCCGAGTCGCACGCGATTGTCGATCTGGTAGAGCGCCTCTTGCTGGCCGTTGAGGGCGCGCTCGTGACGCGCGGCCTCTTCACGGGCCGCGGCGAGCGTGGCGTCGGACTCGCTCAGCGTGCTGGCCGCTTGCACGCGCTCGCGCTCGATATCGGCGACGCTGCCCTCGATGACCTTGGCGACGGCGACGAGCTCGAGCAGCTTGTGCGAGGCCGCCCACAGCTCGATGTCGCGCATCTCGGTCTTGTACTGCTTGTAGCGCTCGGCCTTCTTGGCCTGACGCCGCAGCGACCCGAGGCGCGTCCCGATCTCTTCGATGACGTCGGTGACGCGCAGCAGGTTGTTGCGCGTGGCGTCCATGCGCCGCTCGGCGGCCTGCTTGCGCCGCCGGTACTTGGTGATGCCGGCCGCCTCTTCGATGAAGTAGCGCCGGTCGACGGGCTTCGACGAGACGATCAGACCGACGCGCCCCTGCTCGATGATCGAGTAGGCGCGCGTGCCGACGCCGGTGCCCAGAAACAGGTTGGTCACGTCGCGCAGGCGCACGGGCAGCCGGTTGAGCAGATACTCGCTCGTGCCGTCGCGGTGCAGGCGCCGCGTGACCGTGATCTCGTTGTACTGGAGGAATTCGGGCGGGACGTTGCCGTCGTTTTCGAAGGTGATCGAAATCTCGGCCATGCCCGAGGGGCCACGCGAATCGGATCCGTTAAAGATCACGTCCGCCATGGCCTTGCCGCGCAGGTGCTTGGCGCTCTGCTCGCCCATGGCCCAACGCAGCGCGTCGACAACGTTGGACTTTCCGCAGCCGTTGGGGCCGACTACGGCGGTGACGGACTGCCGCAGGTCGAGGTGCATCCGGTCGCAGAACGACTTGAAGCCACAGAGATCGATTCGCTTGATGCGCATGGCGTGCGGGACCGTTCGCCTTCGAGTGGACGAAAGTACGTCTACCTATCAGAGCACAGCGAGAGCGTAAAGCCCAATTCGCGAGTCACCACCACATCTTGCGGTGCCTTTCTTCGCGACCACAAGATGTGCCACTCGGGCGGCGCTGGCGCCCCTCGGCACGCCGCCCCGAAAAACTCCTCGCCGCGCTCCGGCCCGTGCGACAGGATAGGCTCTCCGTGCACGCGCTCGCCAAGGTCTCGTCTCTGCTCGTCGTTCTGCTGTCGCAGCAGCTCGCCCTCGGCGCCCCGACCGTCACCGTCACCGGCCGCACCACGCTGCGCCTGACGCGCGTCGCGCGCACTCCGGCGCGCGCCGTGGAGATCCGCGGCGACCTGCGCGACGCCTCGCTGTCGACGGGCGTGGCGGGCGCCCGCGTGACGCTGCGCGTGTGGGTGGCGCGCGCCGGCGCCGAGCGTCCTTCGCGCCGGCGGCGCCGGCTGCGGCGCTCGGTGCGCACCGACGAGCACGGCGTGTTCTCGCTGCAGGTGCCGCTGCCCAAGGGCGTCTACCGCGTGGTGGCGCGCTTCGCCGGCAACCGCCTCTTCGCCCCGGCCGAGGTCGACGCGCGCGAGCTCGACGTGAGCAAGCTCGCGCTGGCCCTCGCCATCGACGCGCCATCGGACCTCGACGCGCAAAAGCGCGTGCAGCGCATCGCCGTCAGCGCCACGGTCGACGGCCAGCCCGTGGCGGTGCCGCTGTCGCTGTGGCTCGGCAAGCGGTCGCTGGGCAGCGCGCGCAGCGCCCGCGACGGCGGCGCGCAGAAGACGGGCGGACGCGCCATCTTCGAGGTGCCGACGGCCGCCCTCGGCCGCCCCGGCCCGCTAACCCTCGAGGCGCGCTTCGCCGGCAGCGACGAGATCAACGCCACGCGCGTGCGCCGCGAGCTCGTGCTCGTCGAGCCGGTCAACGTGACACTGCAAGCCAACGCCAAGGAGGTCGACGCCGATGGCGACATCCGGCTGCGCGGCGTGGTGCGCGCGCGCAGCGGGGCCATCGAAGGCGCCGCCGTCTCGGTGCACGGCATGGGGCGTCACCTCGCCGCCGTGCGCACCGACAACGAGGGCCGCTTCAGCATCGAGCTCAAGGCATCGGCCTTCGCGCCGGGGCCGCTCGACCTGGTGGCGCACTTCACGCCGGCCGTGATGTGGCGCCGGCGCAGCCGCTCGACGCCGGTGCGCCTGGTGGTCAAGCCGGTCAATCCGATCCCCGCGCGGGCCTATCTGATCCCCGCGGGCGCCACGCTGCTGGCCGTCATCGCGCTGCTCGGCGTGCGCTACCGCGACCGGCTCTTTCCGCGCGGCGCCGCAGCACAGCCGCAGCCCGGCGCGCCGCCCGCCGCAGAGGCCGCCAGCGATGGCGAGCCGCCGCCGCCGTTGGCTTCGGGCCTCGAGGCGAGCAGCACCAAGCGAAAGCTGCGGGCGAGCGACTTCGGGCTGTCGGGCATCGTTTGGGACGCAGCCGACGAAGTGCCGATCGCCGGCGCTTCGCTGACGATCTCGCAGGCGGGAGACGGCGACGTCGCCGTGGCGCAGCTTCAGAGCGACACCAGCGGCCGCTTCGAGCACGAGGCGTTGGCCAGCGGAGCGTACCGCGTCGACGTGCGCAAGGCGGGCTTCGTGCCCGAGCGCTTCGAGGCCGAGATGCCGCACCGCGGCCAGCTTCGCGGCGTGCGCGTGCGCATGGTGCCGATCCGCGTGCGCGTGCTCGAGATCTACCGCGAGGTGGCGCTGGTGCTGCTGCCCGAGTCGAAGCTGTGGGCGCGCTGGACGCCGCGCGAGCTGCTGCGGCACGTGCGGCGCCACGAGAGCCACGACAAGAGCAGCGCGCTGGCGCGGCTGAGCACCGTCTTCGAGGAGGTTTACTGGGGCCCCGACGTGCCGCCGCTCGAGCGGCTAGACGAAGCGCGCCAGCTGTCGCGCGAAGTACGAGGTGCGGCGTGAGGCGCAGCACGACCTTCTATGTAGCCGCATCTCTGGCGCTGGCGCTGCTCGGCAGCACGGGCTGTCCCGCGAGCGATAGCGACGCTGACGGCGGCGGCGACTCGCGGCGCGCCGACCTCGGCGAGCCGGTGCGCATCAAGCTGGCGACCTTCAACGTGCGTAACCTCTTCGACAGCAGCGACGATCCCGACAAGCTCGACGACGTCCCCAGCAAGAGCGAGGTCGACGCCAAGCTCAAGGCCATCGGTATCGCCATCCGGCGGCTCGACGCCGACATCGTGGCGCTGCAAGAGATCGAAAACCGCGCCATCCTCGACCGCCTCAACAACGAGGAACTGTCGTCGCTCGGCTACGAGCACGTGCGGCTGGTCGAGGGCAACGACGTGCGCGGCGTCGACGTGGCGCTGCTGTCGAAGTTCCCGGTGCCGCGCGCGGTGAGCTGGAAGAACGAGGTCTTCAAGGGCGTCGATGGCGACACGCAGAACTACGGCTTCTCGCGCGACTGCCTCGAGGCGACGATCGACGTGGCGCCCGACCGCAAGCTGGTGCTGCTGGTCAACCACCTGCGCGCCAACGACGACAGCGACCCCACGGCGCTCAAGCGGCGCGAGGCGCAGGCGGCGCAGGTGCGGCGCATCGCCGACGAGACGCTCGCCCTCGACCCGCGGGCCAACCTCGCCGTCATCGGCGACCTCAACGACCTGCCCAACAGCCGCACGCTGGAGCTGATCCGCGGGACGGACGGCAGCAAGAAACCCGAGCTCGCCGACGTCGCCGAGACCATCGACGTCGCCGAGCGCTACACGACGATCTATCGCGGCGACCACCGCCAGATCGACTACATCCTCGTCGCGCCCGGCCTCGCCGAAGACCTCGTCATCGGCAGCGCCAGCGTCAATCACGACGGCGCGTTTTCGGCGACGTCGGACCACTTTCCGGTGATGGCGACGTTCGACCTTCGCTGAGCGGTGCCGGCGCGCTCGATTCAGGTATAGCCCGAGAACAAGCGCGCGGAGCGAGCGTTGTTGCGGGCTGGAGCGCCGCAGGCCTGCGGCGCGACCGCGAGCGGAGCGAGCGACATTGGGGTGAGGCGGCGACGAGCCGCCTCTAGCCGCCGAGGGGGCTCGGAGAGCCCCCTCCAGGTGACGCTATGCCTGAAGCAAGCGCCTCCGCGCTTGATTCAGGTATAGTCCCTCGCCATGAAGAATTTCGACTGGAGTGCGGTGGTTTTCGCCGTGCTCGCCCTCGGCCTGCTCTACCTCGTCGCCAGCGCGATCAAGCGCATGCGCCAGAAGGGCAAGAGCAGCAGCAGCGACGACGCCGACGACAAGAAAAAGAAGCCGACCAAGCGCTCGGGTGACAGCGCCGCGAGCAGCGCCGAGGCGCGACGCGAGGCGCGTGCCGCCGCGCAGAAGGCACGCCACGCCGCGAGGGCGCGCGCCAAGGCGGCCGCGCGCGGCGAGCTTGACGAGGATCTCGACGACGACGAGCTGGCGGCGCTCGCCGAGGCGGCGGGCGAAGTCGACGCGGACGACGACGAGGTCGAGGAGCCGGTGGAGGAGAAACCGGCGCCTCGGGCCAGATCCAAGTCAAAGACCAAGGCCAAGACCAAGACCAAGACCAAGGCCAAGGCCAAGGGCGCCGACGAGGACGAGGGCGATGACGAGGGGGATGGCGACGAGGGCGAGGAGGAGAAGGGAGAGAAGAAGGAGATCGATGTCGAGGAGGAGCAGCGCCGGCTCACCGACGGGCTGAGCAAGACGCGCGGCGGCTTCATCGCGCGCCTGGGCAAGCTCTTCAAGGGCAAGCAGCTCGACGAGGCGCTGCTCGACGAGATCGAAGAGGTGCTCTTTACCGCCGACATCGGCGTGCGCACGGCGCAGTCGATGATCGACACGCTGCGCAAGGAGCTCTCCAAGAAACAGCTCAACGACCCCGAGAAGGTCTGGGCCAAGCTGCGCGAGCGCTCCACCGAGATCCTCGAGTCGCAGCGCCGCGACAGCATCGACTTCGGCGGCAAGAGCCCCTTCGTGCTGCTGGTGGTGGGCGTCAACGGCGCCGGCAAGACAACCACCATCGGCAAGCTGGCCGCGCGCCTCAAGGCCGAGGGCAACTCGCTGCTGCTCGCGGCGGGTGACACCTTCCGCGCCGCGGCCGTCGAGCAGCTCGCGATCTGGGCCGAACGCGCCGACGTGCCCATCGTCAAGGGCAAGGAGGGCGCCGACCCCGCGTCGGTCATCGTCAACGCCCTCAAGCAGGCCAAGCACGACAAGGTCGACATCGTGATCGCCGACACGGCCGGCCGGCTGCAGACCAAGACGAACCTGATGGAGGAGCTGCAGAAGATCCATCGCGCCATCGGCAAGCATGTCGAGGGGGCGCCGCACGAGACGCTGCTGGTGGTCGACGCCACCACCGGCCAGAACGCGATCTCGCAGGCCAAGCTGTTCAGCGAGGCCGTTCAGGTCTCGGGCGTGGTGCTGACCAAGCTCGACGGCACGGCCAAGGGCGGCGTGGTGCTCGGCATCTCGCACGAGCTCGAGCTGCCGGTCCGATTTGTCGGCATTGGCGAGGGCGTCGAGGATCTTCGTGAGTTCGAGCCGTCGGCGTTTGTCGGCGCGCTGTTCGCTGACAGCAGCGACGATCAGCGCGCTAGCGCATGACCTGTCCCCAATCGACGCCCGAAGCGCACTGTAGACCACAGGTGGGTCGGGGCGCTTTTAGTTGATCGGCCTAAAAACCGTGTGATATAGCGACAGCACTAAAAGGTTCCTGCGTAGGGAGCTCCCCGCTAGCGCGCTCGATTTTCCCAAATCCACCTGCCGTCAAGACGCGCCGCACGTGTGTGCGTCGAGTACGGGAGTTGGTGATTCTGCTGCGAAACAGAGGACCTCTGCATGAAACGCTTCCTGATCGCAACCGGCTGCCTGCTCATCGCGGGTGCCGTCGGTCTGGCACCGACTTCGGCGTCCGCCCAGGGTGGTGACAAGGGCGCAGACAAAAAGGCCGGCGGCGACAAGAAACAGCCCGACGACGGGCTAGGAGCGCCGCCTGACCTGCCCAAAGACGACACGCCGAAGAAGAAGGCGGCGCCCGCCCCGCCGCCGCCCACGCTGCCCAACGACAACAAGCGCAGCGGCCGTGGCACGGTGCTCGACGCCGCGGGCAAAAAGGAGCGCAAGAGCTGGCAGGACATCGTCGTGCTGCCGCGCAAGGGCTTCCTCAAGCGCCGTCGCGTCGATCTGACCGCCTTCGTCGGCACCACGATCAACGACTCGCTGATCCAGCACACCGCCATCGGCGGCGAGCTCAGCTATCACATCACCGACGCGCTGAGCGTCAGCGTGCTCGGCGTCTTCTACATCGGCAACGTGCTCGATCAGGAGTTCTTCACGCGCTACCAGTTCCAGCTCGTGCCGACGCTCAACCGCTATCTCTACACGGTGACGGGCAACATGGCCTACGTCCCGATCCACGGCAAGTTCGCCATCTTCAACAAGTGGATCTGGCACTACGAGGTCTTTGTCACCGGCGGCGCCGGCATCACGGGCACCGAGATCATCCCGCGCAACGCCGAGCACGAGGCGTGGACGAACATCGCCCTGACCTTCCCTATCGGCATGGGCGGCCGCATGTTCATCACCAAGTGGCTCGCGGTGAGCGTCACCATCCGCGACTTCATGATGCTCGATCGCTTCGAGCCGCCGGGCCGCACCGCGGTGCTCGCCGCCGACGTCAAAGACGACGCCGAGACGCGCTTCATCAACAACATCGTTTTCCAGCTCGGCGTGAGCGTCTACTTCCCGCTCTCGTTCAAGTACACCACGTTCCGCTAGGAGCTCTCAGTGCGACGCATCACTCAATGCTCTGCGGTCCGCCTCCTCGCGGCCGCACTGCTCATCGTCATCGCAACGAGCGACGCGCTGGCCGAGCAACAGTCGGGCCCACGCGAGCGTAAGAGCCCGCTGGAGAACGCGCCCGCGATCCGTCACCGCTACGAGCTGCGTGACGGCCGCTTCGAGCTCGGCCCGTCGTTTCACGTCAGCCTCAACCGCTCGCTGCGCAACGCCGTGCTGTTCGGCGCGCGGCTGCAGTACCACATCAACGACTTCCTCTCCGTCGGCGCCGACGTCGCCTTCGGCGTCAGCTGGGACGCCGTGCTCGCCACCGAGCTCGAGGATCGCTACAACGCGGGCGCTCCGATCCCGGCCGGCCTGTCCTACCAGGACCTCAAGAACCGCTTCTCCGAGATGCAGCTCATCGGCGACGTGCGGCTCACGTTCACGCCCTTCGCCGGCAAGATGGCGATGTTCGGCAAGCTCTTCTTCGCCTACGACTTCTACGTCTTCGCCGGCTTTGGCTTCGGCCTGACGAAGAACAAGTCGGGCTTCGCTTCGGCCGACGACGACGTCAACGCCACCAACTCGGGCTTCAACCCCGGCGTGGCCTGGGGCATCGGCTTCAAGCTGTTCTTCACCAACTTCTTCGCCGTCGGCTTCGAGTTCCGCGACGTGATGTTCTCCGAGAACGAGACCGGCCAGGACAACACGCGAGGCATCGACGACGCCGAGCTGGTGCGCGCCACCTCGTGCCGCACCAGCCAGCAGCAGTGCTTCCAGACGCAGTTCGGCAACACGCCCTACCGCATCGACTCGGCCGACCGCAGCTTCCTCAACCACTTCTTCTTCGGCCTGCAGTTCACGTTCTTCTTCCCCACCGTCCCCGTCATCACGGATTAGCGAGCGCGCCGCCTCCGCTGGCGGCGCTCTCGCGCCTTCAGGCTTCAGATCCTATGCGGGCCGGCTGGACTGGCCTGACGTGCGCTGCTGAGTTGGGTCAGCCCGGCTAATCTCAGGTCTTTCCACGGACAGGAGACGCCAGGTGACCCACACGAAGGATAG
>JAGQIK010000529.1 GCA_020431405.1 Myxococcales bacterium
CCGCCGCCGGCGCGGTCGTCGCGCGCCTTGCTGGCTACGCCGTCGCGCTCGCCATCGCGCCCGGCGCAGCCGCCTCGGTGATCATCCTGCGCCGCATCGTGCGCGCCGGCGCGCTCGAGCACACGATAGGTGGGGCGCCCGCGCGCGTGGTAGCTGGTGATGAGGGCGGCGACGAAGCCCAGTGAGATCATCTGCGCGCCGATGATCAGCGCCGCGATGCCATAGATCAGCAGCGGCCGATCCGACAGCGGCAGGAACGCCTGCGGCGACCAGAGCCGGACAACCCACGTCACCGCCAGGTAGGCCATGATCAGCGCGCCGAGGCCGAACGCCAACGCGCCCGCCACGCCCAGCGCGTGCTGTGGCCGTCCGCGGTAGCTGGTCAGGAACTTCACCACCAGCAGGTCGAGCGCGCCGCGCAGCCCGCGCCCGGCGCCGGTGAACTTGGACTCGCCCGCGCGCCGCGGCCGGTGATTGACCGCCACCTCGCACACGCGAAAACCCTGGCTGTGGGCCATCACCGGAATGAAGCGGTGCAGCTCTCCATAGAGATCGATCTCGGCGGCCACCTCGCGGCGCATCAGCTTCAGGCCGCAGTTGAAGTCGTGCAGCCTGAGGTCGCTGAGCCGGCGCACCATGAAGTTGAAGAGCCGGCTCGCCGCCACGCGCCCGCCGGGATCGTTGCGCTCGCGCTTCCAGCCGCTGACGACGTCGAAGCCCTCGTCGAGCTTGCTCAGCATCGCGGGGATCTCCGCCGGGTCATCCTGTCCGTCGCCGTCGATGGTCAGCACCAGCGGCGCGCTCGCCGCGTCGAAGCCGGCGGCGAGCGCCGCTGACTTGCCGAAGTTGCGGCGCAGGCGCACGCCGCGCACGCGCGCGTCCTCGGCGCACAGCCCGGCGATCACCGACCAGGTGGCGTCGGCGCTGCCGTCGTCGATGAAGATGATCTCGAGGGCGAGCCCTTCGCGCGCGGCGACCTCGCTCAGCTCGTCATACAGCGGGCGGAGGTTGGGTGCTTCGTCGCGCGCGGGCACGACCACGGACAGCTCGCGGGGCACAGCCTGCCCAAGCTCGCCGCCCATGGCCGCGCGCTACGACGACAGCAGCTTGATCGCTGCGGGGCGCAGCGTCTGGCGGATGAAGTCGTGGATGTCCATCAGGTCGCGCGGCTCGAGCCCCGCGTCCTTGAGCTTGGACTCGATCGAGCGCGACATCTGCAGCAGCCGCACGTACTGCTTGGCGCTCGGCGTGCCGACGAAGTTGAGCCGTGGCGCCATCCACATCGCCTGCTTGCGGAAGCTGCTCGGACGCACGCAGATGTGCTCGCTGGGGCGCAGCAGCGCCGCCGGCGACGTGCTCAGCGTCCAGCTCGGCTCGGAGCCAACAGCCGTCAAGAAGCGCTCGAAGCGCATCTCGTAGGGCTCGTCATCGTTCCAGAGCAGATCGCGCAGCGAGCGGCCGAGCGCCTCGTAGGTCGACTCGTCGAGCTCCTGCAGCTGCTTGAGGCGCGCCGGCGGCACCAGCGTCGTCGTGCCGAGCACCTCGAGGATGCGCCCGTGCAGGTCCGCGAAGCGCCCCGCGTTGACGTAGCTGTCGAGGCTCTCGCGCGAGAAGTGCTCGGCGGCGGCCTCGATGGCAGGCTCGCGATGCTTCTTGAGGCGGCGCTTGACGTCGACACCGCGCGCTTCGAGCCACGCGGGGTCGGCGAAGCCGCCCGGGTACTCGATGTTGAAGACCTTGATCTGGTCCTCGAGGGTGATCACCCGCTTGCCGCTGTCGGCGGCCTGCTCGACGATCGCCTTACGCGCCTGCGCGACGCCGAGCTGTCGGCTGAGCGTCGCGACGGTGGCGGCTGCCTGGTCTGACGGCCGATCCACTTCTTCGAGCAGCGAGTAGAAGCCTTCCTTGAACGTGCGAAGCTGGCCATCCTCGAACTGATAGCCGCGACGGTCTCCCTCTTCCCACGCCAGGATAGCCAGGCCCCACTCCGTCCGCTTGGTGTGCCGGTAGAGCGGTACGCGCTCGCCAGTAGAATCGGTATCGATGGTCATCATTTGAGCTCCCGAGGACTCGGACTCGCGCAACTACGGTGGGCGCCTCGCCGACGTCTAATCATGTGTGGCGAAAACACCTACACCTAATGTCCTCAACTAAACTAGCAGAACATTCAGGGGTTCGACAAGGCGCTGGCCTTAGGCATCGGATCTGCAATAAAAGTCGCTATCCGTGCCGTTGCGTCGCGCGCCCGCGAGCGCGCGCCCCCCGACGGGGCGTCCACCACAGCGAGGAGAATGACATGCTCGGTCGACCCACGCACGCCACCCGGCTGCTCGGCTGTATCGCCTTGGTAGCAACCGTCACCGTCGCGTCGCACGCTGCGGCGGCCAAACGAAGCGACCCTTCGCCGGCGATCACGATCAAGGTCGGCTCGATGACGGTCAACGGGATGCGCGTCAAGAACCTCAAGTGCACGCTCGTCAACGGCGGCTTCCTCGCGGCGGCCAAGGTGGTCGGCGCGCTCGCCAAGAAGCGCAAGGCGCTCAGGGCGTGCGCTCGCGGCAAGAAGGTGCGCCCGCGCGTCTCGTGGCGTTTCAAGGCGCGCAGCGTGACGCACGTCAAGGTGCGCAACGTCGCGCGTCCCAAGGTTCGAGGCTGCGTCGCGCGCGTGATGCTCGGCGTGCGCGTGGGCCTGAGCGGCTCGTGCACAGCCACGCTGCTGTTGCCCTAGCGCTGACGCAGACGAAGGCGACGACGAGATGAGCGCGCTTCGCGAGCTGCTCGCCGAGGTGCGAGAGAACGCCGACGCGTCGATCTGGTCGCGCGGCGTGCAGATGGCGCGCGCCGAAGCGGTGCTCGGCGAGCGCGACGACGGCGATGAGGTCGTGCTCAAGGTGCTCGACGAGGGCCAGCGCGTCAGCCCCACGGTGAGCCTCTTCGTCGAGGACGCGGAGTGGGCCTGCACGTGCAACGGCGCGCGCGATCCGTGCGAGCACGTCGCCGCCGCGGTGATCGCGCTCAACCAGGCGCGCAAGGCCGGCAAGCCGCTGCCCAAGCCCGAGCAGCGCAAGCGCACGCGCCTGCGCTACAAGCTCGCACGCCAGCAAGGCGAGGCGCCCGGCAATCGCGCCGCGACGGCGGCCACGCGCCTTTGCCTCGAGCGCGTCGTGGTCGACGAGCGCGACGGCAGCGAAGCGCCGCTCGCCAGCAGCCTGACGGCGATCGTCACCGGCAAGGCCGGCGGCCCTTCGCTTGTCGTCACCGACGCGGACATGAAGGTCGAGGCGGCGCTCGGGCAGCGCGCCACGCCGTGGATTCCGCGGCCACGCATGGAGGCCGTGCTCGCCGCGCTCGCCGAGTGCAGCGACGTCACGCTCGACGGCGAGCCCGCCCGCGTCGAGGCGCGCGCCGCGACGCCGCAGGTGACGGTGCGCGACGGGCGCGGTGGCGGCTTCGTGCTGACGCTTTCGTTCGGCGACGCCGAGTCGGCGAGCGAGATCTTCGACAACGGCGCGATGGTCGTCGACGGCGTCGTGCGCCCGCTCGGCGAGATGCCGCTTTCGCCGAGCGAGCAGCAGCAGCTGATGGCCGCCGGCGGCTGGCGCTTCGACCGCGAGTCCGTCGGCGAGCTCGTCGCCTCGGTGCTGCCCGAGCTCGAGTCGCGCGTGGCCGTGGCGCGACTGACGGCGCGGCTTCCGCGCGCCGAGCGCATCAGGCCGCGCGCCGAGCTTTCGCTCGAGTCGTCCGGCGAGCAGCTCGCCGTGCGCGCGTCGATCGTCTACGGACGCTCGGCGCGGCTCGATGGCGAGCGGCTGGTCACGCTCGACGCTGACGCGCCGGTGCCGATCCGCGACGCCATGACCGAGCGCCGGCTGCTGCGCGCGCTCGAAGACAAGCTCTCGCTGCGCCCGGGGCGCACGGCCTACTTCTTCGGCAGCGACGCCGTCGCCTGGGTCGCGCGCCTTGACGAGCCCGAGCTGAAGGCGCTCGTGGCGCGCACGCGCGGCGACGGGGCGCGCGCCTTTCGCGTCTACGAGGCGCTCGCGCCCGAGGTGCGCGCCGACAGCGAGCGCTTCGAGCTGCGCTTCTTCAGCGCGGCCGACGGCGGTGGCGGCGGCGGCGACGGCGTCCAAGGCAGCAGCAGCGCTGGCGACAGCGGCAAGCGTCGGCGACGCGAGGCCGATCCGCGCCGCGTGCTCGAGGCCTTTGCCCGCGGCGACGCCATCGTGCCGCTGCTCGGCGGCGGCTGGGCCCAGCTGCCCGCCGACTGGCTGGCGCGTCACGGCCAGCGCGTGCGCGACCTGCTCGCCGCGCGCGAAGACGGCCAGACGCTGCCGCCCTCAGCGGCGCCTGACGTGCTGCGCCTGCTCGAGGCGCTCGACCAACCGCCGCCCGCCGATCTCGCGCCGCTGCGCGCGCTGCTCGCCGATCCCGACGCGCGCGGCGATCGGCCGCTGATCCCGCGCGCCGAGCTGCCCACGGACCTGCGCGCCGAGCTGCGCGACTACCAGCGCCGCGGCGTCGACTGGCTCTGCTTTCTGCGCGACGCCGGCATGGGCGCGCTGCTCGCCGACGACATGGGCCTCGGCAAGACGCTGCAGACGCTGTGCGCGCTGCGCGGCCGAACCCTCGTCGTCGCGCCGGCCAGCGTGCTCGCGGGTTGGCTCGACGAGGCGGCGCGCTTTCGCCCCGCGCTGCGCGCCGTGGCCTACCACGGCCCGCGCCGCGCGCTCGACCCCGAGGCCGACGTCACCGTCACGACGTACGGCGTGCTGCGCGCCGACGCTGAAGCGCTCGCCCAGGTGACGTGGGACACGCTGGTGCTCGACGAGTCGCAAGTGATCAAAAACCCCGAGAGCCAGGTAGCGCAGGCCGCTTACGGCCTCGAGGCGCGCTTTCGCGTGGCGCTCACCGGCACGCCGGTGGAAAACCGGCTCGGCGATCTGTGGAGCCAGATGCACGTGCTCAACCGCGGATTGCTCGGCGGCCGACACAGCTTCGAGGAGCACTACGCCGATCCGATCGCCGCCGGCGACACGCGCGCCGCGGGGCACCTGCGCCAGCGCATCCGGCCTTTCATCTTGCGCCGGCTCAAGCGCGACGTGGCCAAAGAGCTTCCCCCGCGCACCGACACGGTGCTGCGCTGCGAGCTCTCCGTCGAAGAGCGCGCCGTCTACGACGCCGTCTACCAGGCCACGCGCGCCGACGTGGTGGCGCGCCTGTCCGAAGGCGACGGGCGCGGCAACATGATGGCTGCGCTCGAGGCGCTGCTGCGCTTGCGGCAGGCGGCCTGCCACGCGGCGCTGGTGCCGGGCGCGGGCGCCGGCGTGGCGCGCTCGTCGAAGCTCGAGCTGCTCGTCGAGACGATCGCCGAGCTGCACGAGGCCGGGCACAAAGCGCTGGTCTTCTCGCAGTGGACATCGCTGCTCGATCTGGTGCAACCCGAGCTCGAACAGGCGGCGCTGCGCTACTGCCGCCTCGACGGCAGCACGCGCGATCGCGCCGCCGTCGTCAGCGACTTCCAGCGCCCCGCTGGGCCCGAGGTGATGTTGATCTCGCTGCGCGCCGGCGGCGTCGGCCTCACGCTCACCGAGGCCGATCACGTCTTCCTGCTCGATCCGTGGTGGAATCCCGCCGTCGAAGACCAGGCCGCCGACCGCGCCCATCGCATCGGCCAGACGCGCCCGGTGATCGTGCATCGGCTTATCGCCGAGGACACCGTCGAGGAGCGCATCCTCGCGCTGCAGGCCGACAAGCGCGCCCTCGCCGCGGCGGCGCTCGAAGGCGGCGCCGGCGCCGTCGGCCTCTCGCGCGACGACTTGCTCGCGCTGTTGGCCTAGCGCTGCTCGCCTAGCGCGACGCCTCGAACGCGGGATCGCTGGCGAGCAGCTCGAGCAGCGCGTCGACGAAGACGCGCACCTTGCTCGGCAGGTGCTCGCGGTGCGCGTAGACGGCATACATGTCCGAGGTGCGCGCGCGCCAGTCGGTGAGCACCGCCTGCAAGCGCCCGCGCTCGAGATCGTCGGCGAGATAGAACGACGGCATCGCCACCAAGCCCATGCCCGAGCAGGCCGCCTCGCGGATCGCCGGCCCGCCGTTGAGCCGCATGCGCCCGCCGATGCGCACCGGCACGCGCTGCTCGCCGCGCGTGAAGACAAGCCGGTTGGGCGAGGCCAGCAAGCTGTAGATCAGCCACTCGTGCTGCGCGAGCTCTGCGGGGTGGCGCGGCACGCCGTGCTTTTCGAAGTAGCTCGGCGAGCCGACGACGGCGTGGTGGATCGGCGCCAGCTTGCGCGCGACGAGCGCCGAGTCGTCGGGGTGGCCGATGCGCACGGCGACGTCGACGCCCTCTTCGACAAGATTGATGTAGCTGTCCTCGAGCGAGAGGTCGACGTTGAGCGTCGGGTAGCGCGCCATCAACCGGCGCGCGACCTCGACAAGAAAGCGCGACCCGATGACGGGGCCGTTGACCTTGAGCGTGCCGATGGGCTCGTCGTGCAGGTTGCGCACGGCGCGGTCGGCCGCCGCGGCTTCGGCCACGATGCGCGCGCAGCTGCGGTAGTAACGGTCGCCCGCCTCGGTGAGGCTTAGCCGCCGCGTGGTGCGGTTGAGCAGCCGCGCACCGAGCATGTCTTCGAGCAGCGCCACCTGACGGCTCACCGCCGAGCGCGTGATGCCGAGCTTGCGAGCAGCCTCGGAGAAGCCCGCGCTGTCGACCACCTGGGCGAAGACCGCCATGCGGCGCAGGTTATCCATGTTCTATTGTTGCTCTCAGATCAACAGTGTGATGAAAACACACCTCATTGTCAAATTGCTGGCAGATAGTACTTTCTAGCCATCAGGAGGGCTCGTGGGACTGCTCGTCGAAGGAAAGTGGCAAGACCGGTGGTACGAAACCCAATCCAGCGGGGGTCGCTTCATCCGCACACCGCCGGCGTTTCGCCGCCAGATCGCCGCCGACGGCAGCGCTGACTTTCCTGCCGTGAGCGGCCGCTACCACCTCTACGTCGCCTACGCCTGCCCGTGGGCGCATCGCACGCTGATCATGCGCGAGCTCAAGCAGCTCGCGCCGCACGTCGCCGTGACGGTGGTCGATCCGCTGATGGGCGAGCAAGGCTGGCGCTTCGGACACGACGGCGACGACGACCCGCTCTACGCGGCGACCTATCTGCACGAGCTCTACGCCAGGGCCAAACCGGACTACACCGGCCGCGTGACGGTGCCCGTGCTGTGGGACACCCAGACGCACACCATCGTCAACAACGAGTCGTCCGAGATCATCCGCATGTTCAACAGCGGCTTCGGCGAGCTCGCCGACGCCAGCGCGCCCGACTACTACCCCGAGGCGCTTCGTGACGAGATCGACGCCGTCAACGACCGCGTCTACAACACGGTCAACAACGGCGTTTACCGCTGCGGCTTTGCTACGACCCAAGCGGCCTACGACGAAGCCTTCGCCGAGCTGTGGGACACGCTGGAGTGGCTCGAAGCGCGCCTCTCCAAGCAGCGCTATCTGATGGGCGCTGCGATCACCGAGGCAGACATCCGGCTCTTCACCACGCTGGTGCGCTTCGATCCCGTCTACCACGGGCACTTCAAGTGCAACCGGCGCCGCCTCGTCGAGATGCCCAACCTCTGGAACTACACGCTCGAGCTGTACCAGCTGCCCGGCGTCGCCAAGACGGTCAACCTCGAGCAGATCACGCGCCACTACTACTGGAGCCACACGTCGATCAACCCGACTCGCATCGTGCCGCGCGGCCCTGACATCGACTACAGCGCCGCGCACGACCGCCAACGATTCATTCAAGGAGCATAGAGATGAAAACCACTTCGACCTTCGCCGCCGTCGCGCTCGTCGCGACGATGTTCGTCGCCGCGCCGGCCGCGGCCGAGACCTGGAGCATCGACGCCGCGCACTCGGCCGTGCTGTTTCGCGTCAAGCACGTCGGCGTGTCGTACACCTGGGGGCGCTTTCGCAAGCTCAGCGGCACGATCAACGTCGAGAAGAAGGCCAACAAGAGCAGCGTGATGTTCGAGATCGCCGCCAACAGCGTCTACACCAACTGGAAGCAGCGCGATAAGCACCTGATGGGCCCGGACTTCTTCAACGCCAAGCTCTATCCGACGATCAGCTTCAAGAGCACGCGCGTGCGCAAGGCTGGAAAGAACTGGAACGTCACCGGCGAGCTGTCGATGCACGGCAAGACCAAGAAGGTCACCGTGCGCATGAAGCAGGTCGGTCAGGGCAAAGGCCCCTACGGCAAGACGCGCACCGGCTTCAGCGGCAAGCTGACGATCAAGCGCAGCGACTTCGGCATCACCAAGTTCATCAAAGAGAAGGTCGTCTCCGACCGCGTCGAGCTCTACATCGACCTCGAGGCGATCCTGCAGTAGGCGGCGATCATGATCTGGCCAGTTGTCATATGGGGCGCGGCTGTGCCCGCGGCGCTGTCGCTGGTCTTGTTCGCGCTGGCGATCAAGCTCGCGCCAGGCGCGCGCTCGAAAGCGCAAACGCAAGCGCACGAGCACGAGCACGAGCGCGCACGCTGGGCCGCAGCGCTGGCCATGGGCGCGGCGTACATCGCGGCGCAGCTCGGCCTCGACGGCGGTCCCAACGCCGGCGAGATCACCGAGCGGATGTTGTTCTGGATCGCCCTCGCGGCGATCGCCATCGGCGTGCTCGAGGGCGCCTGGCAGGCGATGCCCGCGACGCTGCGCTGGGCGCTGCGCGTTGTCGGCGCCGGCGCGGTGGGCTACGCCCTCGCGTCGCCGCTGGCCAGCGCGCAGCACTGGTCGAGCGCGGCGCTCGCCGGCTGGGTCCTCGCCATCGGCAGTGCGCTGGTGCTGGTCTGGACGGTGCTCGACAGCGTCGCGGCGCGCGAGCCCGGGCCCTCGCTGGCGATGGCGCTCAGCGTGGTGGGCGGCCTCGGGGCGGCGGTGCTCGTGTTGAGCAACCTCGCCACCGGCGCGCGCGTCGCGGGTGCGCTGGCGGCTGCGGCGGGCGGTGCGATGCTGGTCACCTGGCGCGCGCCGGCCGAGGGGCGCCTGCGCTCGGCGGCGCCGCTGATCTCGGCGGCGCTGGTCACGCACTGGGCCATCGCCGTGCTGTACGGCGAGATGCCCAAGGCGACGTTCGCGCTGCTCGTCATCGCACCGGCGGCGCTGCTGCTCGCGCGCGTGCCGCGTATCAAGCGCGCCTCGGCGGTGCTCGCGCTCGCCGTGCGGCTCGGCGTGCTCAGCGCGCCGATGGCCGGCGGCCTGGCGCTAGCGGCGAGCAAGTACTTCGCGGGGCAAGCGAGCGCTGGGGGCGGATACGGCGCGCCACCGACGCCGACGACGTCGTCGACTACGACAGCCCCTGGCGGCAAGCCTGGTACGGCCGCTGGCTCCACCAGCGACGACGACTACGGCTACGACTAGCCGAGCGCGCGCCTAGATCTCGTAGCAGACCTTGATCTTCGCGCCGTCCTGCGGCTGCTTGACGATGATGATCTGATTGACCTGCGGGTCGTAGCTCCAGTGCGGGCCTTCCGACGCCTGGAAGTTGTCGAAGTGCACGTCGATGGTTCCGGGGCGCGGCGTGTTCTGCAGCTTGAACTTGGTCGTCGCGTCGGTGACGTTCTTGCCGAGCGCCGTGAAGAGCTGGCTCCAGTTGGCGGTGCAGATGTCGAACTGCAGCCCCTTGGTCTGCTGCACCAGTGACATGTACGTGTTGCCCACGCCGGCGACGCAGCCGCCCTTGCTGGTGCCGATCACGCCGTGAAAGCGGTAGTCGCTGTAGTCCTTGCTGCGCGCCTTGAGGAACGCGTCGAAGGTGGCGAAGCCGACGCTGCTCTCGTCGTCGGTGACGACGATGAAGTGCCGCACGCTGCCGGGACGCATGAACGACTCGATGTCGGTGATGCGCGCCATGGCGACCTGCAGCGCGCTATGGCTGCCGATGTAGTTGTTGACGTTCTTGAGCCGCGGACCATCCGTGCAGCCCGGTCCGCCGAGCGGCTGCGGGATGCACACGTTGCGGCTGCTCGCCTGGTCGGCGACGACGACGACGTGGTAGTCGAGCTTCTGCTGCGAGATGTAGTTGGCGAAGGCGTTCATGTTCTGGCGAACGCTGGTGATCTCGCTCGCCATGGAGCCGGACTGGTCGATCAGCCACACGATGTCCACGGCGCGGTTGTGCACGCCGAAGGTGAACGTCTCGCACTGCTTCTGACCGGGGCACTCGTCGTCCTTGCCGTCGCAGTCCTGATCGATGCCGTCGCCGCAGATCTCCGGCTGCGGACCGACGACGTTCTCGCACTTGCCCCAGAAGATGAACTCGCCGCTGCCGCTGCAGGTCTGCGTGCCGGCGCGGCAGATGCCGACGTTCTTTTGCGCGGCGCTGCCGGTGAAGCACTCTTGGCTGGCGCCCGGGCTGCAGGCGCAGTTCTCGTCGACGTCGCCGTCGCCGTCATCGTCGAGCCCGTTGCCACACACCTCGGGGCCGGTCGGCGTGCCGCTGCCGCTGCCGCTGCCCACGCCGACGCCGCTGCCGCTGCCTGTGCCCGTGCCGCTGCCAAAGCCGGTACCGTTATTATTGCCGTTGCCGTAGCTGCCGCCGACGGTCCCCGCGTCGCAGCCAAGCCCGAGCAGCAGCGAAAGCATCATCGCCAGTGGTGTGCGCATGCCCGCGGTAACAGCAAGCGCGGTACCAGTTGGGCCCCTGTAATTGCGATGATTTAGCCTTCCGGGGGTGGCGGATCCATTTCGCCTGACGGGAACTCGGGACCCCAGCAAGCCTTGTTGCCAAGCGCACGACAGGCGCGTAGCGTGAGCCGGTGCGACGCCTCGTGATGTTGCTGGCCTGGCTCGTGTGCATCGGCGCGTGGCTACGCCTGTACACGATGGCGCTGCGGCAGATGCCGCCCGCGCGCGAAGTCCGCGCGCGCGAAGGCGCCCCGGCGTTCGGGCACCTCGCCTGCGCGGGGCCGGCGCTGCTGGCGGGCTCGACGCTGGTCGAGCTTTGCCGCGAAGGGCGCGGCGCCAAGGGTGCGCTGCGCCTGCTGCGCATCGACATCACGCGACACGAGGGCGTCGCGATGGCGCTGCCGGCCGGCACCAGCGGCCCGCTGCGCGCCGCCACCCGCGACCGCAAGGGGCAGATCGTGCTGCGCATCGGCGGCGCGGCGGGGCTTTATCGCGTCGGGCTTTCGCGCCTCGAGCCGCTCAGCAAGGCGAGCCCCGCGCGCGGCGAGCGCCTGGCCGGCCTCGGCTGGGTCGGCGATCACGTCGAGTGGGCGCTGGCGTCGGGCAAGCGCTGCGCGCCCTCGACCAAAGACAGGGCCGGCTACACGTGCAGCGCCCTACCCGCGCCAAGCGACGACGCCGAGAGCAAGAGCTGGCTCGCCGCCGTGCGCTGGCAAGGCGAGACCCTGCACACGCTATGGCTGCGCGCGCCGCGCAAACCGCGAGCCGACGCGCGCGTGGAGCTGCTCGAAGGCAGCGCCAGCGGCACGCCGATGGGCCGCTGGTCGCATCCCATCGCTCACGACAAGACACAGCACGCGCTGCACGATGGCGCGGGCCTGCTGCTCGGCGCGGCCAGCGGCCTCTTGCGCGACACGCGCGAGGCGCCCCCGTTCGTTCCGCACGGCAGCCAGTGGCGTGCGCTGCCGATGCCCGACGGTTATCGCGCCGGCGACACCATCGCGCTCGACTACGTGCTCGACGCCGCGGGGCGAGCCCACGCCCTGCCCCGCGTCGCACGGCTGAACACGGTGCGCGTCGAGCCGGGCGAGTGGATCCGGCTCGGCGGTGGTGCCGACCGGGGCCATGAAGCCTGGCTCGAACGACGCGCGCCGCGCAAGACCGACGGCCCAGCGATCCTCGCGCGCCTGTGGCTCGGCAAGAGCCTGCGCCTGCTGCCGGTCGACAAAGCGCACGGCGGAGGGCTGCTGCTGCTCGGCCGGCACGGCGTGGCGCTCGCACGCGTCGATCACAAGACGCTCGAGCGCCGTGACGCGCCAGGCTTTTTCGAGCGGCTGGCGATGCTCTTTCACGACGACTGCGCCAAGCGCCAGCGCGGCTTCTACGACGAGCTGGCGTGGCTCAAGATGGCCTCGGTGCCGTTCGTGCTGCTGGCGCTGCCGCTGCTGTTTCTGCCGTTTTCGATGCTCGCCTATCGGCGGCGCCTCGCCGGCCGGGCGCCAGGTTACCTGCCCGTGCTCGTACCATACCTGGTCGGCGCAGCGGCGCTGGCGCCCTGGTACTGGAAGCTGACGAGCTTCATCTGAGCCATGTCCAGCGACACACCCAGCAGCAGCAACCGCAGCGGCAGCACCAAGCGCACGACCATGGGGCTCGTGCGCGCCGCCCTCGGCGATCGCACGCTCGGCTCGCGGCGCTACCTGAGCCCTATCGCCACGGTGCTGCTCGTCGCGCACCTCGTGGGCATGGCGGTGGCCGGCTTCACGCGCGGCATCTCCGCCATCGCCTTCATCGCGGGCGTGCTCGGCTTCATCGCCACGCCGCTGTGCGCCTGGGGCATCTCGCGGCGCATGGACAACATCCTCGAGCAGCGCGGGCTGTCCTTTGGCGTCGGCGGCCTGGTGCGCATCGGGCTCGGCTTGGCGCTCATCGCCGTGCCGCCCTTCATCTTCAGCGTGCTCGGCGACCTGCCGCTGCCGCTCATCGGGCGTGTCGTCGAGATGGTCACCGTGCTGCTCAGCATCTCGGTGGTCTGCGGCCTGGTGATGCTCGGTCTCGGCCTCGCCGACCTGATCTACAAGGCCACCACCACGTTCAAGCACCTCTCCACGCGGCTGATGATCCTCGTGGCCGTGACGGCGCTCGGCACCTTCGCCTGGCTCAGCTTCCTCGGGTTGCAGGGGCAGAAGCTGCTCGACTGGGCGGTGGAGCATGGTCATCTTCAGGTCTATCTGCGCGGGCTCGACACGCTCAAGGTACACGCGTCGGCTTACGTCGGCGCGGGACTCGCCGGCGCTATCGGCTTGCAGCTGCCCTTCGTGCTGCTGATGGCGTGGCGCTTCGGCCGCAACGCCACGCTGGGACTCGCCGAGCTGCGCCACGGCTTCGACCGCGTGGCGCGCGGCGAGCTCGAGCGCCCCGTCAGCGTCAGCGGCAACGACGAGGTGGGCGCCATGCAGCGCGGCTTCAACGCGATGCTCGAAGCGGCGCGCGAGCGACAGTTCCTCGAGACCGCCTTCGGTCGCTACGTCTCGCCGCTGGTGCTCGAGCGGCTGCGCGAGCACAACGACGCGCTGCTGGCGGGCGAGCGCCGCGTGGCGACGGTGCTGTTTTCCGACATCCGCGGCTTTACCGCGCTGTCGGCGACGCTGACACCCGAAGAGGTGATCAGCCTCATGAACAAGTACATGTCGCTGATGATCGACACCATCGCGGCCTATGACGGCTACATCGACAAGTTCGTCGGCGACTCGATCATGGTGATCTTCAACGCGCCGCTCGAGCAGCCGGCCCACGCGCTGCGCGCGCTGGCGTGCGGCGTCGCGATGCAGCACGAGCTCGCGCTGGCCAACCGCGATCGCGTCTTCGGCGAGATGCAGCTCGAGATGGGCATCGGCATCAACTACGGGCCGCTGGTGGCGGGCAACCTCGGCAACGAGCGCCAGATGGAGTACACGGTGCTCGGCGACACGGTCAACGTCGCCTCGCGCGTGTGCGATCGTGCCGCGGCCGGTCAGGTCGTCTTCACCGGCAGCGTGCGCGACGCCTCGCTCGCTCGCGCACCCGAGCTGTGCTGCGAGAGCCTCGGCAAGACGTCGCTCAAGGGCGTCGGCTCGCTCGAGCTCTACGCCTACAGCGGCGACTTGAAGAGCATCGATCGCGCCCTCGTCGCCGTCGATCGCTCAGAAGCGCCAGCCCACGGTCACGCCGCGCACGCCGCCGGCGGCATGCTCGACGGCATGACCAACGACGAGGGGGGCAACGCTAACGCCGCGCGCGCAGCGAGCGTCGCAGATGCCGGTGCTGATGATCGAGGCGAGGCCGAAGGCCATGTTGATCGCCCCGAGGACGGCCCAGCCGCGACCGTGCCCGTGGATGCCGACACCGAAGGCGACGCTGCCGCCGGCAAGCGAGATGGCGCCCGACGCGTAGCCCAGAGCTAGCATCGCGCGCAGCGCGCGTTCGGGGCGGTAGCTGCCCTCGGGCGGGGGCTTGGCAAGCATCACGATCTGGATCGTCGTCGTGAGGCCCGAGAGCAGCGCCAGCGCGCCGAGACCGCCGCCATAGATGAACGTGCCGATGGCTTCGCCTTCGTGGTCGGCGCGCGCGGCGCGCGGCGCGGCCATCAGCGTGACGAGCACGAAGGCGACGAGCAACTTGCGCATGAAAGACCCGTTTGCAGGCGCCGTACCGCCAGCAAGGGCGCGAGATCACGCCGCCGAATCGCGCGGCTGGGCGCGCTCGCGTCCTGTTTCTGACAGCCTCCGTGGCGCGCGCGATACAGCGCTAGAGGGGGTGGCTTGACCGCGCCGGCGCCGTGCTCCTAAGCTGCGCCGCGCTGACGAGGAGCCAGGCAATGAGCGAGCGATACGACGCAGATGTAGCGATCATCGGCGCAGGACCGGCCGGCACCGCCGCCGCCGCGCACCTCGGTCAGCTCGGCATCGATCGCGTCGTGCTCGTCGACCGCCACGACTTTCCGCGCCACAAGACCTGCGGCAGCGGCATCTCGCCGCGCGGCATCGACGTGCTCAAGGAGCTCGGCGTCTGGGAGGCGGTGAGCGCCGAGTCCTATCGCATCAACGCGCTGCGCCTCGTCACGCCGGGCGGCCGCGAGAGCTTTCAGTCGGCGGGCGACGCGCTCGAAGCGGTGATCTGCCAGCGCCGCACGCTCGACCACCTGCTGCTCAAGCGCGCGCTCGAAGGCGGCACCACGTTTCTGCCCTACTTTCACGCCGACCACCTGATCGAAGCCAACGGTCGGGTGCGCGGCTTCGTCGCGCGCGACGGGCGCGAGGTGCGCGCGCGCTACACGATGGTGGCCGGCGGCACGCACTGCACCGTGGGCGTCTCCAATCGCCCGCGCAAGATGATCCAGGCGATCATGGGCTGGTGGCGCGGCGTCGACTTTCGACCGCACACCGTCGAGATGATCTTCGATCGCATGATCGCGCCCTACTACGGCTGGCTGTTTCCCGAGTCGGACGAGGTGGTCAACATCGGCATCACCTACGAAGACCCCGAGGGCGCGCCGCGCCACAAGGCGCGCGACCTGTTTCAGGCGTTCCTCGACAAGCACTACGGTGATCGCCTGCAAGGCGGCGAGCAGATCGGGCGCTGGAAAGGCCACCCGATCGCCTACTCGTATCGCATCGACAACGTCACCTCTCCGGGACGCATCGTGATCGGCGAGTCGGCGCTGCTGACGCACCCGGCCACCGCCGAGGGCATCTACCAGGGCATGCGCTCGGGCATGCTCGGCGCCGAAGCGGTCAAGGCGACGATGCTCGACGGCGAGGACGAGGCCAAGGCCTTCGCGCGCTACGAGCAGCGCATCAAGCGCGCCTTTCTGCTCTCGTTCTGGGGCGGCGCGCTGTTTCGCAAGGTGGTCAAGACGCCGGCGCTGGACTGGCTGGTGGCCGCCAGCGAGCAGCCGATCGTGGCGAGCGTCAGCGCCAAGCTGATGGCGTTGATGTAGCGGCGTCGCCTCGCGCGGCGGCGAGCGCTAGAGCGCGAGCGCTAGAGCGCCAGCTCGTGCAAATCGGCGTAGGTCGCCGTGGCGCTGTTGCCGAAGCCGAACAGCGCGCGCTTGCGCGTGGCGTCGTAGGTGCCGCTGCACGAGGAGCGGATCGGCGGCTCGCCGGCGAGGTCCACGCGCTGCCAGCGCGGCTGCGCGACGTCATCGACGTCGAGCGACAGCACGAAGAGACCGGGCTGCGTGGTGCGACCGTCAGACGTTCCGCCCCACACGATCAGGCGACGGCCCTCGCTGTCGAAGGCCCAGCAACCGTTGCGGCGGCCGGGCGGCACATCGCCCGCGGCGGCGAGCTTCTGCCAGCGCGCCGGGCTGGCCGCGAGATCGAGGCTCCATAGATCCTGCGCGGCGTTGATCGGATCGGCCGCGCTCGGCTGCTGCGCGCCGCTCCACACGATCAAGCGCTGGCCTTCGGCGTCGTGCGCGAAGAAGAAGCCATAGCGCGGCGAGGGCGACGGCCCGGCGGCGATCTCGAGCGGCTTCCAGGCGCCGCCGCCAGCGGTCTCGAAGATGATGGCGCCGCCGCTGAGCGCGTTGCCCGAGATGCCGCCCATGGCGACGTAACGCGCGCGCGGCGTGTCGTGGATGAAGGCGTGCAGCGTCACGCCGCCCGGCGCGCCGCTCGCGGCGCTGACCTTCGACCAGCTCGGCGGCTCGACGGCGAGGTCGAGGCGCCACAGATCCGTCGAGTAGGCGCCGCCCGACTGCTGGCCGCCGTGCACGAGCAGCGCGCCGCTGCCGTCGGGCGCCACGCGAACGCCGGCGATGGCGACGTGCGCACCGCCGGCGTCGAGCTTCTGCCAGCGCTCGCTGCTCAGATCGAGCTGCCACAGATCGTCTGCCACCGTGCCTTGGGCCGGCTGGTAGAGAAAGCCGCCGATGGCGAGCATGCGATCGCCGTCGACGTGAAGCGGCGCGTGCTCGCGCGCGCTGGGCCCCGAGCTGCCGGGCTGCCACGAGGGCAGCGTGCGCCAGGCGAGCGCGCGCACGGTCACGGCGATGGGCGCACGTGCGCGGCCGCCGTCGGCGCAGTCGAGCAGCAGCGCCAACGCGTGCTCGCCGGCGGCGTCGTAGGGCAGGCGCACGACGAGGCGCCCATCCTCGCGGCGCATGCTCCAGCTCGACGGCGCGCCTTCGAGCGTGATGCTGTCGTTGCCGCGCGCGGCGACCTCGATGAGCAGCCGGCCGCCGGCCGCGCCGCTGACCTGCTGCGGCGGGGCCGTGCTGAAGGCGCAGCTCGGCGCGTCAGGGCCCGCGTCAGAGCGCGTGTCGGCCGAAGGGGTGCTGTCGTCGCAGCCGCTGCCGAGAGCAACACACAACAGCGCGGCGACGACGGTCGAGACCGTCGTACGAGTCATGGGCGCGGGAAGTGCAGCTTCAGTGCCAGCGCCTGAAGCCGCGCCAAGCGCGTGAAGGACGCGAAATCTGACGCGTGGGCGGTGCGTGCGTCTAGCGCACGGGCGAGATGGCTAACGCTCGGGCGTGCGCCAGACGCACGTCGCGGCGCGCTGGAGGGTTACTGGATGGTCGCGCTGATGGCGCTGAAACCGACGCCGAGGGAGAGGTCGAGGTTGCCGTCGTTGTTGACGTCGACGTCGCCCGCCAGAAACGTCTGGATCAGCGAGTTGCCCGACACCTCGGCGGTGGTGATGGTGCCGTCGTTGTTGGCGTCGAAGAGGTTGAGCAGCTGCGTGCGCGTGGTGACGGTGGTGTTGGGGTCCTTGACGATGCCGTCGATGAGCGTCGCGAGACCGGGGATCACGGTGTTGTTGATCTCGCTCTGGGTGATGCCGCCGGTGAGCGTGCCGTTGACGATGCGGTTGCCGGCGAACTGACCCTGCACGCGCGCGCTGGTGATGGTCAGCGAGATCGACGTGCCGGGGAAGAGCGTCAGCGGAAGCGTCAGCGAGCTGGCGTTGAACACGCCCACGCCGGAGGTGATGTTTCCGTTGAGCGTCGTCGCGCTGGTCGCGGTGCTGAATGTGTCGCTGCCCGAAAAACAGGTCGACGCCGCCTGCGTGCGGCAGGTGGCGAGGATCGCGCTGGTGCAGCACTGCTTGGGCTGCGCCATCCAGAACGTCGCGACGCTGCCAGTCTGATTGACGAAGCTTTGCGCTTGAACGCGCATCAGCGGCAGCGTGGTGCCGTTGGCCACCGAGAGGCTCATCTGATCGGGCACGTTGGCGCCCGAGATGACCGCCGCCAGCGCGCTGAGGATCGCGCCCAGCGCGTTGTCGCGGATGCCGTCGTTATCGAAGTCGCGGCCCAGCGCTTGCGCTTCGGTTTGCGTGCGCGGCAGCTGGATATTGTCGAAGACGTAGTCGCGCTGGCCGGTGCTGCTGGCGTCGGGCGGCGGCGAGCCGGCGTCGACGGCGAGGTCGCTGGTGGAGTCGCTGCTGCTGTCGGCAGCGCCATCGGCAGCGGGGCCATCGCCCGCGGGGCCGTCGCTAGCGGGGCCGTCGCCAGCCGGGCCATCCGGCAGGACCCCATCCGGCGTCGTGCTGTCGACCGTGCTGTCGGGTAGCCCGCCCTCGGAGCCACCGCCGCCGTCGCGCGTCGTGTCGCCTTTGATCCCGTCGACGAACGCGTCGGCGCTGCCCGGCGTGCTGTCGCCACATCCTGCGCTGGCCGCGACAAACGCGGCGACCAGCGCACCCCAAACCCACAGCTTGCTCGACCTCACATCAAACTCCCTAAGCCAAGAGCTCGCGAACCCGCGACCTAAGACCGCTAGAACAACATGCTCATGGCGGACTCGTAGAACTCGTCGTACGGCTCGTCCTGCTCGCTGAGCTGATAGCGCACCGGGATCAGCTGCTGCGCGGCGCCGCGATCACCTTGCTCGCCGCACACGTCACAGGCCTTGTCGACCCACCAGTCGAGCGCGTCGTTGTCGTCAGCGTCGTCGGGGAACTTCTGCTTGAGGAAGCCGATGATCTGGTTGGCCTGGCCGTTTCGCGCCATGTCGATCAGCTGCTGTACGACGACCTCTTCGCGCTCGTCGGAGGTCATCCCGTCAGCGTGACCGACGCCGTACTTCTGCTGGAACTGGGCGGTGAGACGGTTGTAGTCGTCCATCATCGCCATGGCGTTCTCGTTGAACTTCTGGCCCCAGTAGGCGCCGATCATGCCCCAGTCGGCGGGTGTGATGCCGAACTGCGCCAACACGGCGGCGGGATCGTGACCTTGCTGATGGCCCGCCTCCTGCGCGACGGTGATCTCGATCCATTTCTCGAAGGGCACCGGCTCGGCGGCGCCGCTGCCGCTGACGCGGCCGCCGGGGTTCATCGCCGCGGCCGACGCGGCGCCGGACGCGCCGAACTGCCCCTGGCCCGCGCCGACGAAAGCCTGGCCGTAAACGTTGGCGATGGTCGCCGTGGTGTCGCGCGACATGCGCGCGTTCCACTCGGCGCTCACGGCCTGCCAGGTGGGCTCGTCGATGCCGAGCTGCGCGAGGATCGCGCCGAGGGGCTGGCCGTTGACGCTCGCCGCCTGCGCGCCGGCCCAGGCCTCCAGCGAGACGCCCATGTAGGGCGCCAGCTCGCCGCTCTGGCGCATCTGGTCTGCGCGCTCGGCGTACTCTTGCTTGACGCCTTCGCGTACGCGGTCGAGCTTCTCCTGCGCGAGGCGCTTGGAGAGCGCGCCGACCTTGCCGGTGACGCGCTCGCGCATCCACTCGAAGTGCTCTTCGTTGACCATGCCGTAGTAGTCGAGCATCTGCTCGAAGTACTCGGCGCTGTGCTGCTTGGCGGCGTCGATCTGCGCGATGCGCTGCTCGAGCTCGCCCTTGTCGTCGATGGTCCAGTCAACCGGCACGCCGTACTGCGCGTAGAGGCGGCGCGTGACGCCGTCCTGGATGTCGTTGAGGTCGATGACGTGCACCACGTACATGTTGCTGGTGCGGTTGTAGTGCTTGCTGACCCACACGTCGCGGGGTGGATCGTTGGGGCCGAAGTCGGGGAAAGACATGTCGGCGCCGGGCGCTGAGGTGTAGTCGTAGTTGTGCCAGTCGATGCTCGCGATCAGCTGCTGGGCACGCGCGCGGCGTTGTTCAGGGCTCATAACGCCCTCCTTGGTTGCGACAGCGTCCGAAGTGGTCGAATGTGGGTGCGACGTATAACGGGATGATACTCACACAGCGGGCGGACCTTCCGTCAAGCGCGCCGTGAGGGGGGTGGCGAGGAGCGGGCGGCTAGCCGCCGGAGGCGGCCGAATCGATGGACGTATCGGCGCTGACGGCATCGGACGCCGGAGCGTCGGCGCCGGCGTCGGCGGCGTCGGGGCCGCTATCGGGGGGCGGCGTCGGATCGCAGGTCGCCGCGTAGGTCACCGTCACGCGGACGTGATCGATCCACGCGTAGTCGATGCCCGAGCCGATGAACGCCGCCGAGACGGCGACGCCGAAGTCGGGGCGGTTGATCTCTTCGGCGGTGAAGTGGTGACCCCATAGATCCTTGTTGCCACCGTAGCTGGCGTAGGCCCAGCTGCCCGGCCAGGGGATCGTGGACTGCTTGCCGCCGGGCAGCACGGAGCCGCTGGCGATGAGGGAGATGCGGTGGTCGCCGACGTCGCCCTTGCCGTCGCGGCTGCGGCGGCGCACTTCGACGGTGATGCCGGTGATCAGCGCGCCGGAGGGGATCTTGAAGCCGAAGTCGCTGGCCACCAGCTCGTTGGTGGGCGTCAGCGAGGAGGCCATCGCGCCGGTGACGGCGGCGCCGTTGTCGCTGTCGCCGGTGGCGTCGGCTACGCGCACTTGATCGGCGTCGCGCCAGGCGACCTTTCCGACGCGCGGGCTGTTGGCGGCCTGCCCCGGCGAGCGCGGGCCTTCGTTGTCGGTTGACGCGCAGCCGCAGGCGCCCGGCGTGCCGCCGCCGCCGCAGGTGCCGAGGGTGCACGCGCCGCAGCTGATCTTGCCGCCGCAGCCGTCGTCGACTTCGCCGCAGCTGACGCCTTGCACGCAGGTGCGCGGCACGCACTTGGTGTCGGGCGCTGGGACCTTGGCGTCCGGCGTGGGCGGCGGCTGCACCTTGGGATAGGGGTCTGGGTCGAGATCGATGTCGACCTTGAACGTGCCCGAGGTGTCGCAGCCACCGGGGCCGCTGCCGCTGAAGTTGCCGATGATCTTGCCGCCCTCGAGGGCGATGCCGATAAAGCGGTACGTGATCGTGCGGCCGCCGAACTCTTCGGTGGTGGTGAAGTTGACGCAGTTGCCGTTGATCGTACCGGTGAGGGTGAAGCCGGCAGGCGGCGACTTGAGCGAGAGCTTGAGCGAGCGCGGACGCGTGGCGGGCGGCGGCGAGCTGGTGGTGTCCGCGGCGCCGCTGTCGGCGGGCGTGGTGGCGTCGAATGTGCTCGTGCCATCGCCGGCGCTGCCGTCGGCGCCCCCGTCGGGCAGCGGATCGGTGACGAGGTCGTCGGTGCTGTCGACGGTGGCGTCGGGCGGCGTGCTGTCGACGGTCGCGTCGGCGGCCGGCGCGTCGGCGCCAGCGTCGGCGGTGCTCTCGGCGATGGCCTGCACCAGCAGATCGAGGCGGCTTTCGAGCGTGAAGTCACCCTCGAGCCGCTCGTCGGTCGGGCCGGGGTTGCAGCGCTCGCGCTTGCCCTCGCCGCTGATGCGCCACGTGCCGCCCACCCAGATCACCGGCTGCGAGGCCTTGCACTGATCGGCGGGGTTGGTCTCGTCGTCGCAGGTCGAGCAGGAGACAGCGGCGCTGACGATCACCGCGAGGCCCAAGAGGAAAGCGTGATGCAGGCGCGTGCGGCGGCGCCGGGGTCGGGCAGCCATCAGTAGAGCCCTCCGGCAGCGATCACGACGGCGGTGGGGTTTCGCACGCCGTTGATCTCGATGATCGTGGTGTTGATCTCGGCCGAGATGGTGAAGCGCCCGCGCAGCCCGCGACGGCGGCCGAAGGCGAAGCCGATGCGACCGTACGCGCCGAAGCCCCAGCCGCGATCGTCGCTGTCGCGCTCGGTGGTGGTCTGCAGGATGTTGCCGACGGTGACGGTCTCGCCGCGCGTCTCCCAGTGGTGACGCGCTCCGATGCCACCGCCGATGAACACCAGCGCCGAGCCGCGTCCGAACATGTAGAAGGCCCCGACGTCGATGGGGACCTCGGCGTAAGCGTTGCGCCCGCGCGCGAGATCGAAGCGCACGCCGATGCGCGGCTCGATCACGATGTAGGGCGTCTCGATCCAGACCGCGGCGTCGAGCGCGAGACCGCCGCCGGTAGAGTCGGCGTAGCCCTTGCCGAAGGGGATGATCGCCCCGACGCGCAGGTGCGCCGAGGTCAGGACCATCGGAAGCGGTGGCGGTCCGGGAGTATAGGGGTCTTCGCCTGGCGGCGGCGGCGGCGCGTACTGCGCGTGGGCTGACTGACTGACACACAGCAACAGCAGCGCAGCTGTTGCCGACCCGATCACTAGGCTCCTGAAGCGCACGGCCACCTCACCCCGAGTCTGCGATCTTAAGCCAAAGACGATACAAGGCCCAAGATAGCGCACGCGCCGAAGTGGCGCCGTGATCCGCGCACTGCGGGAGTACGAGCATGTGCGCGATCGTGGGTGTCGTTCTAGGGTTCGCGGCGCGCGGCGGCGCGAGCATCGCGACGCTGGCCGGCGGCGAGCGCCCACGGCAAGACGACGACGAGCACGGCGCTGCCGATGGTCGGCCAGAGCAGCGTCGACGTCGACGGACGCGTGGCGAGCTCGACGAGAAAGCCGACCAGCGCGACGAGGAAGCCGACGAGGCAGACCACGTGCAGCGAGCGGGCGCGCGTGACGAGCCAGGCCATGGCGCCGAGCAGCACCACGGCGATGCCGCAGATCCACAGGCCTTCGTGCCACGCGGCGCGGCCCGAGGCGAGGCGATCGAGCGGCGCGACGGCGACAAGCATGGCGAAGCAGGACAGCGCCAGCACGCCGCGCGTGCGGCCTGGCTCGACGGCGCGGGCGTCGGCGGCGGCATCGAGCCGTCGTGGCGCGCCGCTGGGCAGCTCGCGATAGCCGTGCTCGCGGCGCGTGATCAGAATCTGGCGCGCGACAGACTTGGCGTCGCTGCGGTAGGCGTCGGATGCCAGCAGACTGCGCAGCATCTCGTCGTCGTAGCGCGCCAGGCGCGCGTGCAGCAGCCTGTGGTCGTCGTCACACGTCCGCCGTCGACCCATGCGATCATTCTAGCACTGGTGCGAGCGTGGCGGCGCGCGCGATCAGCGCGGCGACGGCTGCGTAGTCGTCGGCGCGGGCGGCGACAAAGCGCGCGAGGCGGCCGTGCGCGAGGGCGGCGCGGCCTTCGGCGTGCTCGTGCAGGGTACAGAGCTCGTCGCGCAAGCGCGTGCGCAGCGCTGGCGGCAGACGGCGCGACACGATCCATGGCGGCGAAGCGAAGGGGCCCAGCGAGCAGACCACGCGCAGGCGTTGGTCGAGCTCGGGGCGGCGCGCGCGCAGGTAGTCGTAGAGCGTGCTGTCGATGGCGGCCACGTCGGCGCGGCCATCGAGCAGCGCCTCGACGGAGGCTGGGTGCGAGCCGCTCTCGAGCGCGTCGGGGGCGAGACCGCGGTCGAGCGCGTCGACGACGGCGAGATGGCCGGTGAGCGAGCCGCGCTCGTTGTAGACCCAGCGCGCGTCGGCTAGCGCCGCGATGTGCGTGGCGTGATGCTCGGCGCGCGCGACGATGTCGGTGAAGTAGCAGGGCGCGTCGTGGTAGCAGGGGCCGGCCCATTGGGGAGCAGCGAGCAACTCGAACGGCGGCGGCGCGTCGGCGTCGAGCGTCGCGGCAAAGGTCGCGGCGCAGATCCAGCCGATGTCGAGCGTGCCGGCGAGCAGCCGCGCGCGCAGCGCCTCCCAGTGTCCATCCGATGGCAGCACGCGCACGCTGACGTCCGCGCCGAGGCGCGTGTCGAGGAGCGCGCCGATGGCCGCGGTGACCTCGACGGTGTTGGCGCCCTGTACCGTAGCGAGCTCGAGCTGGGTCATCGGCTACTGCGGCCCGCCGACGTGCGGCGCGAGAAACGCGCGCAGCGCCTTGCCGATGCGCGGATAGGCGTAGCGGCTGTCCTTGCCGAACTTGATCAGGCTGCAGCGCTCGTCGACCGGCGGCGTGAACTTGTGGCTGGCGACCTTCTTCGCGGTCTTGGCTTCGTAGAGCGTGACCACGTAATTGACGGCGAGCTTTTCGATCACGCTGCCTCCGCGATAGCGGCAGCGCTCGGCAGTCTTGTGGTCCGTGCCATCGACGCACGCCACCAGCTGCGTGTTGGCCAGCTCCTTGAACGAGAACCACCAGCGCGGCAGGCTCGGCGCGCCCGGTCCGGTACCAGGCCAGCGCCACTTGTCGAAGTGCTTGCGGAAGTAGAAGAGCTTCGCAGCGAAGGCGCGCTGCTTCTTGTACGGCGCCGCCGTCGGCACGGCCTTGCCTGCGCAGACGCCGCGCAGGTCGTCCTTGCTCACGCTGCCCGGCTTGCCCAACGAAGCAGCGCCTGCCGGCGCCTTCGACGCAGCTGCCGCGCTAGCGGCTTCAGGGTTGCGCAGAAACGCCGCCACGCGCTCGAGCTTGTGCCGCTCCGCTGCCTCGATGGCGCGTGGATCGATAGGCAGCCCGCGCTTGTGAAGCTGCGCGATGATCGCGATCAGCGTGCCCTGCGGCACCGCGCGATATCCCCTGTCGATCGCGTCGCGCATCATCTCCTTGGCCTTGCCGCACAGCCGCACGTCGGCTCCCGCCTCGAGCAACGCACGCGTAACCTCGAGTCGCCCGAAGTAGATCGCCGAGTGCGCGTGGCAGAATCCCTTGCGCCGCGGGTCGGGCGACACCTTGGCGTCGAGCAAGAGCTTCAGCGACACCAGATCGCCGCGCCCCACGGCGCGCGCGAGCGCCAACCGCAACGACTTCTTGCTCGCCCCGTCAGCAATGGCCTGTCTGAGCACATCCGGCCGCTTGTTGATCACGGCCCACGGCGCATGGCCCCCTTCGACCCAGTAGCGGCCGTGAAAGATGAACCACACGACGGCGCCGGCGAGCAGCACGCCGAGGACGATGAGGATCTTCTTCTTCACGACGGCGACGCTATCGCGGCAGGGATGGGCCTGTACAGCGGGCTAGTCTGCTGAACGCCAGGGAAGCGTGGAGGGGCGCGAGCGTGGGGGGACGCCTCGTGCGTTGGTGGCCAGGGCGCGTTCGGGCGCGGCTGGGCTGAAACGGGATGGAAGGCTGGCGGGCCTGCGGGCGCTCGGCGCGCGTACGCGGGGCCTGGGA
>JAGQIK010000530.1 GCA_020431405.1 Myxococcales bacterium
CCGACAGTTTCACGACCCAGGCAGCCACATTTTCGCGAGCCGAGCTCGCACCAACGCAGCAAGGAGCCGACTAGCGACGATCAGCGATTGACAAACGTGGCCCCATAGAAGGCTTCAGGCTTCAGGTCGGTAGGCTCGACGCTTCGCGTCTCGCCGCTGGGTCTGTCATACTTGTTGGCGTGTACTGGCAACGTCGTTGCCAGATCTGGGTTGCCATCGCCAGGATCGCGAATGATCTTGGCTGGTACGCAGGTTGCTAATCCTGACGCTGATGGACTACGCCCGTCGTGCATTCGTGCTGGGAGTGCTGGCCGCCGTCGTTGGCGGCTGTGTCACGCCCCAGATCCCGCTGCCGCCGCCGGTGATCGACAAGCTCGGGCTCGAGATCGTCGATGACAGCCGCAACCTCGTTCGCATCGTCGCCGAGGCTGGCGCAGTGCCCGACAAGTCGGGCGTCGAGGTTCACATCCTCGATCCCAGCACTGGCTGTACCGAGATCGCCGACTGCCGGCTGACGTTCAAGGCCGAGGGCGCCACGTTCAACTCGCCGGCCTTCATCGCGTCCGACGGCGCGCGGCTCGACATCGAGTACCACGCGACAAATGGCGACAGCGAGCCGCTGTGCGTGATCATCGACAAGACGAAGCCCAACAACCTCGCCAAATGCCCCTAGCGCAGCTGCGAAGCGCGTAGCGCGAGCCTACGGACCCGAGGCCCGAGGCCCGAGGTCCGAGGCCCTTCCGACCTAGTACCGCTCGGGGAAGTACCGCTTCAGCTTCTTCAACAGCCCGTACCGCGACAGCCCTAGCAGCCGCGCGGCCTGGCTCTGATTGTTCTCGGTGCGCCGCAGCGCGCGCTGGATCAGGTCGCGCTCGAGGTGCGTCACGCGCGGCTTGAGCGAGAGGTCATCGGGATCGGCGAGCTCGAGCGGGGCGCCGCCGCCGATGTGCGGCGATAGATCCTCGATGCTGACCACGTCGCCGCCCAGCGCGGCGGCGCGCATGATCTCGTTTTCCAGCTCGCGCACGTTGCCCGGCCAGCGATAGCCGCACAGCAGCGTCAGCGCGTCGCGGCTGACCTGCCGCCCTTCGCTGTGCTTGTGCAGGAAGTGGTCGACGAGCAGCGGGATGTCCTCGCGACGCTCGCGCAGCGACGGGATCTCGATGCGGATCACGTTGAGCCGATAGAACAGGTCTTCGCGGAAGACGCCCTCTTTGACGAGCTTGGCCAGGTCGCGATTAGATGCCGCGATGACGCGCACGTCGGTCTTGAGGGTGCGCTCGCCGCCGACGCGGCGAAGCTCGCCGTCCTGCAGCACGCGCAGCAGCTTGGTCTGCATGGCGGGGCTCATCTCGCCCACCTCGTCGAGAAACAGCGTGCCGCCGCTGGCGACCTCGAAGAGCCCGCGCCGATCGCGCTCGGCGCCGGTGAAGGCGCCGCGCTCGTAGCCGAAGAGGATGCTCTCGAGCAGCGTCTCGGGGATCGCGCCGCAGTTTTCGCCGACGAAGGGCCGCGCCTTGCGCGGACCGTTGTGATGGATCGCGCGCGCGACCAGCTCTTTGCCGGTGCCCGACTCGCCGTAGACCACCACCGGAAGCTCGGTGTCGGTGACACGATCGAGCAGCCGGAAGAGCTCCTGCATGCGCGGCGTCTGGCCGATGATGTTGGCGTAGTCGTAGCGCACCTCGAGCGCTTGTTTGCTCGAGCGCAGCTCCTCGCGCACCTCGTGAAGCTCGGCGCGCTGCACCTCCACCGTCGAGGCGAGCTGCTCGTTGAGCGCCTCGATCTCGCGCTGGCGCCGCTGGTTTTCGAGCAGCAGGCGTGCGTTGTCGATGGCGATGGCGGCCTGGTCGGCGAAGTCGGAGACCAGCGCGACCTCGTCTTCGCCGAACACGCCGCGGCGCAAGCGATGGTCGACGTAGATCGTGCCCACAACGCGCCCCTTCACCGAAAGCGGCACCGCGAGCACCGAGCGCAGGCGCAGATCGCTGACGCTCAGCGCCGCCGCGAAGCGCCCGTCGTCGGCGGCGTCGACGGTGACCACCGGCTCGCCGCGCTGCGCCGCCTGCTCGGCGATGGAGCGCGACAGCGACATCTCCTCGGCCTCGAGGCTGCGCCGGTCGATGTTGCGCGCGACCTTGATCGACAGCTTGCGCTCTGCCCCCTCGCCGTCTTCGACGAGGATCAGAAAGCCACGCTCGGCGTCAGTCAGCTCGATCACGCTGTCGACCACCAGCTCGAGCAGGCGCGGCAGATTGAGCTCGCTGTTGAGCCGCTTGTTGACGGCCAACAGGCGCCGCAGACGCTGTTCGGACTGAGCCCCGGCGCCGGCACGCTCGTCGCTGCGTTCGATCCGCGTCGGCTGCGGCTCGCTGGCGCGCACCAGATCCTGCCACTCGGCTGCGAGCGAGCGGGCCTCGGGATCGCGTGTCATCTGCTCTCGGTAAAGCTCGGGTGCCTCGGCCACGATGTCCTCCCAGATCTGTTTGGCGCGCTCGATCACGGCACGTCCTGCCTGCGCGCGACCACGCGCCCGCAAGAGCCGCCCCAGCGTGAGCGCCACCGGCCACAGCTCGCCGCGCGCGCCGCGCTCCTCGAGCTCGGCGCAGCGCGCCTGCAGCGCGTCGATGACGCGGTCAACCTCTTCGATGCGTGCTGGCGGGCCGAGCGCGAGCATCGCGCGCGCGCGCGTCGCCGCCAGCGTCTGCTCGCCGGTGGCCTCGCGAGCCAACGCAGCCAGCGCCAGCTCGGCCTGCTCGGCGCGACCGAGCTCGGCCAGCCGCTCCACCTCGTGAAGGCGCGCCAGCTCGCGCTGCGGAGCCGCGCCTACGGCCTCGAACGCCGCGGCAGCCGCGCGCGTGTGCGAGAGCGCGCGCCCTACATCGCCCGCGCGCCGCGCCAGATCGGCCTCGAGCAGCGCGAAGTAGCCGGCGGCGCCTCGACTCTTGGTGCGCTCTGCCATGCGCTTGGCGCGCTCGAGCTGCGCGCGCGCCGCGGCGTCATCGCCGAGCAAGGACAGCAGACTGGCTAGGTTGCAGATCGCCGAGGCGACCTCGGCGGTGCGTCCGAGTCGCTCCATGTCGCGCGCCGCCTGCGTCAGGTTGCGCAGCGCCTCGCCGTAACGCCCCAGGTCGACCAACACCGAGCCGAGGTTGCCGAGATAGGTCGCCACGCCGTGCACGTCGCCGGCCGCGCGCGCGGTGGCCAATGCGCTGCCGTAGAGCGGCGCCGCGTCGGCGAGCCGGCCCTCGACAAAGGCGACCATGCCCGAAAGCCCCGCGAAGCGCGCGCGCTTGCCCGCGTCGTCGCCCACCGCGCGCGCACCCGCCTCGAAGCAGCGCTGCGCCTGATCGAGCTGGCCCAGGTAGTAGCGCGAAAGGCCCGCCACCTCGTAGAAGCTCGACGGCACCGGCGCGTTCGCTTGGTCGGCGAGCGCCGCGTCGACGCGCGCGCCCACCAGCGCCAACGCGCGTTTTGGATCACCGCGCCGCACGAGGAGCTGGCCGAGCAGCGCCAGCGCGTCGTCTCGCCGCTCGGCCGCGCCTGCCGCCCCTGCTGCAGCGGTCGAGCTCGCGCTCGCGCCTTGTACCTGCAAGCTCGCGCGCGCTATTAGCGCCTCGAGCTCGACGCGTGCGTCGTCGTAGCGCCCGCTGCGCTGCAGCGCGCGCGCGCGCACGAGCACCAGCTCGTCGTCGTCTTCGCCGCCCGCCCCCGCCTCTGCGAGGCTCAGCGCATCTTCGTAGCGGCCGATGCCGACGTATAGGTCCGCGAGCTGGCGCCGCGCCGCCAGCGCTTCGGCGCGTCCATCGTGGTCGCGCGCCACGGCCTCGAGCAGCGC
>JAGQIK010000531.1 GCA_020431405.1 Myxococcales bacterium
ATGCCCTAGACGTTCAAAGGGAGGGGCTGTCCACTTGTCCACAGGCGACTGGGCTTTCGAAACAGCCCTCCGCGCCTGTGGAAAAGTGGGCAGCCCCGGTGCCCATCACCAGCTTCCATCTCGTGCATTGCTGTAGACCACTGCACACGCCATCGGCGCTAAGCCGGGTCGTCGCGGTGGGCGTCGATGAGCAGGGCGATGCTTTGGGCGTGGATGACGCCCAGCTCGGTGCGGCGTTGGCGCGGCAGGTCGCGGAAGAGCGAGACGGCGCCGATGAAGGCGGCGTATTCGAGGCGGGCGACTTGGCGCGCGAAGGCGCGGTCTTTGATTTGGCGGCGGGCGAGGCGTTCCAGGTACTGCATGCGCTTGAGGTCGACGACGTGCAGCGCCGCGCTCACGCGCTCGTCGCTGACCGCCCAGGCGCGCATGGCGCGTTCGAGGTCGAGGTTGGCGGCGAGCACGCTGGCTTGCAGTTTGACCGTCTGATCGCCTTTGGTGGCGATCTCCTCGAAGACGCGGCGCACGTGAAGCACCCGCCAGCGCTCGACGAGCGCTTCGACGTAGGCGTCCCAGCTCTCGAAGTGCAAAAGCAGCGCGCTTGGCTCCTTGCGCAGGTAGGCGCAGAGCGACGCCTCGCTGAAGGCCATCGGTCCGTTGCGCGCGAGCAATGAAAAGCCCGCGTCGAGCCAGTGGTCTGTCGCCAATCCGCCGGTGGCCTGTGGCGCGCCGCCGCCGACCTCGCGTTCGGAGAGCACGTCGCTCATGGCTGCGTCCCGAGCAGGTCGAGCACGCGCTCGGGTGGTCGACCGATGACCGCGCGCTCGCCCCGCACGACCACAGGTCGTTCGAGCAGGATCGGAAACGACGCGATGGCGTTGACGATCGCGGCGCGGCTGCTGTCTGGTGACAGACCCGCCTCCTTGTACGCCGCCTCCTTGCTGCGCAGCAGGTCGTGCGGCTCGATGTCGAGCTTGTCGAGCAGCTCTTCGATCGTCGCTGCGCTCGGTGGATCGTCGAGGTAGCGGATGATCTGCGGCTCGACGCCGCGTTCCTCGAGCAACGAGAGCGCCTGGCGGCTCTTGCTGCAGCGTGGGTTGTGATAGATGCGAATCTCGCTCATCAGACGCTCCGCGGTGTGCAGCCTTTTTCGGCGGCGAAGATACCACCGGCGGAACCTTCGGCGCGCGCCCATGTCGAAGAGCAGGTGACCCCACGTCGTATGCCGCCCGACAGCGTCATCGCTCGGCGCGTGGAGGCTCGAAGCGCACGTCGCGCCCCGCTCGCAGCGCTGCTGCTGCAGCACGCGCCGCTGGCCGCGGCCGGGCTATGCAGCCTGGTTCTGCCGTTCCTGATCGTCGCGTCGGCGCCGCAGACGGTCTGCGGCTGCTCGATCTTTCCCAAAGGCTGGGCGGGTGAAGGCGTCGCCGTGCGCGCGGTCGTCCCGCACGACGCGCACGGCAGACGCATCGTCATCAGCCCGGCCACTGTCTTCGTCGAGCTATGGCAAGACGGCACCCACGACATCACCGTGCGCAACGGCCCGGTTGCTTACCGCGCACGCGGATCTGCCGGCAGCCTGCGTGACCACGCGTGCGCCGCGCGCTGGCTCTCCGAGCGCGTCACGCCGGCGCGCGTGTGGGTCGAAGACGGCAGGCGTGTCGGCGACATGATCTCAGCCCTGGACGCGCTCGCGGTGGCCGGCTTCGCCCGCCCTGGCGTCGAGCTGTTCCCACCGAAGCAGCCCGCCGCCGAGCGAGCGCAGCCGTTTCCGCGCGAGCTGATCAGCAGCTGCCGCGCGGCGCGCGCGCTGGTCGGCACCATCAAGCACAAAGGAGTCATCCCGTGGCCGTCTCACTAGGACCGAGCGAAGGACCGCGCGGCAAGCGCCCCGTCGACGCCGAGCTCAACCTCGTTCCGTTCATCGACCTGCTCGTCTGCTGCATCTGCTTCCTGCTGCTGGTCGCGGTCTTCACCAAGATCGCGCGCATCAAGGCCACGCCTGCCAGCGAGGGCCGCATCAGCAAAGCGCAGCACCTGGCGCCGATCCCCCAGAAGCGCCTGACCGTGCTGGTCGGCGCGGAGGGCTACACTCTGTCTGACGGCGCGACACGCCGGGCGATCCCGCGCCAAGGCGCGGCCTACGACGACTCGGCGCTGGCGCGCGCGCTGAGGGCGGCAGCCCAGGCGGCGGCGGCGCGGCTGACGTTCGCCATCGATGACGGCGTGCCATACCGCAGATTGGTCAGCGCGATGGACGTCGCACTGTCGTCAGGCTACGCCAACATCAAGATCAGCGACGCGTCCCTGCGACTTTAAGATCGCCGCGGATCGACCGATGAAGGAGGTGTGACTACAGCTCCCGAAACGCTCGCCCTGCGTCTCGGCCCCGACAACGCTCGCCTCGTGGTGCTTTCAGGCGAAGACGTGGGCGCCATTTTTCCGCTTTCGGGGACGCAGGTGGTCATCGGTCGCGGCGACGTAGAGATCCCGCTGCGCAGCGACGACGTCTCGCGCGCCCACGCGCGGCTCGTGCGCGCTGGCGCCTGCTGCTGGATGGTCGAGGACCTCGAGAGCCGCAACGGGACCTTCCTCAACGGGCTGCCCGTGGAGCGCGCCGAGACGCTGATGCCCGGCGACCAGATCCAGGTCGGAAGCCGCGCCTTGCTCGCCTTCGTCGTGCACCAGGATGTCGAGCGCCGCGTGATGCGACTGCAGGGCATGGAGGCTATGGGCCAGCTCGCCGGCGGCATCGCCCACGACTTCGCAAACATGCTCGCGGTGCTGCAAGGCACCATCGACTATCTGGGCATGCAGATCGAAGCGCCGCGCTTTGACCGCGGCGGCGTGCTCGAGTGCATCGCCGAAGCGGACGAAGCGCTCGAGCGAGCGAGCGCCCTGACCTACCAGCTGCTCGACATCGCGCGCGCGCGCGGCGAGCCCACCGCTGTAGATCTGGCGGCCAGCGCACGTGACACGGCCAAGCTCTGCCGTCGCGCCATCGAGGCGCACATCGCGCTGCGCGTCGAGCTGCCGCAGTCGCTGCCGGTGCGCGGAGACGCCAATCAGCTTCACCAGGTGGTGCTCAACCTGATCATGAACGCGCGCGACGCCATCGGCGCGCGCGCCGGCACCATCACCGTCGGCGGCAGCGTCAGCCCGCCGAGCACGCCCAACGCCACGCCCAACGTGCTGCTCGAGGTCAGCGACGACGGCTGCGGCATGGACGAAGCCACCCGCCAGCGCGTGCTGGAGCCCTTCTTCACGACGAAGCCCACTGGACGCGGCACGGGGCTAGGGTTGGCCACCGTGCACAGCATCGTGACCCGCCACGGCGGCACGATCGACATCGACAGCCGCCTCGGGCAAGGCTCGACTTTCCGCGTGATGCTGCCGATGAGCGCGGTCAGCGAGGCAAGCGGCGACTACACCGCCCCACACGGCGACGAAGCGCTCACGGCGACGCACTAGCGCCGAGGTGTGCGCGGCGCATCGTCGCCGTCGTCATGACCGCGCGAGCTTTTTCGCGGTCGATTATTTTGCATCGCAGAATACACAAAATCGTAGAGAATAGGGCGGGGGCTTGATTGCGACGCGAATCTGACGATCGGAAGGACGTGAATGCGCCGCAGACACCGCCGACGCTCGCGCTGCGCCACGACACCGAAGAGGCGCGCCTCGTCGCACTGTCGGGTGATCATGTCGGCCAGGTCTTTCCGCTCGTCGGCGATGCTCTGACCATCGGCCGCGGTGCCGACGCCCAAATCGAGCTGCTCGCCGACGACATCTCGCGCGCCCACGCGCGGCTCGCCCGCCGCTCGGACGGCGAGTGGACCGTAGAGGACCTGGGCAGCCGCAACGGGACCTTCCTCAACGGCATGCCGCTCGAGCGCGCCGAGCGCCTGCGGGCTGGCGATCAGATCCAGCTCGGCACCGAGTCGCTGCTCGCCTTCGTCGTCCACCGCGACGTCGAACGCCGCGTGATGCAGCTGCAGAAGATGGAGGCCGTCGGCCAGCTCGCCGGAGGCATCGCCCACGACCTGGCCAACATGCTCAACGTGCTGACGGCCACGCTCGCCTTCATCAAGATGCAGGTCGACGCGCCGCGCCCCGATCGCGGTGGCATGCAGGAGTCACTCGAGGAGTCTGACGAGGCGCTCTCGCGCGCCAGTGACCTGACACGCCGCCTGCTCGATCTGTCGCGCTCGCGCGGCGATGTGCGTGCCTTCGATCTCGGCGAGAGCGTACGTGACACGGCCAGGCTCTGTCGTCACGCCATCGGCGATCACATCGCGCTCGAGGTCGAGTGTGCGCACGCGCTGCCCGTGCTCGCCGACAGCAACCAGCTGCATCAGGTCTTCGTCAACCTGATCATGAACAGCGCCGACGCGATCGGTGAGCAGCGCGGCTCGATCCACGTGATGTGCAGGCGCAAGGCGATCGTCACCGCCACGTCGGCGAGCGTGGCCAACGTCGCCGTCGTCGAAGTCACAGACGACGGCTGCGGGATGGACGAAGCGACGCGCGAACGCGTGCTCGAGCCGTTCTTTACGACCAAGCCCAGCGGCAAGGGCACCGGGCTAGGGCTCGCTACGGCGCACAACATCGTCACGCGGCACGGCGGCAGCATCGAGATCGAGAGCGAGCCTGGTGATGGCACGCGCTTTCGCGTGCTGCTGCCGATCCACGACCCGCACGCCGCGGACACCCACGGCAGTCGCGTGCTGGTCGCTGTCAGCGGCGAGCGCGGCGAGGCGGTATGCCAGGCGCTGACGGGCGCGGGCTACACGGTGGCGCTCGTCGACGACGGCCCGACCGCGGTGCGCGAGTTCGAGCGCGCCGAGCCGCGTTTCGACGTGGTGGTTGCCGAGCGCGAGCTGCCGCAGCTCGGCGGCGTGGACGTTTTGAGCATCATCTCCCGCCTCGACATGGACGTTCGATCGGTGCTGCTCTCCGCGGCGGGCGCCGACGGTGTCGACAACAAGCTGCGCACGCTCGGCTGCGTGGCGGAGCTCGCGCGAGACGGGGACCTCGGCGAGCTCGTCGAGGCAGTCGAGCGCGGAGCCGGCAAGCGATGATCACGCCGCGCACCCGCACCAAGCGCGCCGAGGACGCGGCGCGCGCTCGAGAGACGCAGCCACCGGTCACGATCGCGACGCGGCGCACGCGCGTCAGCGAGGTGCAGCAGCCGGGCACCGTCGTGGGCGCGTATCGTCTGCTTGGCCTGCTCGGCAAGGGCGGCATGGGCGAGGTCTACCGCGCGGAGCACATCGCCGATGGCCGCGTCGTCGCGATCAAGATGCTGCGCCAGCGCTTCGCCGCCGATAGCGAGGCCGTCAAGCGCTTCATGCGCGAGGCGCGCATCATCGGCGAGATCGATCACGAGAACGTCGTCGCCATCACCGAGTGCTTCGACGGCGACGAGGGTCCCTACTACTTCGTGATGGAGCTGCTCGAGGGCGCCACGCTCGACGTGCAGCTCTGCGAACGGCAGCTGTCGCTGGCCGAGATCCTCGACATCGCGCCGCAGATCTGCAGCGGCCTCTCGGCGATGCACGCGGCCGGCGTGATCCATCGCGATCTCAAGCCCAACAACATCTTTCTGTCGCCGCGGCCCGGCGACAAGAGCGGCTTTGCGGCCAAGCTGCTCGACTTCGGGCTCGTCAAGCTCACCGCCGCTGCACTGCGCGAGGCGCGCGAATCAGGCGTCAGCTCCGGTGGGCTGACCACCAGCCCCGACATGGTGCTCGGCACGCCCGAGTACATGTCGCCCGAGCAGATCCGCGACGTCGACAACCTCGACGAGCGCACCGACATCTACGCCCTCGGCGTGGTGCTCTACGAGATGATCTGCGGCGTGCGACCGATCGTCGCGCCGTCGCTGGGCGACCTGCTGGTCAAGGTCGTCACGCAGCAGCCGGCTCCGGTGAAGCACGCCCTCGAAGATGGAACGCCGGTGCCCGAGCGGCTGCGCGCGGTGATCATGCGCTGCCTGCAGAAAGACCCCGAAGCGCGCCCGCAGAGCGCGCGCGAGGTCTACGACGAGCTGGCCGCGATCAAGGCGGGTGACGAGGATAGCGGCGCGTTCTACGCCGAGAGCGAGCCCACGCTCAACGTCACCGAGCGCCTGCCGGTGATCGACGACACCCCGCGGCGGTGGCGACGGGCGCCGTTGCTCGGACTCGGCGCGGTGGGTGCTGCGGCGCTCGTGATCGCCTTGCTCAGCGCGACGTCGTCATCGTCACGCTCGACGCGCCACGTCCCGGCCGCCACGCCCGCCCCTGCGGCGTCGGGCTCCGACACGGCGCGCGCCGACGAGCGCCGCGGTGTCGCGGTTGCCGAGCTGGCGCAAGTCTGGCGCGATGTGAAGCACAAGCGCGCCGACAGCGCGCTCTGGCAGCTTGCCGAGCGCGGCAGGCGCCTCTATCACCACGACGCGATCAAGACCGGCCAGCGCTCGCGCGCGCAGGTGCTGTTTCGCGGCGGCCAGCGGCTCGACGTCGACGAGCAGTCGATGTTGGTCATCGACAAGCTGGCGGGGCGGGCGGAGCGCGCCATGCGCGTCGCCCGCGGAACGCTGCGCGTGCTGGCCAAGCCGGGCGTCGCGCTGCGCGTGATCACGGCCGACGGCAAGCTCGCCGTGATCAAGGGCCGCGGAGACAAACCCGCGCAAGTGCGACTTCGCCGCGGACCCGACGGCAGGCTCGAGCTGGCGATGCTCTCCGGCAGCGGCGAGATCACCATCGACGGCAAAACCGTGCGGCTCGGCGACAAGCAGCTCGTCGAGATCGGCGCCGGCGGCAAGCTCGGCGCGCTGGCCAAGCTGCTGGCCTATCCGACGCTGCTCGCCCCCGGCGTCGACGCGGTGCTGCCCGCGGGTCGCAAGCTGAGCCTGCGCTGGCGCGCCGTCGCTGGCGCTCTTCGTTATCGCGTGCAGGTCAGCCGCCAGATCAGCTTCGACGAGCGCATCGTCGACCGCGTGGTCAGCGAGACGTCTATCGACCTGATGCCCGAGGGCGACAGCGCGCGCTTCGTCTGGCGCGTGAGCGCCATCGACGCCCGCGGCCACGCCAGCGAGTTTGGTTTCGCGCGTCGCTTCGCCGTAGCCAAGCGCGTGCCGCGCGAGCTGCCCCTCGGCCGGCCGGTCGCGCCCGACGATGGTGCCAGCGTCGAGCGCATCCGCGATCGAACGCGGCTGTCGCTGCACTGGAGCGGCCCAGCCGGCGCGCGCTATGACGTAGTCGTCGCGCGGCAGCGTTCGCTACACGGTTCCGTCTTCCGCCGCGCCAACCTCGAGGCGCGCAGCGTAGACCTGCCGACGCTCGAGGCGGGCACCTACTACTGGGCCGTCTTTCAGCGCGGTGTGAAGGGCAAGCGGCGCCTCGGTCGCCCGCGGCGCGTGCAGGTCACCGATCGCAAGCAGCCGTCGGTACACCTGCCCAAGATCGAGTGGAAGTGAGATGAACGCGCGCGCCCAGATGATCGCCCTGCTGTCGCTCGGCGCGCATCTGGTGCTGTGCGAGGCCGCGCTGGCGGCTCCCACGATCACCCACTCGCCTTCTACCGTCGTGCTCGACGGCAAGCGGCGCACCATCGAGATCGTCATCCGCGGGCTAGAGGGCAGCCTGCGCGTGCAGACCGCGGTCAACGTCGGCGACGTCGATGTGATCCACGCCCACCACGACAAGATCGAGGTCTACTACCGCGTGCCCGCGCGGCGAGCGCCGCAGCGGCTGTGCCTGCTGGTGTGGCGCGGCGCCGGGCCGGTGCTGCTCGTGCGCGTCCCGCTGCTGGGGCAGACCAAGGTACCGATCACGACACGGCCGCGCGCGCGCGTCACGTTGAGCATCGCGGGGCGCCGCTTCGGCCCCGCGAGCAGCGACGACGCGGGCAAGCTGACGATGGCCGTGGTGGTGCCGCCGGGCGTCACGCGCGGACACGTCGAGGTCGTCGACGATGTCGGCCTGACCACGCGCAAGCCGCTCGACATCGCCCGCGCGCGCTACAACCCGATCTGCATGGCGGTGCGGCGCGTCGCCGGGCCCTCGGCGCGGCAGCCGCGCTTCGAGATCGTCGCCGCCAGCGCCGAGCTCGACGCGCCGCCGCCAACGCTGCGCGCCGTG
>JAGQIK010000532.1 GCA_020431405.1 Myxococcales bacterium
CGTCTTCGGTCTGCGTGCGCGCCGAGAGCAGGCTCGGGGCGCCGGACGGCGGGCGCGGGATCGGCTCGGTCTGGGTGGTGGCGTCGACCAGTCGGCGGTCGCTGCGGCCTTGCGAGTCGCTCATGGCACGATCTGCGAGGGGCGGCTGACGACGATGTCGGTGCCGCCGGCGGCTTTGATCGCGGGGATCACGCGCGGCAGCTCGGGGCGCTCGACGGCGGCTTTGACGGCGAAGCCGCCCGCCTCGGCGAGCTCGGCGATGGTCGGCTTACGCATACAGGGCAGCACCTCGAGCAGCGCGTCGAGCTTGTCGGCGGCGACGTTGACCTCGATCATCACGCGCCGCCGCGCTTCGAGCACCGCGCGCACCAGCAAGGTGAAGTCCTCGACGCGCGCGCGCCGAGCGGCGTTGGCCATCGCCTCCTTGGAGGCGTAAAGGCGCGTCGACGAGCGGCGCACCTCGTCGACGATGACCAGCGCGTTGGCCTCGAGCGTCGCCCCGGTGGCCGTGTTGTCGACGATGATGTCGGCGTCCTCGGGCGGAAAGACCTCGGTGGCGCCGTAGGTACGCACGAAGCGACCGTCGATGCCGCGGCGCTGCATCCACTGGCGCGTGATGCGCTCGTACTCCGAGGCGACGATCAGCTGCCGCCCGCCGAGCCCGCGCTCGGGCAGCGCGCCGTCGGGCGCCAGCACCGAGGGCGCCGCGGCGACGATGCGCACCGGATCGAGTCCGGTGTCGCACAGCTCGACCAGCTCGACGTCGAGCTCTTCGGCCCAGTCGGCGCCGGCGAAGCCGACGTCGCGCGATCCGAGATCGAGCATCTCGACGATGTTCTGCGGCTTGAGCAGCTTCACCGCGCAGCCGGGCAAGCCGAGCCGCGGCCGGTAGTCGCGGCCGCTGCGCGCCAGCGGGATGCCGGCGTCGTCGAGCAGCGCGCGCACGCCGTCGAACATGCGGCCTTTGGGGAGCGCCAGGCGCAGGCGATCATCTGTTTTTCGCGAAGCAGCGTCGGCCATGAGAGGGGAAGGGTCGCGGTCAAATGGGCGCTTGTCAATCGCGCTTGGCGACGCCCACGCGCGTGACGAGATACTCGCCCTGACCGGCGCTGTCGCGATAGACCTGCACGGTCACGCCGCCGATGCCGGGCACCACCACCGAGAAGAAGTACGGGCCGTTTTGCGCCATCACGGTGGGCGCGTTGTTGCCGAGGGTCGCCGACAGCTGCCCGTCCTTGCCGTTGGTGGCGAGCGTGATCTTGCCGAGCCGTCCGCTCGCGTCGGTGTAGCTGCCGGCGAGCTTTTCGAGCTCGGCGACGGTCAGCCGGGTGAAGGGCTTGGGGCGATCGAGCGTCTTGGCGAACAGCTCGTGGGCGCGGCTGGTCAGCACCCACGGCTGGCCGCCGGCGTGGTTGACCAGCGCCACCACGGCGAAGCCTTCGTCGGGCACCAGCACCACGTTGGCTGACCAGCCTTGGTTGCCGCCGCTGTGCTCGAGCTGCACCTTGCCGCCGCGCTCGATGCGATAGAGCCCGAAGCCGTAGCCGTAGCCGTCGAGCTGGTCGGCGAGATCCACGGCGCGCGCGGTGAGCTGGTCGACGCGCGCTTTGGGCAGCATCGCGCCGCCGTCGCCGAGCAGCGCTTCGCAAAAGCGCGCCACGTCGGTGACGCTTGCGTAGACGCCGTCGTTGGGCTCGTCGAGATAGCCGGTGACGAACTGGCTGCCGGGCTCGATCGGTCCGCCCGCTTGCGAGGCGCCGTGGCCCGCCGTGTGATCGGCTTTGGCCGCGTCGGCCTCCGACAGCGTGGCGCCGCTCATCGAGAGCACATCGAAGACGCGCGCCTTGACGAGCTCGGCGAAGGGCTTGCTGGCGGCGCGCGCGAGCATCGCGCCGGCCAGCGAGTAGCCGCGGTTGGAGTAGTTCCACACCGCGCCGGGCGGAGCCCACATCGGCCAGTCGACCGCTTCGAAGGCCTTGGCCAGCACGTCGGGGCTGTCGAAGTCGAGCCCGACGTTGCCGAGGGTGGTGGGCGCGATGTTGGTGATGCCCGAGGTGTGCGAGAGCAGCATCTCGAGCGTGACCTTGGCGGCGTCGCTCGGCGGGGCGAGCTTGATCGCGGGCAGGTGCTTGTCGGCGCTGTCTTGCAGCGTCACGGTGCCGTCCTCGACGAGCGACAGCGCGGTGGCGGCGGTGATGACCTTCGACAGCGAGGCCAACGAAAAGAGCGTCGTCTCGCTGACGGGATCGTTTTGGCCCTCGCGCTTGACGCCCACGCCGCGGGCGAAGGCGAGCTTTCCGCGCAGCAGCACCGCGATGGCGGCGCCGGGCGCCTTGACGCTGGCGATGTGCTGCTGCGCGAAGGTCATCAGCGCTTCGAAGTCTTGTTTTTCGCGCGCGGTGACGACGGCGCCATCGGTGTCGGGGGCGTCGGGGGTGACGACGTCGCGCGCGCCGTCCACGCCGGCGTCGGGGGTCGACGAGCCGCTGTCCGAGCAACCGGCGGCCGCGGCGAGGGCCAGCGCGCAGACGAGCAGCAGGCGCGCGGCGGCGCGAGCGCGAGCGCGGGCGCAGGTGAACGTGCTCATCGGTCGATCGTAGCCGCTTGTCTGAGCACGCGCATGCCGATGTTGGGGTTTTCGGCGGGCGCGTCGATCTGATCGCGCTGGCCGGCGAGCCAGCTCGTGCCGGCGCGCGCCGAGCTGCGAAACGAGACGGTGCAGGCCGCCGCGCAGTCAGCCCACGATCCGCCGCGCAGCACGCGCTCGTGCGGCGCTGGCTCGTGCGCGGGCGGTGGCGCGACGCGCGCGCCGGCGGCTTGCGCGTAGGCTAGCGCGTCGTAGCGATCGCTGGTCCACTCCCAGACCGTGCCGCACATGGCGTAGAGGCCATAGCCGTTGGGCGCGAAGCGGCGCGGATCGGCGATGCGAAAGGCGCCGAAGTTGTCGCAGTCGAGCCGCTCGGGCGAAGGCGACGCGTCGCCCCAGGGGTAGCGCGCGCCGACCAGGCCGCCGCGCGCCGCACGCTCCCACTCGGCCTCGCTGGGCAGCCGGTAGGTCGCGGCGCCGCTCGACTGCCGGCACAGCGCGTCGACGACGGCGAGGGCGTCGGGATAGTCGACGGCCACCACGGGCAGCCTGTCGTAGCGATCGTCCTGTTGCTCGCAGTAGATGCGCCGTACCTTGTTGACCTGGCGCAGGCAGAACAGCGCGTAGCGCGGATCGTCGACGTCGAGCGACGTGCCGTCTTTGGGGTAGCCCGCCGGCGGCGGGTGCCAGTCGAGCAGGCGACAGAAGTCGAGCCACGACAGCGGCACGTCGGCCAGATAGAACGCCGCCACGCTGCGCCGGTGCGCCGGCCGCTCGTCGAAGTCGCCCTGCTCGCTGCCGAGCAGCACGCTGCCGGCGGGCACGTAGCGAAAGCGCAGGCCGTGCTCGTCGAGCGCGAGGTTGTCGAGCAGCTCGGCGCGCTGCTCGGCGAGGCGCGCGTCGTCGGGGCGCAGGCCGAAGGCGTGATCGAGCGCGGCGGCGGCGCCGTGGCTGTCGTCGCGCTCGAAGCAGTAGTCGGCGAAGACCAGCGCCTCGTCGGCGTCGGCGTCACCCGAGAGCACGCGCTGGCGCAGCGCGCGGCCGAGCGCGTCGCTCATCGCGGCTGCTCGAGGTGCAAGGTGATCGCCGCCTCGCGCTGCCACGGATCTTCGGCGTCGGCGCCGCCGGCGAGCTCGAGCGCGCGCGCGCGGCAGCCGCCGCGAAACTGCCCTGCCGCGCGCGGGCCGCGACCGGCCGCGCGCAGCGTGCGAAAGGCCTCGCCTTCGCGCCAGATCTCGAGAAACGGGCGCTCGCGGATGTTGCCGCTCTCGAAGCTCGGGCCGAGGAAGCTGCACGGGCTGACGTCGCCGTGCGCCGAGATGCTGGCCACCAGGTTGGCCGCGCCGCAGCCGTCGCCGACGAAGGTGTGCGCCTGGGCGCTTCGCCGTGCCAGCGGGCTGAACGGATCGACGCTGTGCAGGCTCTCGTCGGCGTGGCCGCAGACGTCGCGTTCGAGGCGCTCGAGCGCGCCGGCGTAGTCGCCGTAGGTCGGCATCAGCGTGTCGAGGTGCTCGCGCGCGATGCCCACCGGATAGAGCGGGCGAAAGACGGCGCTGTGAGCGCCCACCTCGCGCGCCAGCTCGGCGCAGCGCGTGACCACGGCGGCGTTTTGGCGCGTGATGGTGAAGGCCAGCGTGAAGCGCGCGTGTCGCGCGAGCAGGCGCAGCTTGTCGCGTACGCGCGCGAAGCTGCCGGCGCCGCGCACCGCGTCGTTGTGTGCCGCGTCGGGGCCTTCGAGGCTGACGTTGAGCCAGCACAGCGGGCGCCGGCCCAGCTCGCGCGCCGTGTGCTCGTCGAGCAGCAGCGCGTTGGTGGTCAGACAAGGGTGCAGCCCGCGCGCGGTGGCGGCGTCGATGATCTCGAAGAGGTCGTGGCGCAGCAGCGGCTCGCCGCCGGTGAGGCCCACGCGGAAGCAGCCCGCCGCGGCGAGCTCGCCGAAGAGCGCGTCGATCTCGGCGAGGCGCAAACGCGCACCGCGGCGCGGCAGCGCGCCGGCGAAGCAGTGCGTGCAGCTGAGGTTGCAGGCGGCGACGATCTCGAGGTGCAGCGCCAGCGGCGCGGCGAGGTGATCTGCGGGCGGCGAGAGGCGCAGCCGCTCGGCGGCGAGGCGGCCGTCGCACGAAAAGAAGCCGCGCGCGAAGAAGTGGCGATAGAAGCCAGCGAGCTGCTCGCGCCGCGCGCCGTCTCGCTCGCGCGCGATCAGCGCGTCGATGCTGTGGTGCAAGAGCGCGTCGAGCAGCGCCGCGCACTCGTGATCGAAGGGCAGGTAGCGCGACGTGCGGTGGTCGAAGAGCAGGCAGCCGAAGAAGGTCGGCACCATCGAAAGCGGCGGACGGATCGCGCTCACGGCGCCGGCTCCTCGTCGGCCAGCGGCGCCGCGTCGAGGCCGTCGGCGGCGGCGTCGAGCACGAAGCGGCGGCGCACCTGAAAGGCCTGCGCGGGCGGCAGCCGCAGCGGTATCGCGCCGCGCTGGCGCAGCGTGTTGATGCGCCAGGCCAGCTCGTCGGGCGGCTCGAGGTCGGGCGCCGCCTCCAGCGGGTCAAACTCACCGTCGGAAAAAGCGGCCATCACGTCGGCGCGCGTGCCGGGCCAGCGCCGCACCACACCGACAAACGCGCCATCTCCCGCCGAGCAGAGCTGACGCAGCACCCGCGGCGCGCCGAGCGCGCGGTCGGCGGCGAGGTCGACGATGGCGGCGATCCACAGCAAGGTCGGCTCGTCGTGCTCGCGCACGATCTCGATGTCGAGCACGTGCTCGCCGAAGGGGATCGCCGCACGCGCCGTCTGCATCGGCACGCCGTCGAGCACGACGCGGGTCTGCACGGTGTTGGAGGCAGCGATCTCGATCAGCACGTCGAGGCCGACGCGTGGGTCGCGCCAGCGCATCACCACGCCGCCGCAGCCGGCGGGCACCTCGCAGTGGCCGTGCTCTTCGAGGGCCAGCGCGCTCGGCGCGTTGCGCTTGGAAAAGCGCGCCAGCGTGTTGAGGTGCAGCTCGGGGCGGTCGTCGTCGGACATGCGCGAGCAAAATCCTATCGCAAACGGGTTGACGGCGCGCCGCGTTCCGATCACAGCGCGCGGGTTATGAGCCCGACTACCCTCGCCAAGCTGCACGCCGAGCTCTCGCGGCTGCAGCGCGACAGCAAGCAGGACAGCCTCGCCTTCGACGCGTCGGTGCTGCTGCTGTTCGTCTGGAGCGCGGTGCACGGAGCATTGATTGGCGGTGGGGCGCTGCTTGGCGGCGGGGCCCTGCGCGGCGCCGGCCTGGCGCTGCTCGGCGCCACGGCCACCGTGGTGCTCGCGGCGCTGCTGTGCGGCGTGTTCGAGGGCATCGGCGTGCGCTCGAGCCGCCTCGGCCTGTGGCTGTCGTGGCTCGTCGCCAACGCGCTGGTGCAGCTTTACGTCGCCGCGCGCGCGCCGTGGATCGCCGCGCTGGTCGGCCCCTGCGCGCCGCTGTGCCTGCTCGTGGTCGAGCGGCGCGTGCGGCGCCGCGCGGCGCAGGCGCTCGAGGCGCTCGTGC
>JAGQIK010000533.1 GCA_020431405.1 Myxococcales bacterium
AGTGAATCGCGCCGGGGCCCCTCCCCCAACGCGGCGCGCGCTGAACAGCGCGCCGGCGCGACAGCCAACGCCCAGCATCGACACGGCCTGCCAGTCGAGCTCAGCCTACTCATCCTGCGTCACGCCCTCCAACTCGAATAGGGCTTCAACGGCCGCGGAAGCTGCGGTACGTGGCCAACCAGCTTCCACCCTACTTCGCCGCGGTTGCCGCCGTAGACCGGATCGCAGAGGAAGCCCTCGAGCATCAGCGAGACCACCACGCGATAGAACTGCGCGCCGGAGCGGCCGCCCATGCGGCGGCTGCGCATGGTCACCGTGATGACCTTGTCCTGTCGCGCGGCGTCGAGGTCGGCGAAGCGGCGCCGGTGCAGCTTGCGCGCGAAGCGGTCGACCGCGCGCAGCCCGCTGCGCATCATGCGCGCGAAGCCGGCCACCGGCGGATGCGACAGCTGCGAGTCGATGTAGCCAACCACGCCCGCCTCGCTCGCCCCCGGATCCTTGTCCGTTGGCAGCAGCCGCGCGCAGAGCGCCTCGAGCGTGACCCACTCGGCGACCGTCAGCACCTTGGCGTTGCTCGCCGTCGGCGCCGGCGGAATGCGACGTTTTGTGGGCGCGGCGCCGCTGTCGGGCTTCTTCTCGAGACGTGGCTTGCAGCCGATCGCCATCGCGAGCGGTGCGGCGGCAGCGTAGACGAGGAAGCGCCGGCGTTGCATCGCGCCTACTGTGCCCGAGCGTCGTCGCGCTGGCAAACCGCCGTGGGAAACCGCTGTGGCAAACCGCGGTGGCTGCCGGGGCGCGGATGGCTTACACTGCCTACGATGCTCGCACGAACCTGTGTCGTTCTTGCTGCCGGGCTTCTTGCCAGCGGCTGCATCCCGACGAGCAATGAAGCCGCCTTCACGGGCGACCGCTCCGAGATCCCATGCGGCTCTGGCGCGTACCCCGTCTGCCGCGGCGCCTACGCCGGCTGCATCCTCGAAGAGAACAACTACATCCGCGGCACGTTCCCTGGCTCGCGCAAGTTCCTCGTCACCACCAAGCCGGGTGACTGGACGATCCGGATCCTGATCTTCCTCGATCAGCAGCGCGCGCCGGGCGACCTCTTCGAGGTCAACTGGTTCGAGCCCGGCTGCACCGACCAGTATCGCTACAAGCTCTCGGACAACTCGGGCACCGGCGGCGAGCGCGTCGACATCTTCGAAAAAGCCGGACGCGACAAGGTCTTCGAGGTCGAGCAGCCCGTCGTGGAGTCGGGTGACCACCTGGTGGAGATCTTCGCGGACGCCACCGCGCGCTTCGTCGTGCGGGCCGTGGTCGTCAAGACCGAGAAGTAGAGCGGAAATCCGCTCGCCGACACCCCCATTTTCCCCTTCTATTTCAGCGGCCTAACAAATTCTCCCCACGAGTGTGGAGGACTGGGGAGGATATTCCACGCCCCGTGCAACCGCCCCTTTTCCTATGCTATTACAGCCACTTCCCCTCGAAAAGGCACCGTTTGGCCCCAGATTGCGCCCGACGGCTGTAGGATCGACTCCACAGCTTCTCGGCCCTCCCGCCAGCGCGCGCTTGCCGCCGCCACACTTTCCTTCAGCATATCGATGAGATAAGCCCTGTCCTGAGGCTTGGCCCGGTATTCGCTAAGAAGACACGACGAATGGCACTGACGTCGCAGCAGGCGTCGACAAAGATTCCGGCAATCCGGGAGGAGGACAAGATGCTTCGCAAGGTAACCTTCATCGTAGCGCTCTCCGCGATGGGCTGTTTCATCGCTACGACCGCCCAAGCCTCCGGTATGGAGTGCGGTGGCTCGTTCTGCGGCACCCCGAATCAATCGGGTGGCGGCGGCTGCGGCTGCGGCGGTGGCTCGATTCTCGTCAACAACACCGACGAGGGCGACACCTACCAGTACGCCGACGACTACGACAACGACGGTTTCGAGGACGACTACGACAACTGCCCCTACGTTGCGAACATCTCCCAGGCTGACGGTGACGGCGACGGCATCGGCGACATCTGCGACAGCTGCGCCAACGTGGCCAACGTTCTCCAGCTCGACACCGATGGCGACGGCCTCGGCGACCTCTGCGACCCCGACATGGACAACGACGGCGTTGCGAACGCGGCTGACAACTGCCAGCTCGTTCCGAACTCGCCGCTCTCGGGCGCGGTCCAGCTCGACACCGATGGCGACGGCAAAGGCGACGCGTGCGACGCTGACGCTGACAACGACGGTATCCCGAACATCAAGGACAACTGCCCGCTCGTCGCGAACCCGAACCAGCTGAACACCGACCCGGACACGTTCGGCGACGCCTGCGACAACGACACCGACGGTGACGGCATCGAGGACAGCAAGGACAACTGTCTCGCCGTGGCCAACCTCGACCAAGCTGACCTCGACAAGGACGGCATCGGCGACGCCTGCGACACCGACAAGGACGGCGACGGCGTGCTGAACACGAAGGACAACTGCGTTGCGAAGGCGAACCCGCTCCAGCTCAACGGCGACCGCGACGACCTCGGCGACGCCTGCGACCCGAAGTTCTGCTACGTCATCCGCGATGGCAACAGCGTGGCCGCCGAGAGCTGCCTCGACCCCAACGCGCCCTTCGCCGTGGCCTCGCCGAGCATGAAGGCGACGACCAACAGCGCCGTTCGTCTCCGCATCTTCGCGAACCGCCAGCACCACGCCATCAACTACCAGTGGCGCGTTGTCGGCCGCCCGACGGACAGCGTGACGACGGTCGAGAACCCGCGCGGTATCGTCAACACGTCGAGCACCTACGAGTACTTCTACCAGAAGGGCAACGTCGCTCGCTTCACGCCTGACCAGCCCGGTGAGTACAAGGTCGAGCTCGCTGCGAACCTGCTCTTCGCCGACTCGGTTAACCCGGCGTGGAAGAAGGAAGCCCCGAAGGTCGTCGTGACCATCACCGCCGAGGGCGAAGGCGCGGGCGGCTGCTCGGTTGCTGGCAACAGCAGCGCTGGCTCGATGGCTCTGATTCTCCTCGGCCTGCTCGGTCTGGTGGTTGTGCGCCGCCGACGCCGCAAGTAGGTAACGACAAACTGCTGCGCACGCTAGTGCATTCGCCCCGCCGACAAGGTTCCGCCGGACCTCGTCGGCGGGGCTCTTTTTTGAGGGTCGCGGAGAAGTCTTCCGCGACGATCAGGAGCCCGATCCGTCCAGCACGGATCGGGCTTCTTGTTTGTCGCCCGAGCACTGATCGAAGCGCGTGCGTTACACGTGCAAACGGATCGGTTGCACGAACCGTTGTCAGCTTGCATCGCATGCTCGCGCGACCTGTCGAGGCCCACGCTTCGACGCGCCCCGCGAACAGCGCGATGGTCAATGGCGTTGACGCCCCGCGCTCGGGTGCATCGCCAAACCGAGCGACCTCGCTAGCCTATCGCCCACCGGTGTTGACTACGGCGTTGGCAGCGAGCGCAAACAGCGATGACGATCACCGCGCCTCGCTCGCGAGATTCCGCGGCCCTACCCTGGGCCTTGTTTTTGCTTTAGAATTTCAAAACATCCCACGTTTATTCGCCGTGCTTCTGGGAGGGGTTTGATGAGACCGCTAACTGATCTCCGAACGCTTGTCCTCGCCGCGTTCGCGCTGCTCCTCTTGGCAGCGTGCAGCGATGCTGGGCTGCAACCCACCGAGGTCGACGACGGTGAAGTCGTCGACGACAAGCTCGAGATCAGAGGCGAGGTCTGCGCCAAGGACGACAAGGAAACCAAGTTTCCGGTCAAGATCATGTTCATCGTCGACGCGTCGGGCTCGATGCAGTTCACCGATCCGTCGGACGCCAACACGACGAGCTCGCTCACCGGCGGCGGCAACCCCGGCGCGGGCTCGCTGCCGCAAATCTCCGCGACCGCGGCCTGCATGCAGAGCTGCAACAGCGTGACGCCGACGCCCAACTGCAGCGCGATCTGCTCCAACGCCAACAGCCCCGGTCGTCAGGCCGCCGTGCAGAAGGTCATCGACCGCTTCAAGAACAACCCCGCCGTCGAGTTCAACATCATCCGCTTCAACGCGCGCGTCACCGTCAACGGCGGCGTGCCCGGATGCGAAGGCTTCTCCAACAAGGCCAACTGCATCAAGGGCGGCCTCGACAGTCTCACGCAGGCGGAGATCTTCACCGACTACCAGGGCGCGCTTTCCAAAGCCTACGAAGTGCTCGAGAACGACATGCAGACGGCCTCGCCCGTCGAGCGCACGCGCACCAAGTACGTCCTCGTCTTTATCACCGACGGCGCGCCGGACCCGCAGTGCCAGGACGGCTGCGGCAACGACCTCTACCTCGGCAACACCTACAGCTGGTGCGACGCTCCGCGCGACCAGTGGTGCGACAACTACTTCATTCAGGGCGCGGCCTGCGACTACATGAACACTTGGTACCCGTCGATGACGGAGCCCTGCAAGGACTACAACACCGAGACGCAGATCGTTCAGCAGGTTAACAAGATCATGGATCTGGGGACGACCTACGGCGTGGGCGAGATCCGCATGCACGCCGCCTTCCTCTTCGTCACGGGTCTCCCGCAGCCGATCCTCGACCTCATCGACGGCAACCCCAACGCCACGCGCAACGACGGCAGCGGCAGCCAGACGCCGTGCACGCTCAACGCCGACTGTTCGGGCGGCGAGCTTTGCGGCGACAACAAGCTCTGCGGCACGCCGTGGCCGCTGCGCGAGCGCGCCGAGCATCTGGTCAAGGCGATCGCCACCGCGGGTGACGGCCTCTACCGAAACTTCACCTCGGGCCAGCAGATCGACTTCCTCGACATCAACTACTCGTCGGTCTCGCGCCCCTTCGGCATGACCAACTTCTTCGCCACCAACACCAACGCCATCGCCGCCGAGGTCAAGCTCGTGCCCGACAGCGACGGCGACGGCGTCCCCGACCTCAAGGAGTTCGAGGCCGACAAGCAGATGCGTGACACCCTCGCCGACACAGACGGCGACGGCTACAACGACAAGCTCGAGCTCGACCGCATCAACTCCGGCTTCCATCCGGGCGACCCCAACATCCCGGCCAAGAAGTGCGTCGACCGCCAAGACCTCGATGGCGACGGCCTCAACGGCTGCGAAGAGGCCGTGCTCGGCACAGACCCCAAGGTCGCCGACAGCGACCGCGACCGCATCCCCGACGGTATCGAGTTCATCTTCGGCACCGACCCGCGCAAGGATGACTCCAAAGTCGACAGCGACTTCGACGGCAAACAGTCCGGCGAAGAGATCCGCGTGCACTCGTCACCGATTCGCTCCGACCAGGAGATCCACGCCACCTATCGCTACATCTACGACGTCCAGCAGCAGAAAGAGCGCACCGACCGCAAGACCTGCTACGACTTCGCCATCCGCAACGTTCGCCTCGTCACGACGCTCAACGACAAGGCGGGCGCGCAGGGCTACAACGAAATCCTCGTCTTCTTCGGCGAGGGCCCTGCCGACGACCCGCGCGACTACGGCGACTTCAAGGCCGCTTGTGTTCGCGCTCAGTACGTCGAGCCCAACTTCAAGGATCCGGCCGACGGGCGCATCGAGCTCAAGCACGAGGACTTCCTCGACTTGCCCGCGCTGCTGAAGGCCAAGGCCAACGCCAAGATCGACCCGGCCAACGATCCCTGTATCGGCGCGAAGCTTTTCTAGGTCCAAACTGGATGGGCCGCGGAGACCTGCTCCGCGGCGACCTCCTCGCCCGCGGAGAAACAATGTCTTCCTCCCGACGACGTCTCGCCTTGGCGCTGCTGGTCGGCGTCGCTGCGCCTGCGTGCACCGACGTCCCGTTGATCCGCGAGCCGAAGAAAGAGGTCCGCGTCTTCGACAACAAGCTCGCCGTCGACGGCGAGATCTGCACCTCCGATCCGTCGGACCTGGTGTTCCCGCTCAAGGTGTTGTTCGTCATCGACACGTCGCAGAGCATGAACGTCAACGATCCGGCGGATGCCACCGAGCCCGACCCGACCAAGCGCACGCAGCGCTCGACCGCCATGCGCGAGGTCATCAGCCGTTTCATCGACCTCGGCGTGCAGTTCGCGCCGAGCTACTGCAGCACCGGCATCAGCGGCTGCGACCCCGACATCGCCAACATCGGCGCCTGCCAGGCCTGCAACACAGCGCTCGGTGTGACGAGCACGATGTGTGTCGGCCCCGACTGCTGCACTACGCCGCCTTGTCGCGGCAAGCCAGCATGCCCCGCCGCGGGCAGCTTCAACGGCACCTGCCTCAAGCTCTGCGACACGCAGATGGCCGGCTGCGGCCCCGGCGAGAGCACCTGCCCGGACTGCCCGGCGCAGAAGGGCGACCGCTGCATCCCCGTCACTAGCGGGCACCGCTACGGCGTGTGCGCCAAGACGCTCGATCCCGGCGTCGAGTTCGCCATCGTGCGCTTCGGCGCTGCCAAAGACACGATCACGCGCGACAAGAACGGAAACCCCGGCTTCACGTCGGACCCCAGCGAGCTCGTCACCGCGCTGCCGCGCGTCAATTTCGGCTCGTCGGTCACCGACTACGAAGGCGCGCTCTCCAACGCCTACCGCGTGCTCTCCGAAGATATGGCGCGCATGCAGAAAGAAAACGCCGCCGCCATCAACCGCTCCAAGTACGTCGTCATCTTCGTCACCGACGGCCAGCCCGACCCGCGCATCAACGACCAGGATGACTGGGACTCGCTACCCAACAGCCTCGCGGCCGACCTGCTCGGTCCCGGCGGCGATCCCAACTCGATCACGCAGTACAACGTGCCGACGCGCATCCTGCGCCGCGTGAAGGAGATCGTCGATCTGAAGTCGATCTATCGCGTCGGCGAGATCACGCTGCACACGGCGTTTCTGGCCGGACAGCAGCCCGCCTGGCTGCAAGAACAAGCGACGTCGATCCTCAAACAGATGTCCGACATCGGCAAAGGCACATTCCGCAACTTCCAGAACGGCGAGAAGCTGAACTTCCTCAAGGTCGACTTCTCGACGCTCAAGCGCGTCTTCCGGCTCAAGAACTTCATCGTCACCAACCTCAACGGCCGCCCGCGCGACGGCACCACCGTGCGCGACAGCGACGGCGACTCGATCCCCGATGACGAGGAGCGCCGCTACGGCACGGCCGTCGCCAAGCTCGACACCGACAACGACGGCTTCTCCGACACCCTCGAGCAGTTCTTCGCCAAGTCGGGCTGGGACCCGCTCGACCCGGCTGACGCTGACTGCTCGCTCGCGGCCAACGACGCCGACGGCGACGGCAAGCTCGACGACAGCGACGGCGACGGCCTCTACGACTGCGAGGAGCGCTTCCTCGGCACCAACAAAGACCTCTTCGACACCGACGCCGACGGCATCCCAGACAACATCGAGGTGCGCTTCGGCACCAACCCGGTGGCCAAGGACACCGAGGACGATCTCGACTTCGACGGCATGCCCAACGGCGACGAGATCCGGCTGCACACCGATCCCCGCACCGACGACGCCGCCAACCGCTCGCGCACGAGCTATCGCTACGCGATGAAGCGCATCGGCACCGGCCTCGAGACCGTCGGCATCCAGTGCAAAGCCGACACCGACTGCCCGACGCAGCAGCAGTGCGTCAACGACTACTGCCGCTGCGACGCCACGGCGCCCGCCGACGACTTCAAGGTCTGCAGCACCAACACCGCCTGCACCAACGACGACGAGTGCAAGTACGCGGGCGAGAAGTGCGACGTCAACAGCAAGACCTGCCTCGGCAAGTACACCTGCGCCGCGGTGCAGGCACTCGGCGACACGACCGACAACAACCAGAAGTCTTGCCAGCGCCAGAAGAACATCACCTGCTACCAGTACAAGGTCGAAAACATCTCCCTCGTCTCGCCGCAACCGTCACCCACCGAGACCGAGCGCGGCTGGAACAACGTGTACCTCTACTTCGGCGAGGTGCCGTTCGACAATCCAGGCGACTACGGCAACTACTCGGTGGCCTGTGTGCGCGCGCGCTTCCTCAACGACACCGGCGCGAAAGAACCCGCGGCAGGCACCGTCACCGTGCCCAAAACGGCATGGCACGACCCGCGCACTTTCAATCCCAAGACCGACTGCGTCTGTCCTGACGGGACCGTGGGTAGCTGTCCCTGATAGACTTAGGTTCGATCCCGAGTCGACGACTTAGCAGCGCCGGCGCCGCCGCGAGCGGCACGGCCACGCTTGGAGGAAAGAATGACTGTCTCGAAGGGCCGACGCGCAACGCCTAGGCCGAGGGTCGGTATCCCCACTACCAGCATCGTGCTGCTGGCGCTTCTCGTCGGCGGCGCGCTCGCGCTGGCCAGCGTCTCCTGCGACAGCAACGGCGTCCAAGGCGACGGCGGTCCTCCCGGCGATGTTCCCCAAGGCAGCTGCACCGGCGGCATCGACAAGTCGATCGACATCAGCACCGCGATCTCTCTGCCCGCCGGCGAAGAGCACACCGGCTATATCTGCCCCACCGGCGACCTCGACTACTTCAAGGTCACCGTCAACGCGGGCGATCGCCTGCTGCGCATCGAGCTCACCAACACGGCTGCCGTCGGCACGGTGCAGCCGACGTACCTCGTGCTCGACCCCAACGAAAAGACAGTCGCGCAGGCGCCGTCGACCTCGAGCAAGAAGATCAACGCGCTGCACTGCCTCGCCCCCGGCGACTACTACGTGCAGGTACAAGACGCTGGCAACGACGCGCGTGACGGTAACAACCCCTACAAGCTCAAGGTCACCAGCGAAAAAGAGCCCGACGCCAACGAGCCCAACAACACGGTGGCCGAGGCCAAGCCGGCCGGCGCCAGCGCCACGGGCGCGATCTCGTGCACGGGCGATGTCGACTACTTCTCGATCACCGTCGGCGCCAACCAGCTGATCGACATCAAGCTCACCACCAGCGCGGCGTCGCCGGTCGACATCAAGTACACCATCGTCAACGACAAGGACGAAGAGGTCGGCACGCAGACGTTCGTCGAGGGCACCACCGGCCAGGCCAACTTGGTCGCGCTGCACGCCGTGCCCGCCGCCGGCACGTACTACGTTCGCGTCGAGGACGCCGGCGGCGACGACAGCGATCCGAACATGACCTACACGCTGACGCTCGGCACCATGCCGGAGACCGACGCCAACGACCAGGGCACGCGCAACGACACGGCCGCCACCGCGACGCCCCTCAACGCCTGGAACTCCACCGCCACCGTCACCGGTGAGGTCGGGTCGCGTGGCGACGTCGACTGGTACGTCATCAACGGCATGACCGTCAGCCCCACGGCGCCGGCCGTCATCGAGGTCACCATGACGTTCTCGGGACAGACCGATGTCGACCCCTCGTTCTCACTGATCTACGGCCACGCCGGCACGCCGTGCACCAAGGACGCCTGCTGCCGCGTGCTCGAGCCGAACGGTGCCGGCTGCGTCAACCCGTTCAGCTGCCTCGGCAAGAGCCCCAGCTGCATCAACAAGGGCGACCTCTTCTGCACCGACCAGACCTGCTCGCCCAGTGCGGGCGCCAACTGCTCGGTAGAGCGCCGCTGCGCCGGCGCGGCGGTGTGTCTGCCGTCCAAGTTCTGCGGCGCCGAGTACGCCATCCGCTCGCGGGACAACGGCGGCAGCGTGCGCACGGCGGTCCTCGTCACACAGCCGGGCCCCTGGTACATCCGCGCCGGCGACCTCGCCAACGACGAGTACGCCCACGGCGTCAAGTACACGCTGCAGGTGCGCGCGCGTCCCGATCCGGACGGCGCCAAAGAGCCCGACAGCGAGGTCTTCCCCGATCGCTGTGGTCTCTTCGCCGGCGGCGCGAGCGGCACCAAGGAGCCGTTCGACTACCACTTCGACAAGGCCAAGGCCAAGGGCATCCCGACGATCGCCCTCGGTCAGACGGTCACCGGCTTCATCTCGCACGAAGGCGACATGGACTTCTACCGGTTGCCCAATCCGTGCCCCAACGCCGACTGCGTGCTGACGCTGACGTACAACCACGGACCCAACTGTCCGACGGGCGGCGGCATGATCCGGCGCTGCCAGGACCCGCAGCAGCTCAGCAAGTACCTCGGCCTCGACTTCTTCTACACCATTCGCCGCCAGAACGGCGACGAGTGGACCGAGCTGCGCCTCGCGCCGGGCGCCGCTGGCAGCTGGGGCTACCCCAACCAGTGCGTCTACTCGTACGCGCAGCACGGGGCCAACGACTACATCATCACGGTGCACGACGAGGGCGACAACAACTGGTCGTGGAGCTGCAACTACTCGTTCAGTATCACCGTGGGCGCCCAAGGGTGCGCAGCGCCCTGTGTGACGCATCCCGTCTCGGGCAACTGCGACACGCCGTAAACGTTTAGCGCCTCGACCGGAGGCGCTTTCAGGGGAGACGTCATGAGAACGCTTACGTTGATTGCCTCGTTGCTGCTGGTGCTCGGCACGGCGTGCGGCAACGATACCAACAACACGCCCAAGGACACGGGCCCCGGCAAAGACACGACCAAGCCACCGGACGGCGACAGCGGGCCGCCCCCCAACGCGACGCTGCAGTTTCTGCCCAAGCCCGTCGACAACGCGCGCGCCGGCGAGTACACGGGCATCTCGTCGGGCGGCGGCAAGATCGCCGTGGCGTACTATCGCAACCTCGACCAGACAGCGTGGCCGACGGTCACCTGCCCGGCCACGTTCAGCGGCGGCGGCGGCCCCAAGGCGCGCCCCGGCCATGACGTGATGTACAGCGAGTCCACCGACGGCGGCGTGACCTGGTCTACACCGGTAATGGCGGCGCAGAGCGTCGGCGCCGTACACGGCCTCTCCATCGCGCTGACCAGCGCGGGCGCCGCGCATATCGGCTACCTCGGCGGCGAGATGAGCCTGCAGGAGTGCGCCAGCTCGGACGCCTACATCGCCAGCAGCAACGACGGCGTCGCCTGGACGACGCAGATGCTCGATAGCGCGGGCGCCATCGGCGACACGGTCGGCCACTGGATCTCGGTCGCCATCGATGGCTCCGGCCAACCGCAGGCGGCCTACCGCGACGTGCGCTTTGGCCTCTACGAGCAAACGGGCAACAGCAAGTCGTCGCTGCGCTACTCGGCCACCGAGGCGGTGCTCAACAACGGCTCGGGCCTCTTCACGCGCCTGCAGTTCAAAGCCGACGGCACGCCGATCATCATGCACTTCAACCCGCATCAGACCGACGGCACGGGCGGCATCCAGCTCGTCGTACAGCAGGGCTCGACATGGAGTGGCAAACAGCTCGTCGCCGGCGGCACCTCCGAGCGCCCCGACTTCGCGGGCGACGGCAACGGCACCTGGGGCCTGGCCTACTACGAGCCCTCCGCCACGTCGCTGCACTACATCGAGAGCAGCGACCTGACCTCGTGGTCGCAGCCGATCATCGTCGACATCAGCACCACCAAGAACGGCGAGTTCGCCTCGCTGGCCTTCGACTCCAAGGGCAACCCCGGCATCTCGTACTACCGCTGCGGTCCGGCGAGCTCGCCTGGCAGCAGCTGCGAGCCGAGCGAAGACGGCCTGATGTTCGCGTACCGTCTCAACGGCACGTGGAAGACCTACGAGGTGGACACCGGCGGCAGCTACACCTGCGGCGACCACACAGCCTTGACCTTCAACGACAAGGACGAACCGGTCATCGCCTATCGCTGCGTCACGCTAAAGAACGCAGGCAACGAGTTCGTCGACACGCTCAAAGTCGCGCGCGGCTTCTGGAAGCAGTAGAGGCAACCATGAAGAGAACACTCCCTGCGTTGGCTGGGCTGGCGCTGCTGCTGTCGCTCGGCGCCTGCTCTAGCGGCACCGACGGGCTGACAGGCAGCGCCGTCAAGACCTACAACCTGACCTACGACGCGATCCGCATCCAGCGGCAGAAGAAGAACGACGAGCTGCAAGCGGTGGTCATCACCTACGTGCGCGCGGCGTCGACACCCAACGAAGAGTTCCCGGTGATCGTGGTCGTCAACGCGCCGGTGCCCACCGGCGAGCAGATCGACTTCATGCCGCCCAAGGGCAACATCTACCGCGAGGTCGACGACGGCTCGACGTTCCCCGACCCGATCACGGCCACCATCCGCTTCGACTCACTCGACGAGGTGGGCGGCAGCGCCTCCGGCAAGTTCAACGTCACCTTCACCGAGGACACCGGCGGCGTGCAGCACACGCTCAACGGCGAGTTCGGCGGCGACGTGACGCTCAGATCAGCGAACTGATTTGCCTTCTCGCGACGGGCGGCCCACGCCTGTTGCACTCTGCTACAGCACGATCGGGGCAGACTGCTACAATGTAGCTTGATGCCCCAACCACGCCGGCGCGAGGCGCGCTTCAGCATCGCGACCAAGGTCACGCTCGTCGTGGTCTTGCTCGCCGGTCTGTTGCTGGTCGGCGTGGGCTACGCCGGTGTGCTGGCCAGCGAGCAGCGCTCTGTCGAGAGCATGAAGCGCGACGCCGAGATGCTCGCGGGCGTCATCAAGAAGGCGGCCGAGACGGCCGTGCGCGACCACGGCACCCTCGGCGCCATCGCCGACGTCGCCTCGCGCGAGCGCCCCGTGATCGTGATCTTCTACGGGCCCAATGGCCGCGTCGTCGCGCCGGTGCCCGTCGAAGAGAAACCCGTCGTCGACGCGCGCGCGCGCCGCGTGATCGAGCGGCGCCAGCCCGAGGGCGAGTTTCTGCAGAAGCAGCGCCGCCCCACGGCCTACGCCTACCGCACGCCGCTGTTCGCACCCAAGAGCCACAAGGTCGCCGGCGTGCTCGAGCTGCGGCTGAGCCTCGATCGCGCGCAGCCGAAGGAGTCGGCGCTGTCGTGGCTGTTCATCGTCATCGGCGTGCTGCTGACGCTGTTCACGTTGGTCACCGGTTTCTATGTCAGCCGCGCCATCGGGCGCCCCGTGGCGGCGCTGATGCACGGTATGGACGACGTCATCAGCGGCGACCTCACCGCCACCGTCCCGCTCGAGCGCGACGACGAGATCGGACGCATCGCCTACCGCTTCAACGAGATGACGGCGCAGCTTCGCGCCGCGCAGCTCGAGATCAAAAAGAGCGCCGACACGCGCCTCTCGCTCGAGCAGCGCCTGCGCCAGAGCGAAAAGCTCGCCACCATCGGCCAGCTCTCGGCGGAGATCGCGCACGAGGTGGGCACCCCGCTCAACGTCATCGGCGGGCGCGCGCGCGTGCTCGAGCGCAAAGCCGACAAGCCCGAGGCGGTGCAACGCAACGCGCGCATCATCGCCGACCAGGCGGCGCGCATCACGCGCATCATCCAGCAAATGCTCGATCTGGCGCGAGCGCGCGCGCCCGAACGGGGCGAGGTGGCGCTGGCGCGCATCGTCGACGACACGATGGCGTTCCTCGAGTACCAGCTCGAGTCCAGCTCGGTGCGCATTCGCCGCGACGTGCCCGGCGACCTGCCCGCGGTGTGGGGCGACGCCGACCTGCTCCAGCAGGTGGTGCTCAATCTGATGCTCAACGCGATCCAGGCGATGCCGGCTGGCGGCGAGCTTTTGATCCGCGCGCAGGCGGTGCACCGCCGCAAGGGCGGCCTCGACCTGGCGCCACCCGAGCCTTACGTCGCCCTCGCCTTCTCTGACGATGGCCCCGGTATCGAGGACGACGCGCGCGCGCGCATCTTCGAGCCGTTCTACTCGACCAAGGGCCGCGGCGAGGGCACCGGTCTCGGCCTCACCGTGGTGCACGGCATCGTCAAAGAGCACGACGGCTGGATCGAGGTCGACAGCGGCGACGACGCCGAAGACGGCGAGGCGCAGCCAGGCACGACCTTCTGCGTCTATCTGCCGGTGGCGGATGCACGCCGCGACCAAGCGCCGCTGCCCGAGCCGAGCCAAGAGCAGCTGCCCGACGACGAGCCTGACGGCGATGACGCTGCGCAGAGCGAAAAACAGTCGAGCGAAGAACAGTCGAGTGAAAACCTCGAGAGAGCCTCATGAGCGACTACAAGGGAACCGTGCTCGTGGTCGAGGACGACGCCGCCATGCGCGAGCTGGTCGTAGAGTCGCTCGCCGACGAGGGCTACGAAGTGCTCTCGGCCGGCGGCGGACGAGAAGGGGTCAAGAAGGTACGGCAGCACCACGTCGACCTCGTCGTCACCGACCTGAGAATGCCCGACATGGAGGGTCTCGACATGGTGCGCGAGCTGCGCACCCTCGAGGGTACGCCCGCCGTGATCACAGTGACGGCCTTCGGCAGCGTCGACACGGCGATCAAGGCGATGAAGCTGGGCGCCTTCGACTACATCACCAAACCGTTCGAGATCGACCAGCTGCTCATCGCAGTCGACCGCGCGCTGCGCGATCGGCAGCTGCACGACGAGGTCAAGCGGCTGCGCGAGGAGGTGCGCGACCGCTACGGCTGGGGCAACATCATCGGCCGCAGTCAAGCGATGAACGAGGTCTTCGAGCTGATCCGCCGCGTGGCGGACAGCCCGGTGACCGTCTTGATCACCGGCGAGAGCGGCACCGGCAAGGAGCTCGTGGCGCGCGCGCTGCACTACTCGAGCTACCGCAAGGACGGGCCCTTCGTGGCGGTCAACTGCGCGGCGATTCCGTCACAGCTGCTCGAGAGCGAGCTTTTTGGCTACAAGCGCGGCGCTTTCACCGACGCCCACGCCGACCGCAAGGGCATGCTCGTGGAGGCGAGCGGCGGCACGATCTTCCTCGACGAGATCGGAGAGCTGCCGTCGCATCTGCAGGCCAAGCTGCTTCGCGTGCTGCAAGAGCGCGAGGTCAAGCCGCTCGGCGCCACCAAGCCCGTCTCCATCGACGTGCGCTTCATCTCGGCGACCAACCGCGCCCTCGAGGAGATGCTCGGCAGCGGCGACTTCCGCCAAGACCTCTACTACCGACTCAACGTGGTGCAGATCGGCCTGCCGCCGCTGCGCGATCGTCCCGACGACATCTTGCCGCTGGCGAGCCACCTGCTCGAGCGCGCCGCCGAGCGCGCCGGCAAAACCGCCGGCGGCATCGCGCCCGACGCGGCCAAAGTGCTGCTGGCCTACCAGTGGCCGGGCAACGTGCGCGAGCTGGAGAACGTTATCGAGCGCGCCGTCGCGCTCAGCCAGAACGAGCGCATCCAGCTCGGCGATCTGCCGCGCCAGCTGGTCGAGCGGCCCGCCGAGGACTTGCTGTCGGGGGCCAGCGCGCGCCGACTGACGCTCGCCGAGCTCGAGCAGCAGTACATCGTGCGCGTGCTCGCCGAAGAGGAAGGCAACAAGACGCGCGCAGCGCAGCGCCTCGGCCTGGACCGCAAGACGCTCTACCGCAAGCTCGACGAGTACAAGCGCCAGGAACAGGACGCGTGACGACGCTCTTTCTGCTGCGACACGGCGCTGTGCAAACCGACGACCTGATGTACGGCCAGCGCGACGTGCCGCTCACCGAGGTTGGCCTCGCGCAGGCACGCTGGGCGGCCGACGCGTTGGCGGGAGAGCCGCTGCAAGCGGTCTATAGCAGCGACCTTTCGCGAGCACGCACCGGCGCCGAGCTGGTGGCGTCGTTTCACGCGGGCGTCGAGGCGCGCGCCGACGCCGCGTTTCGCGAGATGAGCCTCGGGATTCTCGAGGGCGTCGCGCTCGAGGCGGCGCGAGAGAAGTTCCCCGACCTGGTTCGCAAGCGCTACGTCGACATGCTCGACTACGCCTTTCCCGAGGGCGAGTCCATCGCCGATGTCGCCGCGCGCGCGCTGCCGGCGCTCGAGGCGCTCGTCGAGCAGCACGCCGGGCACGCCTTCGCGCTCGTGGCGCACAACACGGTCAATCGCTTGGTGCTGGGTACGGCGCTGGCGCTGCCGCGCGAGGGGATCTTTTCGTTTCGTCAGAGCTTCGGCTGCATCAATCGCATCGACTACGAGCCGGAGTGCGCGCGTGTGTCGCTGATGAATCTGACTGCGAAGGGCGTGCGGGCCTAACCGCTGCGGGCCTAACCGCTGCGGGGCTAATCGACGCCGTTGCCGCGCGCCTCGTCGAGCTCGATGAGGTGCCCCATGCGCGCGACCTTCGTCTCGATGTAGAAGCGGTTGTCGTCGTGCACGCCGACGTGGTGCTCGACTCGACGCATGACGCGCACGCCGCAGTCTTCGAGACCTTCGACCTTGGTCGGGTTGTTGGTCATCAGCGCGACCGAGCGCACGCCGAGGTCGGCGAGGATCTGAGCGGCGACATCGTAGCTGCGCATGTCGCCTTGGAAGCCGAGCAGCTGATTGGCCTCGAGGGTGTCTGCGCCCTCGTCCTGCAGCGCATAGGCTCGGATCTTGTTGATCAGGCCGATGCCTCGGCCTTCGTGTCCGCGCAGGTAGACCACCACGCCGCGTCCGCTCTCCTCGATGCGCTGCAGCGCGCGCTCGAGCTGCGGGCCGCACTCGCAGCGCCGCGATCCAAACACTTCGCCGGTGAGACATTCGGAGTGCACGCGGCAGAGCACGTCGTCGCCCGTCACGTCGCCCTTGACGATCGCCATGTGCTCGGTGCCCTCCGCGTCACGATAGGCGACCATGCGAAAGAGACCGTGCTCGGTTCGAACATCGGCTTCGCCGCCGCGCTCGAGCGCGGGCGTGCGACTGCGGTCGAGAGGGATCACACTGCGGTCGAGGGGAATCACACTGCAGGGCTTGGTTGCTTTGGGCAATGGATCGTCCTTGCTTCGTAGTCGTCGGAGCGCTGTCACGCTCGTCCGATCCGTTCGTAGTCTTCGGGGCGCTGCTGGCACCCGTCAGATCCGTTCGCAGGGCGAAAGAGGCGAAGAGCAAAAACACTTGTTTTGCCAACCCTTTTCGCTGGCTGACAACAGTACTATATGCGACCGCGAGGCGCTGTCAACTCGATTAGACAAACTTTATACAAACCCTATCAGGGACTGGTTGCCTCGCGCCATTGACAGCCGCGAGATGCTAGGGTTTTACTCGACGGCTCATACCTTGACGAACAAAGGTGTGACGCGGCGAGCAGGCGAGACGTTACATGGCGATCAGGCGCATCCTCTGGTATCCGGACCCGCAGCTGATGGAGCAGTGCGCGCCGGTTGGCGACAGCACCTCCGAGCTCGCCGAGCTCTTTCGCGACCTCAGCGACACGATGTTCGCGCACAACGGCGCGGGCCTCGCGGCGCCGCAGATCGGCATCCTCAAGCGCGTGTTCGTCATCGACCCGGTGGTCGCCGGCCTCAGCGAGCAGGACGCGCCGCTCTTGTTCGTCGACCCTCAGATCGAGTGGCTCTCCGACGAGACCGAGGTCTCGGACGAAGGCTGTCTCTCCTTCCCCGGCATCTACGTGCCGATTCGCCGCGCGCTCAAAGCACGCACCCGTGCGCGCGACGTCGAGGGCAAGGGCTTCGAGGTCGAAGGCGAAGGCCTCTTCGCGCGCGCCATGCAGCACGAAAAAGACCATCTCGACGGCACGCTGATCACCGACCACGTCGGCCGACTCAAGCGCAAGATGATCCGTCGCAAGATGGAGCGCGAGACTCAGAGCCGAGACGACTAGTCGAGCTCGAGCGCGCAGCGAGCGAGAACGCAGGCGGCATCGAGGACACTTACACCACATGGCGTCCCAAAAGCCTGCCGAGCTGACACGCGAGCAACGGGTCAAGCTGCTCAAGAAGCGCGTGTTGCGCGCCACCTTCGGCTCGGCGCTGCTGCCGGGGCTCGGTCAGCTCACGCTAGCCAAGCTCGTGCCGAGCCAGCGCGCGTTTGGCCTGGCGATGATCGTGCTTTTCGCTGGCGGCGTGGCCGGCGCGGTGATGCACCTGCTGTCGGGGCTTTGGCTCTTCGAGAGCGCGCTGGGCTCGTTTGCCTTCGGCGTGCTGCTGCGCTCGCTGGTGCTGATCTACCTGTTCGGCATCGTGGACGCCTACTTCTGCGCGCTTCGTCCCGACGACCAAGACGCGGTGCTCAGACGGCGCGCTGTCGGCCTCAACATGCTGCTGCCCGGCGCGGGCTATCTGCTGACGCGAACGTGGCTGCGCGCGCTGATGGGTCTCGGCGTGAGCGCGATGGTCGTCTTCTTCGCGGTGGCGCGATATCACCGCTTCCTCGACCTCGTCTTTGTCGGCCTGCAGCTGATCATGGGCGCGGCGATGCACCAGCAGCGCCGTATCGCAGAGGCCGACGAGCGCGGTACCGTCGAGCCGCCGCGCCCCGTGCTCGACCCGGTGGCGCCGGCCCAGATCTTCGTGCTGATGGCCGTGCTGGTGGGGCTCGGCGCGGTGGGCTGGGTCATCGCGCGGCGCATGCCGAGCTACGACTTCGCCGAGGTGCGCAGCAAGGACGTACAGATCCACCCGCGCCAGAGCGGCATCGAGGTGCGCATTCCGCCGATCAAGGTCAAGCTGCTCGCCGCTGGAGAGGGCTGGATCGCCGAGACGGGCAAGAGCGGCCTGCTCTTCTCGGCGCAACACGCCAAGAACATCGCGCTGCGGCTCGGCGCCGAGCTGATCATGCCCTTCGTTCGCCCCGAACGGCACGCGCTGGGCATTCGCCGTCGCATCGTGGCCGGCGGCTACAAACACGAGCGTACCAAGCAGCGCCAGGTGCACGGGCGCACGGCCTACCAGATGCGCTTCTCGCGCACGGTCCGCGGTCAGACCATCGACCAGTGGACGGTGATGGTGGCGCGCGACAACATGGCGCTGCTGCTGCTCATCGAGTGCAATCGCGTGCGCTGCAAGCAGGCCGAACAGGACCTCGAGCGCACGGTGCTCAGCCTGAAGCTCGAGTAGGCAGTAGATCGAAGGCCGGGTACGACCGTTGAACACCCCTATGCAAAGCCTCAGCGCCGTCGTCGCCGCCCTCGCCGCCCTGCTCGTGCTCCCCAGCGGAGCGCAGGCCAGGTGCGCGGGACCACAGCCGTTTCTCTCCCCGGCGGGAGGCACCCTGCCCCGCAAGGCACGCGTCTTCCTCTTCATCCCGCGCGCGCGCCGCTACGCGCAGATGCACGTCGCCGCCATCGGCGCGAAGGTCAAGAGCCGCCTGCTCGACAGCGCATCTCCCGAGATCGCCGTCTTTCAGATCGACATCGCCATGCGCTTCGGCCGCAAGGCGCTCGCGCTGCGCGTCGAGACGTGGGCCAAAGGCTATCGCAAGTGGTCACGCAAGCTCGTCGGCCGCTACCGCATCGGCCACGTCGCCGCGCCGAGCAAGACTACGCGTTGGGGCAAGCAGCGCGTGTCGGCCTATCAATGGACCTGCTCGTCAGAGCGCGGCCACTACGTTGGCGTCGCGCCCCTCGCCGCGGCCTATCGCGTGCGCATCGACGACGGCAGCGGCGCTGACAAGATCGCCTACCTACCGCCCGACATGAACCGCTTCTGGGCCTACTACGGCAAGCAAAAGCCGCTCGCGAAGGCAGAGCTGTTCTTCGGCACGAAGAACTGCTTCGGTCGCACCATCACGAGCAACCCCAAAGCCAAGACCCGCTTCGCCGCGCAGCCGCTGTTCATCGACGGCAGCGACGGCGCCGCTTCGAAGTGGCTATCGCTGCCCTCGGAGAAGTCACTGCCCTATCGCGCGCACCGCTAGCGCGGGCGCGTCGCTGGCGCGGATCTGCGCGTCCAGCGTTCTAGAACGCTGGACGCGCAGATCCGCGCCAGCGACGCGCCCGCGCTAGCGGTGCGCGCGATAGGGC
>JAGQIK010000534.1 GCA_020431405.1 Myxococcales bacterium
ACCCCCTCTGCGCCCCACCCGTCGCCGCCGACGGCACGGGCACGCCGTGCAGCAAGGACGCCGACTGCGCGGCGCTCGCCGCCAAGAAGTGTCTCGCCACGGGCAGCATCGGCATCTGCACTGTGGAAGGCTGCAGCGCGGGCAGCTGCGCCGACAGCTACGCCTGCTGTCACGACTGCAACCCGGCCGCCGCGCCGCTGCTGCCGTTCACGGGCTCGGCGTGCCTGCCGTCAAACCGCACCGCGCAGCTGACGGGCGCGGCTGGCTGCACGTGCGACTAGCGCCCCCCGCCGATCAATTCTGCCATCGGCGCACATTAGACAGCTGGTGACGACCAAGACTGCCCTGCTGGTCATCGTGAGCCTGACCGTCTGCGGCTGCTCGGCGCGCACGCTGCAGCAGGGCGACGGCGCCGTCCAGCCTGACGTGCTCGCGCACGAGACGCGAAGCTTCGTCATCCGCTCGCTGTCGTGGCCGCGCGACGCGGAACAGGCGGCCGCCTACGGCTACGATTACAATGGCGACGGCGTCGCCGACAACGCGTTTGGCGCGATCGTCGCGGGTCTCGCCGGCGTCGTGCAAGGCGACGCGGGCGGCGATGGCTACCTCGTGCCGTTTGGAACGCTCGGCGACGAGCGCCTCGAGCTCGACATCGTCCGCGGCGACAACCTGATGCTGTTGCGCCTGTCCGCGCCCGACTTCAGCGGCGGCTACCCTGTCGCCGCCACGGCGTGGCGCGGTCAGGTGCGTGGCTGCTGCGACAACCGCACGTCGCTCGAGACGTGCTGGCCGCAGGCCAAGACGCGCTGCTTCGCCGCCGACGCCGAGCTCGCCGTCGCCTCGGCCGCCTATCCGATGTCGGGGACCATCGAAGGCGACAAGCTCGCGCTGCAGGCCGAGCGCTTTGCGCTGACGCTGACGCTGGGAACGGAGCGCCTCGCCGTGTCGCTCGAGCTTCGAAACGTACGTCTGCGCGGCGTGCTACGCGAAGGCGCGATCGAGGCGGGTGTCCTCTCGGGCCTGATAGCGCCCACCGAGCTGCGCGATACGCTGCAGCGCGCGATCTGGAAGCTGATCAGCGCCTACTGGCGCGAACACGATCGTGCGCCCGTCTTCGGCACCACACGCGACCAGTTTCTCGACCTCTTCGACCGCGACAAGGACGGCGACGTCAGCTTCGACGAGTACGTCGGCAACTCCCTCCTGCAGACCTTCTGGAGCGGCGATCTCGACCTCGACGGCGACAAGATGTACGAGATGTCGCTCGGGATCGGTTTCACGGCCGTCTCGGTGCGAATTCGCGACTGAGCTGACGAAGGACTTGCGGCGCGGGCGCTAATCCGCGAATAGCAAGGCACGATGTCTGAGGTGGCAGCGAAACGGCCAGAGCTTCTGGCGGGTGGAAGAGACGCAACGTCTCGAATTCTAGCGAGAATTCGTGGCGCCCAGCGCTCCATCGTCGTGCGCGCCTTCAAGTGGCGCGACGACGCCACCGGCCAGGAGGTGGCCCGCGCGCTGCTCGACGCGGCGGATCGGGGCGTCAAAGTCACGATCTACAAGGACCAGGTCGGCGCGCACTACGAGTATTTCGAGGGCAACGGGCAGAGCTTCTTTCACAAGCGGCTGCCGCCCAAGGCGCGCTTCGAGACGCTCTTCATCATCACGATGTACCTGCGCTGGGGCCGCCGCCCGCAGCGTCCGTCCGAGCTCGCCGACGCGCTGCGCGACCACGAAAACGTCGATCTGCGCGTGGAGGGCAAAACGTTCGACCACGCCAAGCTCTACATCATCGACGACGAGTACCTGATCTTCGGCGGCGTCGGCATCGGCGACGACTCGCGCTACGACAACCTCGACTACATGGTCGAGGTCGGCTGCGAGCACACGCTGCGGCGCTTCCACGCGCGCAGCGACGGAGCCGCCTTCGATCCCGACCGCCCGGTCGACTTTCTGATCCACAACAAGTCGGTGCATCCGCGCCACCGACCGCCGCTGCTGTCAGACCGCCTCAACTTGATCCGCTCGGCGCAGCGCACGCTGCTCGTCGAGATGGCCTACCTCGGCCACCCCGAGTTCACCGACGCGCTCGTGGACGCCGTCAAGCGCGGCGTGCACGTCACGCTGGTCACGAGCGCGCGCGCCAACATCCTCGGTGCGCTCGCGCGCTACACCTGCAACCAGCTGATCCGCCGCACGGGCGCGCCGGACAACCTGCGCGTCGTCTTTCACCCCAAGTTCGTACACAGCAAGGCGATGGTCATCGATGGCGAGCGCGCCGAGCTCGGCTCGGCGAACTTCACGCCCATCTCGCATGGCGTCTACGACGAAGTCGGCATCCACGTGCACGACGCGGCCTTCGCGCAGGCCGTCGCGCGAGAGATCGAAAAGCACGCCGACGAAGGCACCCGCGCGTACAAGCCCGTGCGCTACAGCCGCATCTACGCCGTCGTCGAGTGGGCCATCGTCACCTACCAGGGCCGCGGCACCCGCTAGCCCGCGCCCTCGGATGACGACGACGCGCGCCGCGCGTTGGCTACCGTGGTGACGGCGCCGACGATCAACAGCAGCGAGAGCAGCAGAAAAGCAACCCCGAAGACCTTGTGGAAGGTGCCCGGCACGTCGAGGAAGTAGACCGCGCGTTTGCGCAAGCCGCCGAACTGCTCGCGCGCCTTGACGCCCTCCGACCCGCGTACGACGCCGCTGATCTTCGGCGGCGTGCTGGAGACCTTGGCGCGCGCCACGGCAGAGCGAACGGCGTTGATCATCGCCTCGTCCTCGCTGATCAACGCCAGCTCCCACTGCGGTTTCGCTGGACGTGGGGCGAGCGGGATGAAGGCGGTATGCGCGTCGTCGCTGAACTTGAAGCCCACGCCCGCTGCGGCGACAAAGTCGAGCTGGCAGTTGGCGAGCGTCAGCTTCTCGCCGGGCTTGGGCGCAGGGCCTGCTAGAAAGGCCGCGCACTGCACCTCGCGACCCGTGCTCCACGCGTCGCGCGCCGCGTTGAACCCGTGATAGCCAGCCCAGCCCGCGATCACGAGCGTCACGATGGCGCCGCCGATGGCCTTACCCAAAGTCCCCCCTCGAGACGGCGAGTGCTCGTCCTGCTGGGCAGCCTAAACTACTTCGAGCGCGGCGCCTTCGTTCGCCGATTCTTTTTCCCGAGCATCGGATAGGGCGAGGCCGTGCAGACCTGCGATCGGTCGTCGGCGTCGTAGCGGATCGTGGTGCCCTGCGCGGGCATGACCACCTTGGCGTAGCTGCCGCCGTAGGCCGCGGCGCTTTGACCGCGCCAGGCCGCGAACGCCAGCAGCGCCGCGCCGACGAGACAGGCCGCCGCCACCGCGTATGTCGCGTAGCCGAGCTTGCCGCCGCGCCGCCGCCGCCGCGCGGCGATCACGCCGAAGAGCGCGATGGAGAGCGCGAGCGCGAGGCCTGCGACGACCGTCGAGCCCCCCTGCGCGCCAGCGCCGCCGCCGCCGCGGGGCGCCGAGCTGGGCAGCGCGGTTCCAGCCGCGCTCGCGCGCTTTTTGCCCGCCGGCTTGTTGCCCTTCTGGCGCAGCAAGTACTCGAGCGTACGGCGCGGTATGTCGAGCCGCGGTTGGGTGTTGGCCGCTTCGACGGAAACCCATACCGGGAGCTTGGCGATGCTTCCGTTGTAGACGCGGTCCCTCGGCCGTTTGGCGTAGGCGCCGCGGCGACAGAACGTCTGCAGCTGGCGGTTGTTGGGCAGATACAGCACCGGCTTGCCGACCGACTGGGTGACCGTCACCTCGAGCTGCGACGCGCTGTAGGTCGCTTCGCGCAACCGCCCGCGGCGGCGCCAGCCAACGCGCGTTTGGGTCACGCGCTTCTTGCCGTGCCGTGCGCCGCGCAGCAGCTTCTCGAGCAGCGGCCGCGGCAGCACCAGACGCGATTCGAGCACCCGCGAGGACTTCGCGCGGCGCGTCATCGTCAGCACGAACGGCGCGTATTGATCAGCGCGGTGGTGCGCTTCGAACTTGGGGATCGGCCCGAAGATCACATCGGCGCTGGCGGACGCGGGCAGCCCGAGCAGCGAGGCGAACAGCGCGGCGAGGGCCGCCAATCTGGATGTCATACACCGTCATACAACGCACCCGCCAAAAAGTTCCCTGCCCGCGCGATCACCCTGCAACTGTCGTGGTGCGAACCGGCCCGCTTGAGTATGCTGCCGCATTCCACAAACAGGAGATTGCTCGTGCTTGCTATGCGGCGATTGGGGCTCGGTGCGCTTGTCGTGCTGATGTTGGCGATGGTGGTGCCAGCGACGGCGTTAGCCTACACACGATCTATTACTCAGACGCAGACCACCAACGGACAGGCCTTCACCTTCAGCTTCACCTCTCTGCCGCTTCCTGCTGCAGGCACACCCAACATCAGCGTATTCGTCGACCTCTACGGCGACTACGACGCGTCCACCGAGTACGCCGACGTGACGATCGACGGCAACGTGCAGGCCGCGCACACCGGTGGCTCGCCGCAGTGCAACACGACCGCACACACGCGCGAGTATCAGGTCCCCGCGAGCCTCATCGCGACGGACCGCGCCCTGACGGTCAACGTCAACCTGTCGGCAAGCGTGACCTACACGACCTGCCAGAACTTCAACCCGCGCGTCGTCGTGCGCGTGGTCTACACCGCACGCCCCGACCTGCGCGTGATCGCATCGACGGCGCCGGCGTCGGGCTCGACCGCTGGCCACAACTCGCAGTTCACGGTCTCTTACACGCTCGCGAACTTCTACGAGGCCTTCACCACCAACTTCTCGGTGCGCATCTACTACTGCCCGGGCAACACCACGACGGGCTGCACCACGCTGACCACGCAGGCCATCACGGACAACTTCGGCGCCAATCAAGCGCGGGCTTATACGACACCGACATTAACCCTGCCCGATACGGTTGTAGTCGGCACACGCTACATACGTATCCAAGCAGATGCCCTCAGCAACATCGCCGAGACGATCGAGACCAACAACGAACGCTACGACTCGATCGCGGTCACGACGCAGCCCGACATCTGGTTCTCGGGGTCCGCGGTGCCCAGCTCGGGCAACACCAGCGGCCCGGGCGCTCAGTTCACGGGCCTCTACCGCATCACCAACGACAACAGCACTTCGGCGTTCAGCACCAACTTCGTCGTGAGCTACTACTACTGTCCGACGTTGGCCACGGCGACGGCGAGCTGCACCGCGCTCGGCACCCAGACCATCACCAACGACTTCAACTCGAACAGCTCCTTTATCTACACGTCGATACAGTTGACCTTGCCAGCAGGGGCCACCGCCGGGACGCGCTACATCCGCGCGGTGCTCGACTCCGGCAACGCCGTCACCGAAAACGACGAGAACAACAACGTCGACAACGACCCGATCACGGTCGGCTCGAGCCAGAAGCCCGACCTGACGGTGGACTCGGTGACCGCGCCCGCCACGGGCTCGGTGGCCAACGCCGGCGCGACGTTCACGGTCTCGAGCCAGGTGCGCAACGGCAGCCCGACGACGATCTCGCAGAGCTTCAAGATGGGCTACTACTACTGTCCGACCAACAACAACCAACCTGGCTGCACCGAGCTGGCCAAGCAGACCATCACGACCAACTTCGCGGCCAACCAGATCCGCACCATCACCAGCCCGTCGCTGACGATGCCCAACACCGCGCTCAGCGGCGCCGGCTACATCCTCGTCATCGCGGACGTCGACGACGAGATCGACGAGCAGGTCGAGGACAACAACGATCGCTACGCGTCGATCACGGTCACGGCGCAGCCCGATCTAACGGTCAGCGCGATCACGGTGCCCGATTCGGGCGACACCAACGGTCCGGGCAGCACGTTCACCGCGTCGGTGACCCTCGCCAACGCGGCCAACACCGCGGCCTTCACCACCGACTTCGTCGTGCACTACTTCTACTGTCCGACCAACACGGCCACGGGCTGCGTGCAGATCGGCAGCGATACCGTGACCAACGATTTCGACGCCGGTCAGAGCGTGACCTACTCGACCTCGAGCCTGACGCTGCCCGGCAGCGCGCAGTCGGGCACGCGCTACTTCCGCGCTGTCGCTGATGCGACGACGCTCGTCGCCGAGGGCAACGAGAACAACAACGACCGCTTCGAGCAGATCACCCTCACCAACAGCGGGCCGGACCTCTACATCAACTCGTTTACGGCCAGCGTCGCCGGCGACGTCGTGACCTACACGGTGCAGGTCTGCAACCAAGGCGCCGCCACCACCGCCGCCTTCGACGTCGGGCTCTACTACGATCTGACCGCGGCCCCCGCCTGCGCGGCGTCACCCGACGACACGCACACCATCACGGGCGGACTGGCGGCCAGCGCGTGCGCGACCGAGGTCTTCACCCGTTCGGGAACGCCCGCCGGCACCTACAGCTCGTGGATCTTCGCCGACTCGCCGTGCTCGCTCGGCGAGGCCGACGAGAACAACAACACGTCCAACACGAGCGCCACGGTCACAATTCAGCCGGACCAGAGCATCTCCGATGGCAGCACGGACGTCGAGACGCCGCAGGACGGTGGCGTCGAGACCTTCGTCGACAGCACCGTGATCACCGACATGCTGCTCGACAGCGGCCCGGTGCTGGACACCACGGCCGACGGCACGGGCAACGAAGGCGGGCCGGCAGCCGACCTGACCGTCGACACCGGCGGCACGACCAGCGACTCGAGCGCCGACAGCGGCGTCACGCCCGGCGGCGACCGGCCGTCGAGCAGCGGCGACACGGGCGGCACCAAGGATGACGGGGGTTGCTGCGCTGTCGGCGGCACCTCGGCGCAGCAAGGCCTGCTCTACGGCCTCGCGCTCGCGCTGATGCTGCTGATCAGCCGCCGCCGCCGCCGTCGCCGTCGCGACGACGACGACGAGTAGGCTCAGCCTCTGCGCGCGATGCGGCTGTCGCCACCCGGCGGCAGCCGCACTTTCCCCCGCCCGCTCCCACTCCTACGCCTTCTCATCGCTACGCGCCGAAGCAGAACTCCGAGGGCAGCGGCGACTCGCTCTTGCTCTTGAGGTTCGCATCGAGCCACTGCAGCACGGCGTCGAGCTCGGGGCGCAGACCGGAGACCTTGTTGTGGTCGATGGTCACGGCCTTGCAGCTGAAGCACTCGCGCCAGTAGAGGCTCGGCCAGCACTCGGCCTGCGGCGAGCTCTTGTGCGGCAGCTTGGAAAAGTCCGCCTGCTGCAGCAGCTTGAACAGCGGGTAGACGAACCCCGGGCTGGTGACGACTTCCTGGTCCCAGCCCATCGTCTGCTGCGGCGCCTGCTCTTTGACCTGCTTCCAGAAGCGGATGCGTCCGTCGCCGAAGATCTCGATGGCGGGGCCGGTACGCGCGAAGCCGCCCGGCGACTGCCAGAACAAATAGTGCGTGGCGGTGGGTGACGCGTCGGCCGGCACGCTCTGATCGGCTGGCGTGCTGTCCGACGACGCGCCGCTGTCGCCGGCGGTGCTATCGGCGCTGGCGCCGACGTCCGCGCTGGCGACGCTGTCGGCCTTGGCGCCGACGTCCGCGCCCGCGTCATTGCGCGCCGAGCTGTCGTCACTGCAGGCGCTCGCCGCGAGCAGAATCACAGCGAACAGCGTCGCCGCGGCGGCGTGAGATTTCGACGGTCGTAGTAGCGTTCGCGCCGTAAGCATAGGTCACCTCCTCGTGACGGCGAGTAAGTGCCCAGCTGCGCTTCGGGTTGCTCGCGGCGCCGAAAAAAAGCGCCGCGAGAGAGAGAATCTCTAGGGGCCGTAGCAGTAGACCTGCGCGGCGGCGTGCTCGGTGCCGCACGGCGAGCCGTTCGCGCACGAGTAGGGCTGCGAGCAGTACTGCTCGGAGCAGCCTTTCTCCACGGTGCCGCCGTCGCCGCCATCCGCTGCGCCGGCGTCCCAGATCGGCGTCGCGCAGGGGTTGGAGGGCGTGCCGATCTGGGCGGTGATGTTGCGGCACTTGGCTTCGACCTTGAGGCAGTACGGTCCGCTGGACGTGCACGTGCCGTCGAAGCTCTGCACGCAGACCTCGTCGCTGGCGCACTTGGCGCAGGGGTTGGCCGCGGTTTCGCCTGTGCCGACCTCCGGCGCGCCTGAGTCGGGGGTCGTGTTGCCGGAGTCGCCGCAGCCCACCGCGAGGATGGCGAGCAGCGAGACAATAATCGATGTGCGCATAAGCACCTCCCTTTGGCGTCACGTAGAGCAACGGAGGTGCCAGCGCGGAGCGTCGAAAATCAAAGCCGCGAGCTGTGCCATGGCACGATCGGGGTGAGCCACAGCGTGATCGCGGCAGCCCAGGTGTCAAAGCGATGTTACAGCGATCGCCGACGCGCGAGGCGGCGGGGGCCGTCGGGGGGCCGTCAGGGTGTGACGGTGACGGGCAGCGACTCGGCGTGCTGATACGACGCGCAGCTGGCGCCCGAGAGCGGCGCGTCGGGCAGACAGCCCACACCGTACTGCAGCGCGAGGCGCCACGTGCCCGCCGAAGTGAAGCGCACCACCTCGGGCTCGACGAACGTCGCGTGCGACGCGACCTCCACGGCGATGCCCTCCCACACGCACGCCACGAGCCGGCCGCGGTCGATCCACTGGCCGTTGACGCGCTCTTGGCGCGTGACCTTGGTGCAGCCCTGCAGGTAGATGCTGGCCGCCGTGAGGTTGTCGATGCTCGCCGTCGCGTCCTCGCCCACGCGATAGCTGAGCTTGTCGGTGCGCACCACCACGCCGCTGGCGGGGGCGGCGGCGCCGACGGAAAACGGCGCCGAGTAGGCGTGCTCGAACTTGGCGCACCCCGCCGAGCTGAGCGGCAGACCCGGCGTGCAGCCGCTGCCAAAGCGCGCGGCGATGCGGTAGGTGCCCGCCTTCGCGACGGCGAGCGTGTCGCTTAGCGCGGCGCCGGGCTGAACCTCCTGGGCCAGGCCCTCCCACACGCACACGTTGCCGGGCCCGGCGTCGGTCCAGGCGCCGTTTTCTTGGCGCTGCACGGTGTAGATCGTGCAGCCCTCGAGGAACACGCTGTCCGTGCGACCGTTGCTCAGCGTGGCCTTGACCTGCGCCGGCGACGCGTACTTCAGGCTGTCGGTGCTGATGGTGACGGCGCCAGCGGCGATGGGGGGCTGCGTCGGATTGGGGGACGTGGGATCGGGCGTGCCGGGCGTGCCGGGCGTGCCGGGCGTGCCGGGCGTCGATGGGTTCGACGGCTGGGACGGATCGGACGGATCGCCGGGCGTGCCGTCGCCGTCGCGGCCGCCGCAGGCGCCCAGCGCGAAAAGCGCCAGCGCGAACGTTAGAAGGGTGATTCGACGTGTAGTTAGGGTGCTAAGCATCACGATCTCCTTGTCTATCTCCAGCGCCCGCTGCGTCGGGCGTCGGGTAAGTCGCGAGATCGGCGATCGGTTGCTTCGGTCGGCGCTTTTTTTCGGGGGGCGCGAGCGCGCAGCGCGCTAGGGCCCGCAGCTGGCGGCGCTGCCGCTCGGCTGGCTGCAGCCGGAAGCGCCGCACTCGCGCAGCGCGCTCGGCACGCAGATCTCGCCGCACTCGGCGAACGGCATGCGCAGGCAGGTGCTGACCTGCGAGCCCGTGCAGAACGTGGTGCCTGCCGCAGCGCTCGGACACGCCGAGCACGGCAAGTCTTCGCACGGCTTCTGCGGTCGGATGCTGTTTTCGCTGCAGTTGATCACGCCGCCGCTGACCGCGCACTCGGTGCAGCGCTTGAGCAGCACGCGCTCGCACTTGAGCCCGCAGGTCGGATGCGCCGAGACCAGACAGCCGTAGAGATCGGTGCCGTCGCAGAACGGCTGGCCGACGCGATCGGTAGGACAGCCCTGGCAGCTCCAAGGTCCACACTCGCCGCCGCCGCCCGCGTCGCCGCCGTCGCTCGGCCCCGTAGTGGCGTCACCGTCGTCGCGCGCGCTGCCGGCGACGCACAGGCCCGCCGTAAAAAACGCGTCGAGCGCGCGCCCGTCGTGCGGCGCGAGCTCGCACACCTCGCCGTCGGCGCACGCGCGCGTCGGCTCGCAGAGGCGCCGGCACTGCCGCGGTCCGACGACCTCGTCGCTGCCGCCAACGGTCCACGAGTGGCACGCCTCGGCGGGATCGCAGTCGCTGTCACGCGTGCACGCGCTGCCCGTCGACGGCGGGTAGCTCGCCGGGCAGCTCGCCTCGTCGCCGGCGCGCAGGCAGCTGCGCAGCGTCTCGCAGCAGACGAAGTCGTCGCCGCAGGGACATGGCGTGCGATCGAGGTCGACGCGCCGCACGCAGCCGGGCCCCGCCACCAGCGACACGGCGAGCAACAGCAGCGGCAGCACCAGCGCGCGGCGCGCGGCGCGCCCGCTCACCAGCGCACCGACAGGCGCGCGCCGCCGCCGCCGAAGGTGGGTGCCGCGCTGATCTTGACCTCCACGCGCCGCCGCGGCCAGAACGTCCACGCCAGATAGCCCGCGCCGGCGACCGCGCCGACGATGTAGCCGGTGACGGCGATGGCGTTGTCGCGGTCGATGCGGCGATTGATCTGCTGGCGATCGGCGTTGGGCGTGCGCGCGTCGACGCCGGCGCGCTCGTGCGCGGCGAGGCCGGTGAACGTGCCGCCCACCGCCAGCGAGACCAACGCGAAGATGCCGAGCGCCGGGCGCAGCCAGCGATGCGCCCACGGCGCGAAGCCCGCGCCGCGCGACGCCGCTGCGTCGTCGTCGTCGGTATCGCGCGGGCGGGCGCGATAGGCCGAGAGCGCGGCCGCGTCGTAGGCACGGCTGAACAGCTTCGAGAACGACTCGTGCGCGGCGCCGCGCGCGCGGCTGGTCGACGCGCGCGCGGCCACGCGCGAAAGCTCCACCGGCTGCGTGCCGGCGGGGATGGCGTACTCGCGGTGGCTCGACGGATCGCGCACGAAGAGCTTTCCGCGCGGGATGATCACCGCCAGACGCGCGCGCGCGCCCGGGTGCAGATCGGCCAGGCGCGTGCCCACGGCGTCTTCGACGTAGAGGTGACGCCACGCGCGCGGTGCGAAGACGAGGCGCCGGCCGCGCAGCGGCTTGAGGTCGATCAGCGTCGCGCGCGCCGCGCCGCCCGCGCGCTGCTGCGGCCGCACGAAGAACTGCGGGCGAAAGCGCCGGTTGGGCAGCGTGCGATTGGCGGTGTAGATAAACGCCGCCACCTCTTCGTAGCTGATGCGGCCGTCACCATCGAGGTCGGCCGCGCCGCGCAGCGCCGAGCGCACCTCGTGGCTGAACACGCCCGCCTGGAAGGCCTCCCACTCGTGGCTGTCCTGCGCGGCCGAGGTCGAGAGCAGAAAGCCGGTGTTGGCCGGGACGGGCGTGGCCACCGGAATGAAGCGGCCGCGCGCGCGCTGGCGCCGCCCGCCGGGGCCGCGCTCGAAGACCAGGTAGTACGACTTGCACGCGTCGACGATCACGTGGTTCTCGTCGGCGCGCGACGCGCGCAGCAGCTTGAGCAGCTCGCTGCGCGTCAGGCGGCTCGCACGCAGCTGCACGTAGCCCTCGCCGTGGTGCACGTCGCCGTGGCCGCTGTAGAACAGATACAGCGCGGTACGTTGGCCACGCTGGCGCGCGGCGTCCATCAGCTGGTTGAGCTTGCCTAGCGCCGCGCGCACCGCCTCGAGGGTCGGCATGGTCGGCTGCACGTCGCGGTGAAGCTCGCGCGTCTCGCGGTCGAGCTCGCTGAGCAGCGCCGCGCGCGCGCCGAGCGCGACCATCAGCTTGTAGTTGCGCACGGCGTCGTCATCGGCGTACTTGAGGCGCTGGCGCGCCTTCGACTCGGGGCGGTTGTAGCCGATGGCGAGGCTGAACAGCGCCAGCTTGGGCGCAGCGGAGGCGGCAGGCGCGGCAGGCGCGGCGCGCGCGCGCGCAGGCAACAACAGCAACAGCAGCAGCGCGAGCTGCTGCGCCGCGACGAGGACGGGCACGCGGCGCGGCGCGGCCGATGCGGTCATGGCGTCACGCGCAGAAGTCGCGTGACCTGCGCCGTCTGTCCGGGTGCACCGAGGGGCAGCCGCTCGAGCTGCTCCAGCGAGCCGGCCTCGCGCAGCGCGCGGCCAACAGCGCGCTCGACCTGCGAGACCTGCAGCGGCCGGCGCGAAAACACCGCGATCAAACGCAGCGCGCCGCCCGCCGACAGATCGTGCTGCACCTCGTCGCCGAGCTGGTGCGTGCCGGCCGTGATGGCGACGCTCTTCGGATCGGTGTCGCCGCGCCGATAGGCCGGGTAGTACCAGAACACGCGGCCCTTGGCGTTCACAGCCAAGATCATGAGGTTGCGATACGCGCCGCCGAGGTTGCGATAGCCAAACACCAGCTTGGCGTCGGCGCTGATGCGCTGCTCGACCTTGGCGTATCGCGTCGCATCCGCGCGCGCCGCGGCGACGCGGTAGACCAACAGCGAGACCCAGCGCGCGGGGTCGTTGGCGCCGCTGCCGCTGCCGGCGCCACGCGCGATGAAGCGCGACGAGCCCGCGCCCGGCGACGTCACACCGGGCGAGCCGGGGCGCAGCA
>JAGQIK010000535.1 GCA_020431405.1 Myxococcales bacterium
AACGACATGCCGCCTGCGGCCGGATCCGCGGCCACCGGCGCCGTATTGTCGAACGGACGGTCGAGCGGCCCCGCGTAGGGCCCGAGCGCCGTGTCGTCGTCGTCGGCCAGCTCGCTCGCCTCGAGGGCGTCGAGCTCGTCCATGTTGTCGACCTCGGCGAGCGGCAGCGGCGCCGGCACCGCGATGCCCGGGTCGATGTCGAGCTCGTCGTCGGCCGGCACGTTCGCGTCGGCGTGCGCGTCGACCTCCACCTGCGAAACGGTCGGCTGCAGCGCTTGCGCCTGCGCCTGTCGCAGACGCGCGGCGTCCTCGCGGCTGAGGGGCGTCGAGATCAGCGTCTTGGAGCCGGGAGGCAGCACCGAAGGCGCCTCCTTGAGCGTCATCGCCTCGGGGCGCGGGGCGTCCTCTTCACCGCGCTTGGCCTTGTCGGCCGACACGCGCGCCAGCGTGATCGCCGCCAGCGGCTTGGAGCCAGGGCGCACGCCCTCGAGCAGCGGCTGCGTGGCGCCGGGATCGTCAGCGCTGCCCTCCTGCACGGCGGCGCCATCCTGCTGCGCGTCCTGCGGCGCGCGCTCGGCGTCCCGCGCCGCCGACTCGGCGGCCGCGTCGAGCTCGTCGGTATTGATCTGAACCGAGGGCACGTTCCTCAGCGTGGCGACAGCCTCCGCGTCGGCGGGGCCGAAGCCGCGGCTCGACACGTCACCGACGTCGATCGATCCCGAGCGCTTGGGCGCCTCGCCGCCCATCGCGTCGGGCGGCGGGCTCTTGACCGTCACCTCGACCGGCTTGGCCATGCGCGCCGGGTCGCGCGGGCGCGCCGTCGGCATCTCGGACGCGTCGAGCTCGGCCTGCACGCCGCTGTCGTCGAGCGACTGCGCGATGGCCGACTGCACGCGCTCGGCGGCACGCTCGGCCTCCACCGCCGGATGGGCGTCGTCGATCGGGATCTCGCCGGTGAACGGCACGTGCTGGCCGGTCTTGGCGTCGTCGTCGATCTCGCGCGCCGTCAGGCCGCTCGGCGCGCCGTCGGGCGAGAGCACGATCTGCTGCCGCTTGGACGCGTCCGTCGCCTTGAGGCTCGCCACGCGCGCGCGCATCTTGGCCAGCACGGGCGCCGGCGGCAGGTCGCCGCCCCCGGGCAGCGAATTGTCGAGCGGCGCGTGCTGCGTCTCGACGAAGCGCTCGGGGTCCTGCACGTCGCGCAGGCTCACCGGTCGCGTGCTGCTGCCCTTGATCACCACCTGCTGCGGCGGCGTCAGCGCCTCGATAAAGGCCGCCACGCTCTCGAAGCGCTTGGCGGGATCGTCGTCGAGCGCGCGCGCCACCGCGTCGGCATACGACGCCGAGAAGCTCGCGTTGCGCTCGCGCACCGAAGGCGGCCCGCCGCGATGCGTGAGCATGTCGACGCCGGCGAAGGGCAGCGCGCCGGTGGCCATCTCGTAGGCGGTGACCGCCAGCGAGAAGACGTCGGCGCGCGGGTCGAGCGGATCACCGACCCGCTGCTCCGGCGAGGTGTAGGCCGACGGCGCCTCGCTGACCGCCGCCAGCGTGCCCATGCCCACGCCGAGCAGCTTGACGAAGTCGCGCGCGCGGCGCTTGGTGACGAAGACGTTGTCGGGGCGCACCGATCCGTGAACCATGCCCTCGGCGTGCATCTCGCTGAGCACGTCTTCGATCTGCTCGAGCAGCGCCACGGCGTGCGCCTCGGAGAGCGGCGCCTGCTCGCGCAGGATCTCGTCGAGGGTGCGCCCCTCGAGCAGGTCCATCGCGAAGTAGGGGCGCTGATCGACGGTGAGCCCGAAGTCGGCGACGGTCACGGCGTGCGGGCTGCTGATGCGCGCAGAGGCCATCGCCTCCTCGCGCAGCGTGCGCAAGCTGCAGCCGCGATCGATCAGCTCGCGATGCACCACCTTGAGCACCACAGGGTTCTGCAAGACCATGTGGCGCGCGCGGTAGAGCGCGCCTCCGCGACCGCGACCGACCTCGGCCTCGACGAAATAGCGCTCGTCGACGGCGGTGCCGATCAGCATTTCGGAGGCGTCGTTCACATCAGATCCCGAACAGCAGCGGCACTTTGCTCTCGGCCAGCACCGTCTGCGCGACGCTGCCGAGGAAGATGCGGCGCACGCGCCCGGCGTCGTAGGCGCCCAGCACGAGCGCGTCGGCGTCGTGTCGCTCGGCGGCTTCGAGCAGCGCCTCCACCGGCTCGCCGCCGCGCACCTCGCCGGTGGTGTCGAAGCCGTGCTTGGTCATGTAGTCGACGATGTCTTCGATCTCGTCGTCGGGCGACGAGCCGTCGGGCGACGCGTGCGTGACGACGTAGGTCGCGTCGGGGAACGGGTTGACGTGGACCATGGCGTAGAGCACGCGCGAGCAGGTCGTGCTCAGATCGTGGGCGACGATCACGCGCTCGAACTCGCCGTCGAAGCCATCGGGCACGACCAGCGTCAGACGCGTGCTGCAGCGCAGCAGCTTGACCAGCGTCTCGCCCGGCTCTTCGGACGTCTCGAACTGGAAGTTGCTGTCGCGCCCGACGACGACGAGGTCGGTGCGGCGGCTGTAGTGCGCGATCACGTCGTGCACCGCGCCTGTCTCGATGGCCGTGCGCACCGCGACGCCGCGCGCGTGCAGCGACTCCTCGAGCTTGTTCAACGTCTCTTCATAGGCCTCGCGCGCGTCCGCGAGGCGGCGCTGGCGCATCTCGCGCGCGTAGTGGCTCGCGCCCGCGCCGGCGCCGACGGCGGAGCGTTCGATGCCCGGCCGATCGATCACGCCGAGCAGGTGCAGGGTCGCGCCGTGGCGAAATGCGAGCTGCGTTGCGCAGGAGATCGCCGCGTCGAGCGGCTGGTCTCCGGCCACGGGGAGGAGGATTCGGCGGATCATCGTGTGTCTCTCTTCTTGCGCGGCTGCAGTCGAACCTTCAACACCTTTTCTTGCCCGCCGCGAATCACGATACGACGGCCCATGCGCGCGCCGATCTTGTTGTTCTCGAGCACGATCACGTGAGGTCCTTCGAACAGCTTGATCGCCGGGATCGGCGTCGTGCCCATCCGCCGGCCATCGAGCGTAACGAGCGCCCAAGGTCTGACGCGCACCACCAGCGTGCCCTTTTTCGGCACGACGCGCAGCCTGTGACGCCCGCCGCGCTTGATGGTAACCGAGCGCACCACGCGATACTTCGGCGTGAGGCCGCGGATCTCGACGCGATGCTCGCCCGGCTCGAGCTTGATGCGGTTCATCGGCAAAGGACCATGACGCTTGCCATCGATGTACAACGTCGCGTTGCCGAGCGCGAGCACGGAGAGCTGCCCCGCGCTGTTGCGCGGCGTGCGCGGGACGCGGCGCGGAACGCGCTTTTTGGGCCGATCGGCGCTGCCGCTGCCCGAGCCCGGGCGATTGCTCGCGACGACCGCGGGCG
>JAGQIK010000536.1 GCA_020431405.1 Myxococcales bacterium
ACCTTTTGCGTGGCGCGCCGGGGGTGCTCCGCGCAGGGAGGGTGGGCATCGAGCAGCTGCTGGTGGACGAGGTTCAGGACACCGATCCGCTGCAGTGCGAGGTGGTCGATTTGATCGCGCTGCGCGCTGGCGGCGGCGCTGCGGCTGGCGACGACGCGGGCGACGCGCCGGGACTGATGGTCGTCGGCGATCCCAAGCAGTCGATCTACGGCTGGCGCAACGCCGACCTCGCGGCCTACGAGGCCTTTATCGAGCGCGTGATCGCCGCCGGCGGCGCGCGGCGCCCGCTGGTGGTCAACTTCCGCTCGGTGCCACCGATCCTCGAGGAGGTGCAGCGCCTCATCGAGCCGGTGATGCGCGAGCAGCGCGGCGTGCAGCCGGCCTTCCAGGAGCTGCTCGCGCCGCCCACGCCGGCCGGCGGGCGCGCGCCGTTTCGCGCTGGCGAGCGGCGGCCGGTGGAGCACTGGGTCGCCTGGGCAACGCCCCATGCAGAAGATGCAGACGGGCCCGACGAGGGGCGCCAGAACAGCAGCACGGCCATCGGGCCGCGCACCCATGCCGAGCAGGCGCGCCGCATCGAAGCCCGCGCGCTGGCCAACGATCTGCTCACGCTGCACCAGCGGCACCTGATGCCGTGGCGGCACGCCGCGGTGCTGCTGCGTACCACCACCGCGCAGGACACCTACCTGCAGGCGCTGCGCGAGGCGCAGATCCCGTTCGTCGTGGAGCGCGACCGCAGCTACTACAAGCGGCGCGAGATCGTCGACGCCGCGGCGCTGGCGCGCGCCATCGTCGACCCCAACGACCAGGTGGCGCTGGTGGCGTTCTTGCGTTCGCCTTACGTGGGCGTACCCGACGCCGCGCTGCTGCCGCTGTGGCGCGCGGGGCTGCCCGAGCTTTTGGCGCGCATGATGCCCCGCCGCGCCGCGGCCGCCGACAGCGCCGCGCCCGAGATCGGCCTCGTCGAGGGCGAGCTGATCGAAAAGGCCGTCGCGACCATCGACACGGCCGCCGCCGTGACGCCGCGCGCGCCCGGAATCGAGCGCGTCAGCGAGTGGCCGCTGGCGGCCAAGGCCGGCGTGCGCGCGCTGGCGCGCCTGCGGGCGAGCTTCGTCTCGGAGCCCGTCGACCGCTTCGTCGAGCGCATCCGCGAGCTGCTGCTCGTCGAGGAAGCCTCCGCCACGCGCTATCTCGGCGCGCATCGGCTGGCCAACCTCGAGCGCTTCTTCCGACGCATGCTCGACGGGCTCGCAGGCGGCGACCCCGGCGGCGTGCACGGCATCCTGCGCGAGCTGCGCAGCGGCGTCGCCGAGGCGCGCGCCGAGGAGGAGGCCGCCGCCTACGACGAGACGCTCGACGCGGTGCGCGTGCTGACCATCCACAAATCCAAGGGTCTGACCTTCGAGCACGTCTACGTGCTCGGCATGCACGGCGAGCCGGGGCGCGGGCGCCAGCGCCCCGAGACGGAGGCCGACGTGATCTCGCGCGACGCGCAGGGCACGGCGCGCTGGTCGCTGCGGCTGCTCGGCGTGCCGGACCTCTGCTACGACCAGCTCGAGGCGCGCCGCGCGCGCGTTTCAGCGGCCGAGGCCGTGCGCACGCTCTACGTCGCCGCCACGCGCCCGCGCGTGCGGCTGGTGCTGTCCGGCCGCCGCCTCGGCGACGGCGCCACGCCGCGCTCGGTGCAGACGGCCATGAGCCACGTGGACCTGCTCGAGCACCGTCGTGGCAAACGGCCGGCGCTCGAGCCGCTGCTGCTCGGCAAGGCGTCGCGCAGCGCCGCGCGCGTGGGCTCTGACGGCGTGCGCTGGCTGTTGCCCGACCGCCTCAAGGCGCCGCGCGTGGCCGAGCCGCAGCGTCGCTCGCCCGCCGTGACCCTCGAGCAGGCGAGCGCCGAGGTTGCCCAGCTCAGCGCTGACCGCGCGGCCGCCGCGCAGCGCATGGCGCGCCCGATGACACGCCCGGCCTCGGCACGCTCGCACGAGACGCTGCGCGAGCAGGTCGAGGCGGCGGGCGAGGGCGGGCGTAGCGGCCATTCACTGAGTGCAGAGCTTGCACCGTATGTGGGAACTGCCGTGCACCGCGTGCTCGAAACGTTCGCGCTCGACGGCGACCTCGCGGGCGAGTGTGCGCGCCAGAGAGCGCTGCTTCCGGGCTACCTGCTCGAGCTCGACGCCGCACGCCGCGCGGCCGCGCTCGAGCGCTGCGAGGCTTGGATCGCCAAGCTCGAGCGCTCCGAGTTGCTCGCCCGGCTTGTAGCCATCGGGCCGCGCATCGTCGCGCGCGAGGCGCCGCTGCTGCTCGCCCCGGCGCACGACGTGGACGGCGACGAAGCGGTCGGCGCGGTCGTGGGCACGGTCGATCTGCTCTATCGAGACGACGACGGCAACCTCGTGGTCGCCGACTACAAGACCGACGGCGTCGAGCGCGAGGTGGATATCGCCGAGCGCGCGCGTGTCTACGGCGAGCAGGGCAAGGTCTATGTCGACGCGCTCGAGCGAGGCCTCGGCATCGCGCGGCCCCGCTTCGAGCTGTGGTTCCTGCACGCGGACGTCGTGCGGGCGGTGGTGGTCTAGAGCGCTTGCATCATACTAGCGAGTATGGCATAGGCATACTCGCAAGTATGGTCGCGTCGAGATCGCAACAAAATGCACAGCAGAAGCAGACCGCCATCATCGGGGCGGCCTCGCAGCTGATCCTGCAGCAGGGCTACGTAGCCACCAGCATGGACGAGGTGGCCGCCTTGGCGGGCATCACCAAGCAAACGGTGTATCGTTATTACCCCTCCAAGCGCGCGCTGTTGGGCGCCGTGCTGGCGAGCATCCGCGACGAGTCGCATCCAAGGTACCGCTTCGCCGAGGGCAGCCCCGCGAGTGAGCTCGTCGAGTTTGGTCGCGACGTGCTTGCGTTTCACCTCACGCCGGCGGCGCTAGGCGTCTATCGCCTGGTCCTCAGCGAAGGCGGAAAAGACGCCGACTTGCTGCAGACGTTCCAGCAAGCCGGTCCGTCGCGGGTGGTGCAGATGTTGACCGAGTTCCTCGCGCGACACTACCCAGGACTCGAAGACGCCGCGTCCTACGCTGAGCTGTTCATGAGCATGCTCCTGCTGCCACGCAACCAGTTGCTCGCACATCGCAAACGCCGCATCAGCCGCGCCGAACAGCGCGCGCACGTAGACAGAGTGGTCAGGCTGTTTCTCGACGGTCTGCCATCGTGAACCCGCTCAGTGATGAATCGCACGGAGAACGAAATGACAGATCTATTCGCCGAGAAGGCCCAGGACTGGGACGTCAATGATGTGGTCAAGGGCATCTCGCGCGGGATTCGCGCCGCGCTCGACGAGCACGTCGAGCTCGACCCCGCCCTGCACGTGATGGACTTCGGCGCCGGCACCGGCCTCGTCACCCAGCACCTCGTCGACAAGGTCGGGCGCGTCACCGCGGTCGACGTCTCCGCTGCGATGCTCGCCAAGCTCATCGAAAAGCCCGAGCTCGCGGGCAAGGTCGAGAGCTTCTGTCAGGACATCATCGAGGCGCCGCTAGACAGCAAGTTCGACCTCATCGTCAGCGCGATGGCGATGCACCACGTGCGCGACACCGACAAGCTCGTGCAGCGCTTCGCCGAGCACCTCGAGCCCGGCGGGCGTGTCGCGCTGGCAGACCTCGATACGGAAGATGGCCGCTTCCATCCCGAAGACACCGAAGGCGTCTTTCACACCGGCTTCGATCGCGGCGCATTCGCCGCGTTGCTCGAGAAGCACGGCTTTGTCGACGTCAAGCTCGTCACTGCGCACACCGCGCAGAAGGAAGATCGCCGCTACCCGATCTTCCTCGCGTTGGCGCGCAGGGCGTGAGCCCGACGGGTCCCTAGCCGGGGTTGGTGTTGGCCTCGTCGGTCCCTTCGCGGTCCTCGGGGATCTTCTTCGGCGCGGTCTCCCGTTCGTGCAGGAACGGCTCGTCGTGCAGCATCGGCGGACGCGACACCGGCGCGTCCTGGTCGGTGTCGCGCACCTCGAGCTGGTTGCCCGTGGGCGCGAGCTCCTCGGGCGCGCCCA
>JAGQIK010000537.1 GCA_020431405.1 Myxococcales bacterium
AAAGGGCGGCGAGACGCACCAGAGCGCGGGCAAAGTTGTCATGGCGACCGTAAAGGGCGACGTGCACGACATCGGCAAGAACATCGTCGGCGTGGTGCTCAGCTGCAACAACTACGAGGTCATCGACCTCGGCGTGATGGTGCCGGCAGACAAGATCCTCGACGCCGCCGTCGAGCACGGCGCCATCGCCGTCGGGCTCAGCGGGCTGATCACGCCGTCGCTCGACGAGATGGTGCATGTCGCCGGCGAGATGCAGCGGCGCAAGATGACGCTGCCGCTGCTCATCGGCGGCGCGACCACCAGCCGCAAGCACACGGCCGTGAAGATCGCGCCCAGGTACTCGCAGCCGACGGTGCACGTGCTCGACGCCTCGCGCGCCGTGACCGTCGTCGGCTCGCTGCTCGGCGAGTCGACGCGCGACGAGTTCGTGCGCGACAACGCCGACGAGCAGCAGCGGCTGCGCGCGGCGCACGAGGCCAAGCACACCAAGCTGGTCAGCCTCGACGAAGCGCGCGCGCGCGGCGCCGGCGTGGAGCACACGCAGCAGCCCGCCAAGCCCGAGTGGCTCGGCGTGCGCGAGCTTCGCGTGCCGCTCGACGAGATCGTGCCCTACATCGACTGGACGCCGTTCTTTCAGGCCTGGGAGCTTCGCGGGACCTACCCGCGCATCCTCGACGACGCGACGCAGGGCGAAGCGGCGCGCGAGCTGTTCGAAAACGCGCGCGCGCTGCTCGCGCGCATCGTCGAGCAGAAGCTGTTCGAGGCGCGTGCCACCTACGGCTTCTTCCGCGCCAACCGCGAGGGTGACGACATCGTGCTGTGGGCCGACGAGGCGCGCAGCGAGGTGCTGGCGCGCTTCTGCATGCTGCGCCAGCAGCGCGACAGCAAGAAAGGCCGCTGCGCCTCGCTGGCAGACTTCGTCGCCGAGCGCGGAAGCGACGACTACCTCGGCGCCTTCGCTGTCAGCGCTGGCCACGGCGTCGACGCGTTGGTGGCCCGCTTCGAGGCCGAGCACGACGACTACAACGCGATCATGACCAAGGCCCTCGCCGACCGCCTCGCCGAAGCGCTCGCCGAGCTGCTGCACGAACGCGCGCGCCGCGAGTGGGGCTACGGCAAGAGCGAAGCGCTGAGCAAAGAAGAGCTGATCGCCGAGAAGTACCGCGGCATCCGTCCGGCGGCGGGCTATCCCGCCTGCCCTGACCACTCGGAGAAGCGCACGCTCTTTTCACTGCTCGAGGCCGAGACCCGCGCCGGCATCACCCTCACCGAGCACTTCGCCATGTTGCCGGCAGCCTCGGTCAGCGGCCTCTACTTCTCGCACCCCGAAGCGCGTTACTTCGCCGTCGGCCCCATCGCCAAGGACCAGGTCGAAGACTACGCGCGTCGCAAGGACGTCAAGGTCGAAGAGGTCGAGCGCTGGCTCGCGCCGTCTCTGTCCTACGACCCGTAGCAGCGCGCCCACGCGCGCGCCGCAGCTCCCACAGCTACTGCTTCGTCCAGGCGCTGCCGTCGTAGTGCATGATCGTGCTCGCATCGCCGACGGCCCAGATGTCGTCGGCGGCGCTGCCCCAGATGGCGTTGAGGCTCTGGTCGGCGGCCAGCGCGCTCTGCGTCCACTGACTTCCGTCGTAGTGCATCGCCGACGTCCGGGTGAGGGCCCAGATGTCGCTCGCGCCGCTGCCCCAGATCGCGCGGTAGTCGGTGCCGGCCTGCCCGACCGACTTCGTCTCCCAGCTGCTGCCGTCGTAGTGCAACATCTTGCCGTCCCGCGCGGTGACCCACACGTCGCTGGCCGAGCTGCCCCAGATGGCGGTGAGGGTTTCCGTCGGCATGACCACCTGATTGAAGCCGCTGGCGTCGTGCTTCCAAACGCCGGCGGCGAGCCCGCCGAGCACGACGTATGCCGTGCTCGCGTCCGCGGCCCAGGCGTCGGTGAAGGTCAGGCCTTGGCTCTCGTAGGGTATCTGCGAGCGCCACGATCCGCCCGACGAGAGCTTGAAGACGGCGCCGTCCGAGCCGCCGGTCCAGGCGTTGCTGCCCTCGCCGCCGATGCGCCACAGATTGACGGCCTTGCCGTTGAAGTTGGTTGGCGTGAAGGCCGGCTTGACCGACGTGCCGTCGTAGACGAGGGCGACGCC
>JAGQIK010000538.1 GCA_020431405.1 Myxococcales bacterium
CGAGCCACCACCGCCGCCGCCGCTACCGCCGCCGGCCCCACCGGCGCCGCCGTCCGAGGCCCCAGCCCCGACAGTGCTCGCCGACGACGCGAAATGCAGCGCCAAGCCCGTCTGCAAGCAGCTCGGGCTGTGCGGCTCGCGCGACGGCGTCTGTGCCGCGATCCACGAGGCGCACTGCGCAGCCGCGGCGATCTGCAAGCAGCGCCAGCAGTGCCGCGTCTCCAAGGCGGGACACTGCGTGCGCTAGTGCTCAGACCGGTAGACGGAATTTGCCGGTCTGAGCACTACTAATCGTTGTCCGGTCCCGACCCGTCGCCGGTCACGAAGAAGCCGACCAGCAGCGGACCGCGAGCCCGCGTCAGCACCTTGACGTTGCCCGCCGCGCGCGCCCCGTGACAGCGGTAGAGGTGCTCGAGGTGGCCCTTGTACTTGTAGACCTTGACTGGCTCGACGCGCTTGATGCCGCCGAGGCTCTGCTCGAGCTCGCCCCAGGTCTTCTTCAGCTGTGCGGCGTTGCTGACCTTGGCCAGCGTCGGCTCGAACATCGCGTAGGCCTTTTCGAAGCGGTGCCCGCGCATGTGATCGAAGAAGCGCTGCGCCAGACGCTTCTGCTCGGCAGCGCTCGCCTTCTTGGCGGGCACGGCGCGCTTGGCGCTCAGCGCCGCGCTGCCGCTGCCGCTCCCCGTGCGCGCAGCCGTATTGCCGCAGCGATCACAGCCGGCGTACACTGCCAGCGCGACGAAGGAGGTCGCCGCCATTAGCATCGAGCATCTGATCTTCATTCCGCTCGTCCTGGGGCTCGGCGTGTTCATCGGGTTCAAGTACGGCACGGGCTCGGCCAAGGGCGAGCTCGAGCGCCTGCGCGGCGAGCTCGAAAAGCACGAACGCGACGCCGCTGCCCATCGCCTCAAGCGCGCCTCGAAGGACGACGAGTGATCAGGGCTCACGTGTCGCCTGCGCGTCGGTCGCGGCCTTGTACTCCTCGAACAGCTGGCGGTACTTGTCGGGGATCGGCATCCCCTCGAGGGTGTCCATGTTGATCGACACGACGACGACCTGCCCGCGGCAGCACAGCGTCTGGTTGACCTCGCGCCGCACGCTGTAGACGATCGTCGCGCTCTTGGTACCGATCTTCTCGATCGTCAGCTCGACCTCGGCGACGTCGCCGAATCTCAGCGGGAAATAGTAGTCGGCCTCGGCGTGAACCGCCGGAAACCCGACCTTCTCGACCCCTAGCACGTGCGCGTAGGGCTGCTCGAGATGGTCGTTGAAGAAGTCCTCGAACGCCTGATGAAACAGGTGAAAGAAGCGCGGATAGTAGAGAATGCGAGCGTGATCGACGTCGGCGAAACGGATCGGCATCACGGCTTTGAACGGCACGGGCTTCGCTGTCGGCATCGAGAGCTCCTGACTGCTTTCTTGCGCGAGTCTCGGGTGCTGTCAACGTGAGCCGCGTCGCCATCACCGGCGCGACCGGAATGGTCGGCGGCGCGCTGTCGCACGTGCTCGTGCAGGCCGGCCACGAGATCGTCGCCTTCAGCCGCGAGCCGGGCGGCGTGGAGGCCGACTTCGAGGCGGCGCGCTTTGATCCTGGAAGCGGTGAGATCGACGACGAGGCCCTCGGCGGCAGCGCCGCGGTGGTGCACCTCGCCGGCGCCAGCGTCGCCGCGCGCTGGACCGAAAAGCAGCGACGGCGCATCCGCGACAGCCGCGTCGAGGGCACGCGCCTGCTGGTGGACGCTATGGCGCGCCTGTCCGAGGCGGCGCGCCCGCGCGTGCTCGTCTCGGCGTCGGCCGTGGGCTACTACGGCGACCGCGGCGACGACCCCCTCGACGAGACGGCCGCGCGCGGCGACGGCTTTCTCGCCGACGTCTGCACCGACTGGGAGGCCGAGGCCGGCCGCGCCGAGTCGCTCGGCGTGCGCGTAGTGCGGCTGCGCATCGGCATGGTGCTCAGCGCCGAGGGCGGCGCGCTGGCGCGCATGCTGCGCCCCTTCAAGATGGGCCTCGGCGGGCGCGTGGGCAGCGGCAAGCAGTGGGTCTCGTGGATTCACCTCGACGATCTCGTCAGGGCGATCCGCTGCTGCATCGACGACGAGCGCCTGCGCGGCGCCGTCAACGCCACCGCTCCCAAGCCGGTCAAGAACGCCGAGCTGACGAGCGCGCTGGGCAGCGCCATCGGCCGCCCGACGGTGCTGCCGGCGCCGCGGCTGGCGCTCAAGCTGCTGTTCGGTGCGATGGCCGAGGAGCTCTTGCTCGCCAGCCAGCGCGCGGTGCCCGAGCAGCTGGTCAAGGTCGGCTTCGAGTACCGCTTCTCCGAGATCGACGCGGCGCTGCAGGACCTGCTGTCACACTGAGACAGCGCGCCCGCGGGCGGCACCAACTACGCGAGATCGCGCGTACGCGATGTGGTCCGCGCCTTGCTCATTGGCCTCGCGAACCCGCGAGGAGAATCGCCATGAGCCCACGAACGATGCTTATCCCCGTCGCCGCCGCTGTCGCGGCGCTCGCCATCACCACCCTCGGAGGCTGCGACAGCCTCGACGCCGACTGCAGCGGAAGCAACTGCAAGGCGATGTCTTGCCCGACATCGATGAAGGTCGGTGAGTCACAGCTCGTCACCTTCAGGCTCGTGCTCGAAGGCGGCGACCTCGAGCACATCGCCAAAGAGAACCCCGAGCTGGCGAAGAACCTCGACCCGGCCCTCTGCGACAAGGCCTATCGCGCCTACCTAGGCTTCGACGCGCCCGCCAACGGCTTCGCCTGGACCACGCGCGATGGCACGGGCAGCTTCGAGACGAATCCCTCGCCGTGGCTGATGGCGCGCGAGCCGCTGCGCTGCTTCGTGCAGACGCGCTTCGTGCCGGACGCGCCGGGTACCGTCAGGGTCGGACCCCAGGCCGCTGGCGAGGGCAGCGCGCCAGCCGCGCTGTGCGAGATCAAGGTCAGCAACGACAGCACCGGTACCGGCGGCGGCACGGGCGGCGGCACCGGCGGCGGCACGGGCGAGGGCAGCGGCACGGGCAGCGGCACCGGCGGCGGTGGCGGCGAGCACTGCGAGTCACAGGCTCAGTGCTTCGCGATCTGCTCCGACAAGTGCGCCGACCCGGTCGCCTACTGCCAAGAGAACAACATCTGTCACTGCGGCTGCTACTAGCGACAAGCTACGAGCTGCTCGTTGCTAGTCCTCGGCCGTCGCCTCCTCGGCCAGCTCTGTCTCGAGCTCGGCGTCCGCCGCGTCCTGCGGCAGCAGCGTCAGCGTCGTCGGACCCGACGAGCGCAGCACCAACACCCGACCGTCGTCGCTGAACGCGTGCTGGCCCTGCGATAGCTCGACGCGCGGGCGCACGCCGCCAAAGCAGCGCTCGGGGATCGCCACCAACGTGTCGCCCTCGTCGGCGTCGAAGCGCAGCTCGAAGACGTCGGCGTCATCGTCGTAGCGGTAGGCGTCGATGCGGCCGGCGACGGCGCGCGGGTAGGGACGCGCGACGGCCGCCAACGTGCAGCGCGCGCTGCCGTCGGGGGCGACGACGCTCATGCGCTCGTCGTTCCAGTCGAGCTCGGTGGGGTTGTACTGCCAGAAGGTGCCGCCCACGCCGTAGCGCTCGAGCGCCTGCTCGTTGTCGCGCAGATACTCGAAGGCGCCTTTGGCGTCGTGCATGATGCCGTACTCGCCGAGCATCCACGGAATGCCGCGCGCGCGCGCGTCGCGATCGAAGGCCGCTAGCACCTTCTGCATCTCGGGCGAGCTTCCGCCGTACTGACGGGTGGCGTGCACCATCTTGTCGTAGAAGTGCGGCAGGTAGACCAGCCCGTGATAGCCCGACAGGTCGAGCTCGAGCTTGATCTCGCTGGCAAACAGCGCCCCCTCGAAGAAGCACAGCCACGCCGGCGCGATGGCGCGCACGCCATCGATACAGCGCCGATAGAACGGCTCGAGGTGCTCGCGCTCGAAGGTATCGAAGCCGAGCTCGCCGGCGAACGGCTCGTTGAACGGCTCGAAGCCGATCACGGCGGGGATCTCGTGCAGCGCGCGCGTGACGGCGCACAGCGCGCCGATGAAGGCGCCCTGCAGGTCGTCGGCGTCGCTGAAGAAGCGCTGCAGGCTGCGGCGCACGGCCTGCGACGTGGCGTAGCGGGTGAACCAGGCCGCGTCGGGCTCGCTGCCGGGCGAGGCGGCGAGATCTTCGGCGGCGATGGCCCACGCCGGCGCGCCCGAGCCGCCGAAGGCGCGGCTGTAGAGGTCCTGGTGCATGTCGGCGATCACGGAAAGGCCCTGCGCGCCGGCCCAGCGCGCGATGTCGGCGATGCGCGCGAGGTAGCCCTCGTCGTAGCGACCGCGCTGCGGCTCGATCGCCTCCCAGGCGAGCACCAGGCGGATCACGTCGAAGCCCTGCGCGTGCAGCGGCGCGAGCGCGTCGGGGCCGTCGGCAAACGTGTGCGGCGGCTGTTTGTGGCGGCCCGAGAAGTTGGGCCCGCGCAGGATCACCTGACGCCCCGCGTCGTCGCGCAGTTGCCCGTCAACCGCGCGCAGAGGGCCAACTGAGGGCTTGTAGCCGGGGTCTAGAGTGAAGGTCGGCTGGTCGACGTAGTGCATGGCATGCCCCCATACTACAGCTTTCTCGCCGCGGACGACCCCGTCACGGTTGGAGAATGTGAAAATGACGGCGTATTATTTGACGTGGCCTCAGATCGGTGGACGTGTTTGGCAGGCGCGATGCTGCACGCCTCGCTGCCGCCCCCAGTCGGGGTGTTAGCGGGGGTGTGGCAGTGAGCGGCCGCGACGCGGGCCCGCTGGCGCACGCGGCGACGGCTTTTGCCGGCATGCCGCCCGTCGAGGTCAGCGAGGTCGTGGGGCCCTACGACGCCTACGAGACGCTCGGCTACGGCGCGATGGCGCAGGTGCTGCTGGCGCGCCACCGCGAGCGGCCGCGCGAGCTTCTGGCCCTCAAGCGGCTGATGCCGCACATGGAGGGCTCGGCCGACGTGATCGAGATGTTTCTCGACGAGGCACGCATCGGCGCGCATCTCGATCACCCCAACATCGTCGCCACCGTCGACCACGGCGAGCACGACGGCACGCACTTCATCGCGCTCGAGTTCGTCGTCGGCGTGAGCTTGCTCGATGTGCTGCGCGCGGCGGCGGGCGCGATCCCGCCGGCGGCCGCGGCGCACATGGCGAGCAAGGTCACGGCGGCGCTAGGCCACGCCCACGAGCGGCTCGGCCCTGACGGTCGCCCGCTGCGCGTGGTGCACCGCGACGTCAAGCCAAGCAACGTGCTCATCGGCGTCGACGGCGTGGTCAAGCTGATCGACTTCGGCGTGGCCAAGGCCACCGACAGGCTGCACCAGACGCTGGGGCCGGTGATCAAGGGCAGCCTGGCGTATATGTCGCCCGAGCAGGCCACCGCCAAGGCGGTCGATCACCGCTCGGACATCTACGGCGCCGGCATCCTGCTCTACGAGCTGCTCTGCGGGCACAACCCGCAGATGGGCAAGTCGGATCTGGAGACGCTGGACAAGGTCTCGCACGCCAACATCCCGCCGCCGTCGAGCTACAACCCCGCTGTGCCGCCGGAGCTCGACGCGATCTGCATGAAAGCGATCGTGCGCGACCCGGCGCTGCGCTACCAGCGTGCGGCGCTGATGTCGCAGGAGCTGGAGAGCTTCGCGGCGATGCAGGGCTTCACGCAGGTCTCGCTGGCGCGCTGGCTCGCCGAGCTGCCCGGCGAGACGCTCGCCGCGGCGCGCGCGCGTTACGCCGAGCTCGAGGCGCTCTCCACGCCGGCGATCCACGGCTCCGACCAGCTCGCCGCGGTGATGACGACCCCGCGCATCGAGCAGCTCGGCAGCGACATGCTCACGCTCGACTCCGACGACATGGAGCTGTCGCAGGAGACGCGCGAGACGATCGCGCCCAGCCCGGTGGTCACCGGCGTGCAATCGCACCGCGAAGACGTCAAGGCCACCGCGCTGCGCAGCGCGCCCGATCCGCTCGACGTTCTCGATCCGCTCGATGGGGCCACCGGCGCCATCGTCGCGTCAGGTCCCGCGATGATCGCGGCGGCACCTGCGCCGGCGCGGGTCTCGCGGCCGGCAGGGCGCGCGTCGCTGCCACCGTCGGCGCCTGCGCTGCCGGTCTCGCCGATGCGCGCCTCGATGCCAGCGCCGCCGCCAGCCCGCGTCTCGCGACCGCCGACACACGGCGAGCCGATCACGGATCCAGCGGGCATGGAGCCGATCACCGATCCGGCGGGCCACGAACCGCTCGGCGAGCCGACGCGCGAGCACTCGGCGCCGCGTATCGGCCTTTCAGCCTCGCTGGGCGAAAGCGCCGCGCTCGCGCCGCTCGAGCAGACGGCGCCGCGCCCGCGCGTGCCGCAGGCCTCGCAGCCGCTGCGGCTGCTGCGCGTAGCGGTGGTGACGTTCTCGGTGCTGTCGTTTGTCGGGCTCGGCGTCGTGGTGTGGTGGACGCTCAAGCCGGACGAGGGATCGGGCAAGGGCAGCGCCAGCACGGCACCGTCGGCGCACGTTGGCGGGACGGCGACGACGGCCGGCACCGGCAACAGCGCGGCCGCGGGCAACCACAACACCGCGGGCAACAGCAACACCGCGGGCGCCGGGCCGGCTGCCAACACGACGGCGGGTGTCAACCCAGGCAGCGGCGCTGCGACGCCGGCTGGCGCACGCGTTGGCAGCGGCGCCAACGGATCCGACAGCACGGCGACCGCCGCCGGCAGCAGCGACAGCGAGGACCGGACGGCGGGCAGCGGCAGCGGCAGCGGCAGCGGCAGCGCGGCCGGCGACGACGCCGCGATCAGCAAGAAGGTCCAGCTAAGGCGCAAGGCCGCGGCCAATCGGCGCTGGGTGCTCAAGCGCCGGCGCAGGCGGCGGCGCAGGCGGCGCACCAAACGCCGCCCGACGAACAGCACGCAACGCAGGCGTAAGAAGAAGAAGGGGCGGCTTGGCGACAAGGGGGCCAGCTGGTGAGCAGCCCGTGTCGGGCAGCCATCGCTCGGGCAGCCATCGCCTTCGGCCTCGCGAGCATGCTGTGCTTGGCGATGCCCCTCGCTCGTGCGCGCGGTGGCGCCAACGCGCGCGCGCTGTTCGAGCGCGGCAACCGCGAGCTCGCCGCGCGTCGCTACGTGGCGGCGCTCGAGCTCTTTTTGCGCGTGGCCAAGGTCACGCAACGGCGCAGCGTGATCCTCAACATCGGCCAGACCTACCGCCTGCTCGATCTGCCGCACCGCGCGCTGGACTATTACAAGCGCTATCTCGCCAGCTCGCGGCGCGCGCGCAAGCTGCCCTACTTCGCCGACGTGAAGCGCTTCATGGCGCGTTGCTCGCGCGTGGTGACGCTGGTGCGCCGCGCCGAGGAGCAGCAGACCATCGGCGACTGCAACGGCGCGCTGCACGCGCTTTCACGAGCGGCCAAGGAGTCGAGCTGGGCGCGCATCGGCTTGCGCCGCGCGCAGTGCCTGTCCGCCGTCGGGCGGCGCGCGGAGGCGCAGAAGGTCGCCGTGGCGGCGCTCGAGAGCTACAACAGCCTCGTTCGCGAGTGGTCTGCCACCGGGGCGCGAACCGACGCGCTGCCGGATCACGCGGCCATCGCGGCGGCGATCCGCTCGCTGACATCGTTGGTGCGGGCCACGACGCCCGCACACCGGCGCGACGAGCCCACACCTAAGCCGCCCGCGCCGAGGCCAGCGATGGTGGTGCTGCTCGGCGTGCCCGA
>JAGQIK010000539.1 GCA_020431405.1 Myxococcales bacterium
ACAACAGCTGTGCTAGCGTGCGCATCGCCCGACGCTAACACGCGATCACGCGCCACCACGCCGACGAGCCGATGCCCGCGCAGCGCCACCCCGAGATCTGGTACCACAACGGATACGCTGGCGACGTGCGCCACGACGACTTCGAAGGCCGCAGCGCATCGGTCGGGCCGACCAAGATGCCGCACGTCTTCGAGGCGCTCGTGCAGAGCCAGGCGCTGCCGCCCGGCGCGCTGCACACCGACGTGCGCCCCATCGATCTCGCGCGCCTGCGCCGCGTGCACGGCGACCGCTACCTGCACGCGCTGCTCACCGGCGAGCCGCGCGAAATCGCCTGCGGACAGGGGCTACCGCGCTGGTCGCCCGAGATCGCCCGCGGCTGGCTGCTCAACTGCGGCGGTCTATGGCAGGCCGCCTGCGCCGCCATCGCTTCGGGCGGCTTCACTTGCAACCTCGCGCATGGCTATCACCACGCCGGCCTCGATGTGGCGCGCGACTTCTGCACCATCAACGCGCTCGTCGTCGTCGCCGACGCGCTGATCCGCGAAAAGCGCGCGCGCAAGGTGTTGATCGTCGACCTCGACGAGCACGAGGGCAACGGCACCGGCGAGCTCGTCATCGGCAAGGCGCCGATCTTCAACCTCACCATCTTCGGTCGCGCGATGGACGGGCCACCCGCTGCTGGCAACCATCTGCCCGTATTCGTCGATCACGCCGCGCGCGCTTCCGGCCGCCCGCGCGACCTAGGCTACCTGGCCGAGATCGCGCGCTGGCTGCCAGCGGTGATCCGACGCCACGATCCCGACCTGATCCTCTATCAAGCCGGCGTCGATCCCTTCGACTGCTCGGGCATCAGCCCCGAGGCGCTCGCCGTGCGCGACGCCTACGTCTTCGCCTTGGCACGCACCCTCGAGCGGCCGCTCTGCTGGGTGCTCGCCGGCGGCTACTCGCCGCTCGAGATCCTCGTGCCACAGCACATCACCACCATCGAACAGGCGATCCGCGTGCGCGCGCAGATGAGCGACGAGACCGAGCTCGTCCTCGAGCGGCGCGAGCACCGTGACGACATCTACTTCTGGCGCGTCGCCGGCGGCGCCGCCCGCTTCGCGGACTGGCCCACGCTAGCCGGCAGCGCGCCGCCGCGCCGCCCGCCGCAGCTCTCACCAGCCGCGGCCCGCGCCTACGAATCGCGCCGCGTCCAGGCCCTCGCGGCGCAGCGGCTGCCGGACGACGTGCTGGAGGCCGCCTACCGGGCCCTGTTCGCCGAGGCTTGCGTCGGGGCTGGCGAAGCCGTCTAATTAATACATCGTGACGCTTAAACGATGGTGGCGATGTGCGTCGCTGGGCCTCGTCTGTCTACTGGCCAGCGGATGCTGGGCGAGCTTCCCGGAGAACCTGCTCTCCGAAGAGGCTGGCGCCAACGACGGCGGCGTCGATCGGCCGGCAGACACCCCGGGCGTCGAGACGGCCGTGCCCGAGGGCGGACCCGACACCACGCGCGATGGCGGCCTCGGCGATGGCACCGTCGACAGCACCAGCGACCTGCCGCAGCCCGATGGGCCCGTCTCGGACTCGACCGTCGACGGGCAACCGCCGGACAGCACGGTCGACACGACACCGAGCGACAGCACCGTCGACAGCGACCCCTGCGCTGGACAGAGCTGCCCGCTCGGCTGCAACGCATCGGCCGCGCGCTGCAACCGCCTCGATCCGAGCAACTTCAACGTGGCCTCGGTTTACGGCCAGCTCACCTTCGACGCCGACGCGACCAACAACACGACGTTCAACACCGACACGGGCGAGGTTCGCGCCGGGCTCAACCTGATCCGCTCGTCAGGCGGCCCCGGCACGGTCAAGAACGGCATCTACTGGGCGGTGGTCACGCAAGGCGGCGGCGCCCCGCAGATCGGTGTCTTCGCCATGCGCTCGCTGCGCGTTCGCAGCGGCACGACGCTCGACTTCGAAGGCGGCAACGCCGCGGCGATCTACACCGCGGGCCCGATCAACATCGAAGGCACAGTGCGCGCGCGCGCCGTCGCGCGCATCGCTGGGCCGGGCGGCTACGACGGCGGCCTCGCTGATTCCGACGGTCAGGCCTGCTTCAACGGCCAAGGCCGCGACGGCAACACGCAGGGCTCCAACCGCGAGTCGGGCGGAGGCGGCGGCGGTCGGCGCTCCAACGGCGGCAGCGGCGGCAGCGCGACCGGCGGCAGCGGCGCCAGCGGCGGTGGGGCTGGCATGGCCAACGGCAGCTTCTCGCTGGTGCCGCTCTACGGCGGCTGCGGCGGCGGCGGCGGCGCGCGCTC
>JAGQIK010000540.1 GCA_020431405.1 Myxococcales bacterium
AGCAGCCGCTCGTCGCGCCGCAGTTCTGGCACTTATGACAGGCGCCAGAGCGCACCATGATCGTGCCGCAGACGTGGCAGGGCGGCGCGTCGGTCTCGCGCACGAACGACATCTGCTGCTGCGCCGGCGCCTCTTCGGCCACGCGCACCACCGAGATCTCCGTGGTGGCCGGACGGGCGAGCGGGCGCGCGCTTTTTCCCTCGGCTGCCGGCGAGTCGATGATGCCGGGCAGCACCTGCTGGTCCTCGTAGCGGCCGTCGGGGAACTTCATGTTCATCCAGCGGAAGATGTAATCCATGATCGACTTGGCGTAGCCGATCTTGGGGTTGTCGGAGAAGCCCGACGGCTCGAAGCGCGTGTGCGAGAACTTGTCGCACAGCAGGCTGATCGGCACGCCGTGCTGCAGCGCGAGCGAGATCGCCGTGGCGAAGCTGTCCATCAGGCCGCTGATCGTGCTGCCCTCTTTGGCCATGCGGATGAAGAGCTCACCCGGGCGGCCGTCCTCGTACATGCCGATCGTGATGTAGCCCTCGTGACCGGCGATGTCGAACTTGTGCGTGAGGCTGCGGCGCTCGGCCGGCAGGCGATGGCGCACGGCCTGCGGCGGGCCCTTGGGCTCGGCCGGCGGCTCGACGCTGCGCTCGGCGAGCGACTCGCCGACCTTCTTCGTATCCTTGCCGGTGTTGAGGGGCTGGGCGCGCTTGCAGCCGTCGCGATAGATCGCCACCGCCTTGAGGCCGAGCTTCCACGACTGCACGTAGGCGTCCCAGATGTCCTCGACCGTCGCCTCGTTGGGCAGATTGACGGTCTTGCTGATGGCGCCCGAGAGGAACGGCTGCACCGCCGACATCATTCGGATGTGGCCCATGTAGTGGATCGAGCGCTTGCCGTTCTGCGCCTGGAAGGCGCAGTCGAAGACGGGCAGGTGCTCGTCCTGCAGGCCGGGCGCGCCCTCGATGGTGTCGTTCTCGTCGATGTAGTCGATGATTCCCTGGCGCGCCGGCTCGTCGTATCCGAGCCGCTCGAGCGCCTCGGGCACGGTCTGGTTGACGATCTTGAGCATGCCGCCGCCGACCAGCTTCTTGTATTTGACGAGCGCGATGTCGGGCTCAACGCCCGTGGTGTCGCAGTCCATCATGAAGCCGATGGTGCCCGTGGGCGCCAGCACGGTGACCTGACCGTTGCGGAAGCCGTGCGCCTCGCCGAGCTCGACGACCTCGTCCCAGACCTTGCGCGTCTCTTCCATCAGGTCGTAGGGCACGTAGGCCGAGTCGATGCCATCGAGCGCGCCGCGGTGCTTGCGCATCACGCCGTTCATCGGCTCGGCGTTGATGCTGTAGCCCTCGAACGGTCCCTTGTCGGCGGCGATCAGCGCGCTGACGCGGTTGGCCTCGCCGTGCATCAGCGCGGTGATGGCGCCAGCGTAGGCGCGGCCAGCGTCGCTGTCGTAGGGCAGACCGCGGCTCATCAGCAGCGCGCCGAGGTTGGCGTAGCCCAGGCCCAGCGGACGGTACTTGTAGCTGTTCTCGGCGATGCGCTGCGTGGGGTACTTGGCGTTGTCGACGATGATCTCTTGCGCGAGGATCAGCACGCCGACGGCGCGGCGGAACGCCTCGATGTCGAAGGAGCCATCCTCGCGCTGGTAGGTGCGCAGGTTGAGGCTCGCCAGGTTGCAGGCGCTGTCGTCGAGGAACATGTACTCCGAGCACGGGTTGGACGCATTGATGCGCGCCGTGTTCGGGCACGTGTGCCAGTCGTTGACCGTCGTGTCGTACTGCATGCCGGGATCGCCGCACTGGTGCGCCGCCTCGGCGATCGCCTGCATCACCTCGCGCGCCTTGAGCGTCTCGAGCACCGCGCCATCCATCACGCGGCGAAGCTCCCAGACGTCGTCGTTCTCGACGGCCTTCATGAACTCGTCGGTGACGCGCACGCTGTTGTTGGAGTTCTGGAAGAAGATCGAGTTGTAGGCCTCGCCGTTGAACGAGCCGTCATAGCCAGCGTCGATCAGCGACCACGCCTTGCGCTCCTCGCGCGCCTTGCACCAGATGTACTCCATGATGTCCGGGTGGTCGGCGTTGAGGATCACCATCTTCGCCGCGCGGCGCGTCTTGCCGCCGGACTTGATCACGCCGGCGAACGCGTCGAACCCGCGCATGAAGCTGACCGGACCGGAGGCCTCGCCGCCGCCGGCGAGCAGCTCCTTGGAGCTGCGCAGCGTCGAGAAGTTCGTGCCCGTGCCCGAGCCCCACTTGAAGAGCATGCCCTCGGTGCGCGCCAGCGTGAGGATCGAGCTCATGGTGTCGTCGACGGCGTTGATGAAGCAGGCCGAGCACTGCGGGCTCTCCTCGACGCCGACGTTGAACCACACGGGGCTGTTGAAGGCCGCGCGCTGCGTGACGAGCAGATACGCGAGCTCGGCGTGAAACGCCTCGGCATCCGACGGCGTGGCGAAGTAAGCCTGCTCGCGGCCCCAGCCGGTGATCGTGTCGACCACGCGACCGATGAGCTGGCGCACGCTGCGCTCGCGCTCGGGCGTGTCGACCTGGCCGCGGAAGTACTTCTGCACGACGACGTTGGTCGCCGTCTGCGACCACGAGGTCGGCACCTCGACGTCCTTCTGCTCGAAGAAGACGTGGCCGTCGGCGCCGGCGATGGTGGCGTCGCGCCGCTCCCACTCGACCATGTCGAAGGGATCGGTGCCTGCGGAGGTGAAGTAGCGCTTGACGCGAATGCCGGCGTGGCGCGGATCGCGACGCCGGACGGGTGCCGAGCCGGTGGTGTTGGTCTCGTTGCCCTTCGCTTCCAGGTTCGGGTGATCTCCGCGCTTCTCCAGCATCTGCAGCTCCTCAACAGGTCGAGATCGGTATTGTCGCGGACCTCAGCTCCGCGACCAGTGTGAAATGAACCTCGCGGACAACGGCTCCGCGACCAGGATGCTTTTCTGTTCGCCCGGCACAACACAGCGCCCTGAAGACACACGTCTGCCATAGACTTCGGCGACGACCGAAGCCCACGCGGCATCGCCCCGCTATCCGTCGGATGGCGGGTCGAGACGAGAGCTCAAAGTTGTGATTGCGCGGGACGACCCCTGTCCCGCGGAGGTCCATCTAAAGGGGCGCGGATCGACGAGTCAAGAAAAAATGCCCCCAAATGTTGTGGTGCTTTTCCCAATGGACCCCAATATTTAGTGGTTGCTCTGTGGATAACCGTGTGGGCTTAGGGGCAGAACTCCATGGGGTGTTCAGGCCTTACGAAGCTATCCACAGGCTGTGATCAAAAGTAGGACGATCGCCGACAATCGTGGGCACTTCGTGACGCGTTTTTTCGCCATACGGGGCGCTCGCGCGCCGGCGCGCGACGAGGTCGCGTCACCTGGTCGTTACTCGCCCGAAACAACGTGGCCTTTTGATGGTGCTGATCGGCGCGGGGGGTCGCGGAGCTACTTTCGCGCGAGGCAGAACACCTCGGCACGAATCCGTAACGTCTTGCGATTCGATAGATTTCTGTACTCGCAGCGCCACGCTGCGGCGCGGCTGCGGTCCTGCGCGTGGCGTGCGCCGGCTTGGCCGAGCGCGCCCAGCCAGCTCGGATTGGCGCTGCAGGCGCCGCTGACGAGGAGATCTCGGGCGTCGCGGCAGGCCGCCACGACAGCACCGGTCAGCGTGGCGCCGATGTTGAGCTCGCCCGTGGCGCGATAGAGCGAAGCCTTGCTGGCGTAGCCGCCGGCAGGACCCTCGGGCCCAGCCGGTCCGACCGCGCCTGCGGGACCTTGGATGCCTTGCGGTCCTTGCAGGCCCTGCGGCCCCTGCGGGCCGACCGGCCCGAGCGCGCCCTTCGGTCCAGCCGGGCCCACCGGCCCTGCGGGCCCTGGCGGCCCGCTCGCGCCCGTCGGCCCTGCCGGCCCCTGCGGTC
>JAGQIK010000541.1 GCA_020431405.1 Myxococcales bacterium
ACCAGCAGCGCCGACGCGCGTTCCGACGCGCGTGTCGGTGACCGTCGCCAAGAACGCGGCGCGGCGCGGCCAGCGACTGCGCGTCTGGGGCAAGGTCGAAAACTTCGACGGGCTCGGCGTCGCGAACCTGCGCGTGGAGATCTACCTCAGCCGCGACGGACGCGCGGCGCAGGCGTTGCTCGGCGCGGCGATCACCGACAAGGGCGGCGGCTACGACGTGGAGCTTCCGATCCCGCGCAACATCGTCGTCGGCCGCTACAAGGTCTTCGCCGCGACGCCCGGCGATCAGCGACACGAGGCGAGCCTCAGCGAGTGAGCGTCGCGATTGACGGATCCTGAGCCCACGCGTAGTCTGGGTTACACACCAAACCCCTGTTACTCGCCCCTGGAGGCAACCCTCGATGGATCCAGTTTCTCTCGGCATCGGTGCTGGCGGCGGTCTGGCTATCGGCCTGATCGTCGGCATCATGATGGGCAAGAGCAAAGCCGCGCAGCTCGAAGAGCAGCTCTCGAGCGCGCAGAAGGCGGTCGACAAGGCCAAGTCCGACGCGCGCAAGAAGATCGAAGCGGCCGAGGGCAACACCGACGAGATCAAGACCAAGCTCGCCGCCGCCGAGAAGAAGGCCTCGGACCTGGCCAAGAAGACGCAAGAGGCGCAAGACCAGGCCTCGCAGCTGACCACGTCGCTGCAAGAGGTCGAGGCGGCGCGCGCCAAGGCGGTCGAGCAGGCGAGCGCGCACCAGACGGCGCGCCAGCAGGCCGAAGGCAAGGCGCGCCAGCTCGAGCAGCAGGTCAGCGAGGCGCTGTCGGCGACCAAGTCGGCCGAGTCGCGCGCTAAACAGGTCGGCGACGAGCTGGCTCAGGCGCAGGACACCGCCAAGCGCAAGGCCGCCGAGGTCGAGCGGCTGCGCGCCGCGCTCAAAGAGGGCGGCGGAGGCAACGCCAGCGCGTCGGGCCTCGACGCGTCGGTCGAGATCTTCGCCGAGTCGGCGGGCAACCTGCAGGGCATCCTGCAGACGCTGCTCGAGTCGGAGAGCCAGCGTGCCGCGGTGCTCGCCGACAGCAACGGCATCATCGTCGCGGCCGCCGGTGACAAGCAGCTGCGCGAAAACGTCGCCGCCGCCGCGCAGATGCTCAACCAGCTCGGCTCGCAGGTGGGCACCGTGGTGCCCTTCAAGACGCTCAAGTCGTTCAGCATCTCCGACAGCTCGGAGACCGTCATCGCCGGCCGCGCCTTCAGCGTCTCGGGCGAGACCGTCTCGCTGGCCACGCTCGGCCAGCAGTCGCCCAACGAGCGCCTGCTCGACGGCGCCATGGCCAACCTCACCGCCGCCCTCGAGTAGCGGCCGACGGCGGCCGAGCTGCGCTCGACCGCGGCCTCCGGCCTCAGGCCCCCGGCCTCAGGTTCGTGGCTCGCCGCTTCGCGTCTCGCGGTTGCTTCCACCATGCCGCGGCAAAGCACATCATCCGAAAGCGTCCGCCGAGGCCCGAGGGGCCGCAGGCCTGAGGCCCGCCGGAGGCCCGAGGCCCGAGGCCCGAGGCCGCTCGGCAAAACTTGCCCCCACCACGACGCGCGAAGGATCCTGCCTTCGTGCGGCCTCTCGCCTACGCCAACGCCCTCTCGCTGCTGCTGGTCGTCGCCGGCGCGGCGCTGCTGTTGGTCGCGCTGCACGCGCTCGAGCGGCGCGCCTCGCGCTACGTAGCCCATCGGCTGGGCTGGCGCGGGGTGCTGGTGACGGCCTGGTTGGGCGTGCCCTGCCACGAGCTCGGCCACCTCGCCATGGCGCGGTTGTTCGGTCATCGCATCGTGGCGTGGCGGCTCTTCGACCCTGACCCCACCAGCGGCACGCTCGGCTACGTGCGACACGCCTACTCGCGCCGCTCGCTGTGGCAGCGCCTGGGAAACCTCGCCATCGGCCTGGCGCCGCTGCTCAGCGGCACGCTGGTGCTCGGCGCGCTGCTCGCGCTGCTCGTGCCGCCACGCGAGCTCTACGCGCTGCTCGGCCGCGCGCAGCACGCCGCCGGCACCACGCTCGGCGCGTCGGCGCTGCTCGACAGCGCGCGCGTGTTCGGGGGCGGGCTCGCCGAGCTGCTGTGGCAGCACCGCTCGCCTTGGCTGCTGCTGGCGGCCTATCTCGCCGTCTGCGTCGTCGCGCACCTCGCGCCGAGCAAGAGCGACCTCGCGCAGGCGCTGCCGCCGGCGGCTGTCGTCGCGGCGCTCGCGCTGGGCGCGGCGCTGCTGCTCGGTCAGGCCGGCGTGGCGATCACGGCGCTGCCGGCGCTGCTGGTTCCGCTCGTGGCGCTGTTGACAGCCTGCACCCTCTTTCAGGCACTCTATCTACTCGTGGTGAAGGTCGCGACCAGGAGCAGCGCATGAGCGAGATCCAGAAAGTAGCCAAAGAGCTGCTCTCCCTACTGAGCAAGGCCCGCGGCAAGAAGCTCGAAGAGGCCGACGCGCGGCAGCGCGCCCAGCTGATGGCACGTTTGCGCGAGCTCGTGCGGGAGCTGGTGGGCAAGGACGGCGACGAGCGGCGCCGTTTTCTGCGCGTGTCCGCTCCGCTCGAGGTCGTCTTTCGCGTGGGCGAGGCGACGATCACGGCGGCCGCCTCGGAGATGAGCCTCGGCGGCCTCTCGCTGCGCGGGCACCTATGGCTCATCACCGAGCAGCAGATGCGCATCGAGAGCCTGCGCGTCGGCGACGAGAGCTACCCGCTGCGCGTGCGCTGCCGCGTCGCCTGGCGCGTCTCGGCCAAGGACGGCATGCCGCGCGCCGGCCTGCAGTTCGTCGACATCGACGACGAGGCGCAGGCGCAGATCCGCGCCATCTTCGAGGCGCTCTTCCGGCGCTTCCTCGAGCGCCTCGCCGCCGGCGAGCCACTCGCCCTCGAACGAGAGACCACCGACGCCAAACACGCGCGCGGCAAGACCACCAAGCCTGGCCCCGCCGCCGCCGCCGCTGCGACGAAACCGGCGGACGACAAGAAGGCGCCCGCCAAGGCTGCGGACAAGAAGCCCGCTGCCAAGGCCGACGACAAGAAGCCCGCCGCCAAGGCCGCCAAGGCCGACGACAAGAAGGCCGACGACAAGAAAGCCGACGACAAGAAGCCCGCCGACAAGCCGACGAAGGCGGCAGCCGCCAAGACCAAGGTCAAGAAAGAGACGGCGGAGTACGGCACGGACAGCCGCGCCAAGGGCGAAAACAAAGCTGCCGCGGCGAGCAAAGAGCTCGGGCCGCGGCAGCGTGTGAGCGATCGGAAGTGGTAGGTAGGTAGCTAGCCGCTAGCCGGCGTTCGTCCCGTCCACCGTCGTGTCGCTGGACGTAGTGTCCACCGACGTGTCGCCCGTCGTGTCCGTCGTCGTATCGGTCGTCGTGTCGGGCGCGGTATCGACGCCAGCGTCAGCTCCGGTGTCGGGCGTGGCGTCGACGCCGGTGTCCATGCCGCCGTCGGGCGCCGCCTGGAACGTGCCGCTGGGCGTGTCGTCGAGGCACACGCCGGTGGGATCACGCAGCTGCGTCTTGGTCACGCCGGTGTTGCGGTCGCGGCAGCCCATGTTCTGCGGGTTGCCCTGCGGCGCGAGGCTGGTGCAGTCGAGCTGCGTGCCGAGGCCGTCGCAGGTCTGCGAGGGCGCGTTCTGGCAGACCGGCTCGGTGGTGACGTTGATGCCGGAGATGCTGAGGTTGTTCCAGGCATAACACTCGTAGTCGCCGCCCTGATCAGCCGTGCCGTTGCGGCAGTCGCTGGCCGTCGCCGGGTCGCACGTCTTGTGGCACAGACCGCCAAAGAACAGGTTGTGGCAGGTGCTGCCCGTGGGGCAGGCGAACTCGGGCAGCGCTTGCGCGAACGCGCAGGAGCGCACGGTGCAGTAGCCGTTGCGATAGGCCGGGCCGAGGCCCGCCGTGTCGTCCTGCGTGAGGCAGAAGCCGTTGTTGGCGCAGTCGAGGTCGCTGGTGCACGGGTCGCCGGGCTTGGCGTTGGCCTTGCCGAGGGTGTGCGGGGCACAGATGCCGCCCGGCGAGCACTTGCCGGGGCGCGCGCAGACGCGGTTCTCGCAGAAGGCGTCGCTGGCCACCGACGAACAGTCGGCGTTGGTGGTGCAGGTCTGGGCCGTCATCACCGGGCAGTCGGTGTCCGCGGTGCAAGCGAGGAACCAGCAGACCGTCTGGTCGAGGCCCGAAAAGCGCGTCGAGGCCGGGTCGCAGGAGGTCTTGGAGCTGGCAGGACACGGGTTCTGCGTCAGGCTCGGCGTGCACTTTTTGAGGCAGTAGTTGAAGTTGGTACCGCTGGTGAAGCGGAACTCGCCGCAGACGAAGCCGTTCGGACAGTCGTCCTCGTTGACCAGCGGCGTGCTGGTGTCGTCGGGCGTGCACTTCTTGCTGCAGATACCGATGCGCGCCGACGTGTCGATGAGCACGCAGTCGGGCGAGCCGGCCTTGCACTCGGAGCTCGCAGAGCAGCCTTCGCCCATGTTGGTCTCGGGCGGCGGGCCATCGGGGACGACCGTGGTGTCCACCGTCAGATCGGGCACGCCGACATCGATAGTGCTGTCCGGGCCGCCGCCTTCTTTACCGGCGTCGGGCGTGGTGCCGCCGCTGTCGCCACACCCAGGTCCCGCGAGCAGCGCGACCATCATCACCATCAGGACCCACTCGAAACGGGGTTTCATCGCTTCCCATCTCCTTAAGCTGCAAACTCGGGCTAACGAGCGCCGAAGGCGCAAGCTCTAACGCGAATGGCTGCTGCGTGCCAAGCGAAAGATACCACAGGCCTCATTCGCGATCGGCGCGACGCTCGCGATCGCTACGGCGCGACCATCATGTAGACGATCAGGCCAGCGGCGCCCACCAGCAGCATCGCAGCGAACAGCAGCATCCATAGCCGCCACACGCCGCTCGAGCGACGCGTCGGCCGCACGTTGACGGTGTGCGAGCGCAGCGGCACCTCGCTGGAGCGCACGTGCGCGCCCTCGTGTCCGTAGTCGTGCGGGTGCTCGTGGCGGTCGTGCGGGTGCTCGTGGTGCTCGTGGTGCTCGAGCTCGTGACCGTGGTCGATCTCGAGATCCTCGGCGCTGAGGCGCCGCACCGCGATGGTGGCGTCGTTCTCGGTGGAGACGGGCTCGCCGCCATAGCTCTGCGGATGAGCGCCCGCGCCGCCGTAGTGATGATGCGAGGCGCCTGGCGGCTCGTGCCGGTGCGCGCGCGGCGGCGGCGGCAGCTGCTGTGGCGGCAGCTGCTGCGGCGGCGGTGCCTCGCGATGAAAGCGCGGCGTCGGCTCGTAATGATCGTGCGGAAGGTGCGCCGCCGGCTCTGGGCTGTGGCGCGCGCCGCGCCCTGGACGCGGCCCGAGCGCCGAAGCCCACACCTCGGTCGGCGGATCGTCGACGTTGATGCGGCGCGTGGGCGGATGCTCCTTGGCTTCGAGCTCGCCCGCCACCGAGGCGGGCGGCGGCGGCGCTGGCGGCGCGCGGCGCGGCGAGCTCGCCCACGGATCGCCGCGCGGGCTGTCCGCCGGCGCGGGCGACGCGTTCGGCGCCTCGTCCTCGCCGGTGGATGGCATCGGCTTGCCGATCAGCCGGCCGATGAGCTCTGGCGGCGGCGTGAGCGGATCGACGCGCATGAAGGGCATGGTCATGCTCTGGTCGCCGCTGACGTCGGGGCGGCGCTGCTCGAGCGCCTGCATGAACGCCATCGCCGAGGGGTAGCGCTCCTCGGGGCGCTGGCGCTGCGCGCGCTGCACGACGCCGAGCAGCCACGGCGCCAGCGCCGGCTGTCGCTCGTGCAGCGGGATCAGGTTGCAGCTGGCGATGTCGCGCGAGACCTGCTCGATGCTCTGCAGGCGAAACGGCAGCTCGCCGGAGAGCATCTCGTAGAGGATGGTGCCCATCGCCCAGAGGTCCCACAGCGGGTCGGCCGCCCCGCCCTGCGCCTGCTCCGGCGACAGGTAGGCCGGCGTGCCGAGCACCTGATCGACGCGCGTGAGATCGGGGCGCCGCCACTCGGCCTTGAGCGCGCGCGCGATGCCGAAGTCCACCAACTTGACGAACAGCTTCTGGCGCCGCCCGCGCGCGAGCATGATGTTGGCCGGCTTGACGTCGCGATGCACCACGCCGGCGCCGTGCACAGCCGCCAGCGCCGAGAGCACCTGGATCGCGATCTCCACCGCGTCGTCGGGATCGAGCGGCGCCGAGCGCTGGATGAACTGGTCCAGCGTCTCGCCGTCGAGATACTCCATGACGATGTAGGGCTCGGCGCGGCGCCCATCGAGCAGCCCGAAATCGAGCACTTGCACGATGTGCTCGTGACTGATGCTCGCCGCGGCGCGCGCCTCGTGGAAGAAGCGCTCGCGCACGGAGGCTTTGCTGCAGCTGTGGTGCAGCACCTTGACGGCGAGCCTGCGGCCCAGCACGGCGTGACGCGCGTCATAGACAGTGCCCATGGCGCCCTTGCCGATCTGGCTTCGGATCTTGTACCGACCCGCGAGGACCGCGCCCTCGAGGTTATGGCCTTCTTTCGCCATGCTTGGGATCACTGTACTAGCGCTAAGCTCCTATACTAGACTGCGAAACCGTGGAGGGTCCAAAGCCCGCGCGGCGGCCTACAGGGAACTGTCCCGGCAGGGTCGACGTGCCCCGGCCGGACAACCAAACGACAACGTGATCGAGCGAGTCGGCAACTACCGCATCACCGACGAGATCGGCAGCGGCGGCATGGCGGTCGTCTACAAGGGCGTCCAGGAGTCGCTCGACCGGGTCGTCGCGATCAAAGCGCTCAAGACGTCGATGAGCGACGACGAGAACGTCGTCGCCCGCTTCGAGCGTGAAGCGCTCTCTGTCGCCTCCTTCCAGCACGAAAACATCATCACGCTCTATGACTTCTTCAAGGAGCGCGGCGCGCTCTTCATGGTCATGGAGTTCGTCGAGGGCATCGACCTCTACGACCTGCTCGAGCGCTGTGACGCGATCCCCACCGACGTGGCGGCGATCATCGCGTTGCAGGTCGCGCGCGGCCTCGACTACGCGCACTTCCGCGGCGTTATCCACCGCGACGTCAAGCCTGCCAACGTGATCCTGAGCAAGCAGGGCGAGGTCAAGCTGATGGACTTCGGCATCGCCCGCGTCGAGCAGTCCGACCTCACCGAGGCGGGCATCGGGCTCGGTACACCGGCCTACATGTCACCGGAGCAGATCATCGGCGATCGCCTCGATCACCGCTCGGACATCTGGTCGCTCGGCGTGCTGCTCTATCAGATGGTCACCGGGCGCAAGCCGTGGGTCGAGGACGACCAGCGCACGGTGATGCAGCGCATCCGACTCGAAGAAGCCGAGCTGCCGCGCAAGCTCAACCCCAAGGTCAAAAAAGAGCTCGAGCGCATCATCCTCAAGTGCATGCAGAAGTCGCCGCGCGATCGCTACGACTCCACGCAGGATCTGGTGATCGCGCTCGAGCAGTACCTCGCCGTGCACGTGCAGACCAACTACCGCGCGCGCATGGTCACGTATCTGCGCGACGTGGAGGTGCTCGACGGCGACGAGACGCAGGCCACGCTGCATCCGGCGCTGCTCGGCACCGAGTTTCGCCACGGCGTGCGCGTGCGGCGCCGGCGCACGCACGCGCTGCCGCTGCTGCTGCTGCTGGTCGGCCTCGGCGGCGGCGCCGCGGGCGGCGTGTTCTATTCGCGCTGGCAGAAGGCCGCCAACGCTTCCAATGGCGGCGGCGGTGGTCACGTCACGGTGCACACCGGCAGCGGCGGCGGCACGGCGTCGACGACCGTGTGCGCGCCGGGCAGCGGCTCGGGCACGGCGCGCGTGCCCACGGGCAAGCTCAAGCTACTGGTGCAGCCGTGGGCCGACGTGGAGCTCGACGGCAAGAAGCTCGGCTCGACGCCGATGCTGCCGGTGGACCTGCCGGTGGGCAAACACCACGTCAAGCTGACCAACAACTACTTCCAGACGGTGGAGGTCGACGTGGAGATCCGCGCCGGCGAGACCACCAAGCTTCAGCACACGCTCAAGCGCAACAAGGGGAGCTGACCTCTTGTCCCGCGTATCCTGCAGCGTGAAGACGCGCGTGGCTTTGGCGTTCGTGTGCGGCGCGCTGCTGCTCGTCAGCGCGGCGACGCCGGCGCGCGCGCAGCGCATCGTGCATCGCGCGCGCTTCGGCGAGACGCTGCAGTCCATCGCCAAGCACTACTACGGCGACAAAGACTACGCGCGCTTCATCAAGCTCGCCAGCGGCCGCACCAGCGACAAGGTGCGCGCCGGCGAGCGCATCCGCGTGCCCACCGCGTGGGTCTATCGCGTGCCGCGCCGCTCGACGGTGCCGCAGCTGGCCAAGCGCCTGCTCGGCACCTATCGCGCCGGGCCGGTGCTCGTCGAGCTCAACCGCCTCGGCCGCCGCAAGCGCGTGCGCAAAGGGCGCAACATCGTGGTGCCGTTTCTCATCGATCACCTGACCAGCGCCGGCGAGACCTTCGCGAAGATCTCGAGCCTCTACTACGGCAACGCCAAGCGCGCCGCGCTCATCGCTGGCTTCAACGGCATGCGCGGTGCGGCGCCGCCGCGAAACTCGCGCCTCAAGATCCCCATCGGACGCGTGCGCATCGAGCCCGAGCGGCTCACCGCGCTGCTCAACGAACGCGTGCTTGGCGTCTCGCCGGCGCGCCAGCGCGCCGACCGCGCGGCGCTGCAGGAGACCAACGGCCTTTTGCGCCGCGGCGAGTACTTCGCCGTGCCGCTGCGGCTGATCCGCCTGCTGGCGCGCGAGCAGTCATCGGACACCTACACGGCCGAGGTCTACAAGCTGCTCGCCAACGCCTACGTCGCCATCGGCAAGCACAAGCTCGCCGTGCGCGCGTTCAAGGAGGCGCTGCTGCGCCAGCCCACGATGGTGCTCGATCCCGTCACCACGCCGCCGAAAGTGGTGCGCGCCTTCGCCGACGCCAAGGTCGAGGTGCGGCGCGGGGATCGCTAGATCGCTCGACGCGCAGCGTTAGCGTCCTTACCAGCAAAAACCCTCGACATCTCAGCCCCTTTTGACCGCGCCGAGGCGGTAGGATAGGCTCACCTATCCCGTGAGCGAAGACCCCCGCGAAACCGATCAGAGCCCGCCGCCCTCGCTCGAGGTGGCGCTCCCCGACGAGGACGACGCGGACGACGCTTGGATCGATCGCATCGTCGACGGGCGCTATCGCGTGCTCGAGCGCGTCGGCCGCGGCGGCATGGGTGTGGTCTACCGCGTCGAGCACACGCGCATGGGCAAGATCGCGGCGATGAAGCTGCTGCACGCCAGCCTCGTCGCCGACCGCGCGCTGATCCGGCGCTTCCAGGCCGAGGCCGAGGCGATCAGCAAGCTCACGCACCCCAACATCGTGCAGGTCTTCGACTTCGGTCGCGCCGACAACACGGTGTTCCTCGTGATGGAGTATCTGCGCGGCGAGGACCTGGCGACGATCCTGCGGCGCGACGGGCCGCTGCCGCTGCGTCGCTGCGCGTCGATCGTGCTGCAGGTCTGCGACGCGCTCGCCGAGGCGCACGGCTTCGGCATCATCCACCGCGATCTCAAGCCCGAGAACATCCGCGTCTCGCGCACCAAAGACGGACAAGACTTCGTCAAGGTGCTCGACTTCGGCCTCGCCAAGATGGTCGAGGGCGATCACCAGGCGGCGATCACGGCGCAGAACAACCTCGTCGGCACGCCCTACTACATGGCGCCCGAGCAGATCCGCGGCGAGGACCTCGACGCGCGCGTCGACGTCTACAGCCTCGGCGCGATGCTCTACCGCATGCTCACGTCGCACCACGCGTACACGGCCAAGTCGCCGATGGGCGTGCTCACCAAGCACCTCACCGAGCCGCTGATCCCGCCCAGCGAGCGCTGCCCCGACCTCGGCTTCACCGAGGAGGTGGACGAGCTGGTCGCACGCGCGATGGACAAGAAGCGCGAGACGCGCTTTCAAGACGTGCTCGAGCTCAAGCGCGAGCTGATCAACCTCGCCAGCAGCACCAGCCAGGATGGCGAGGTGATGCGGCTGTCGCCGCGTGACTCGGGCACGAGCTACGACTCGCTGCCGCGCAATCGGCGCGAGTCGGACACGCACGGCAGCGCCACGCCCGCGTCGGGCAGCACCAGCAAGCGAATCCGCTCGGACGTGTCGCAGCGCACCGACTCCGAGCTGGCGTTCATGCCGACGGGGCCCATCGACGTCGACGAGATCACCAGCGGCGAGCGGCTGCAGCGCGCCGACTTCGACTTCGAGCGCAAGCTGCGGCGCGGGCGGCTCTTCAAGCTGCTGCTCTTGCTGCCGCTGCTCGGCGGCGGCGCGTTCGCCGCCTACTGGTATGGCTTCCGCAAGCCGCCGCAGATCGCGCCGTCCGAAGAGGTCGAGCCCAACAACGACGTGGCCCACTCGACGCTGCTCGAGAGTGGTAAGACCGTGCGCGGCAAGGTCGGCAAGCGCGTCAGCAGCAACGAGTCCGACCGCGACTACTACAAGCTGGTGGTCCCGCGCGACGCGTCGGGCAAGACTATGGTGCTCGCCGCCGACGTCAGCGGCATCCCCAACATGGACATCACACTCGAGCTCTACGATCGCGCCGGCGACAAGCTCACCGGCGCCGACAACACCGGCCCCGGTGGCCCCGAGCGCCTGCCCAACTGGCCGCTGCAGCCCGGCACGTACTATCTGCTGGTGCGCGAGGTCTGGAAGATGGGGCGTCCGCCGACGGAGAATGTCACCGACTCCTATCGGCTGACCGCCAAGCTGGCGCCGCACGACAAGCGCTTCGAGCTCGAGCCCAACGACGAGAAACCGCAGGCCGAGCAACGCGCCGTCGGCGACACCGTGCGCGGCTACATCGGCAAGATCGGCGACGCTGACTTCTTCAAGGTCAGCGGCGAAGGGCGCCTCAGCGCGACGGTGCAGGCCAAGGGCGCCCAGCTGTCGCTCGAGGTCGTCGACCTGCACGGCGCCTCGCGGCGCAAGAAGAGCGAAGCGCGCGGCGCGCTGGCGAAGCTGAGCGGCATCACGCTGGCCAAGAACAAGCCGGTCTTCGTGGTGGTGCGCAGCACGACCAAGAAGAAGCCGATCGCCGGCCTCGAGCCGCCGGAGCTTGCGGCGCCCTACACGCTCAAGCTGTTCACCGAGTAGCGGTACGGGGCACCCGACGCCCGACGCGACACGCACGCCGATGTGTGACAATGGGCGGATGCGTGCTTGCTTGGTGTGGTTCGCCCTCGTGTTGACCCTCGCGCCTGGCTGCTCGGATAGCGGCTCGAGCGCGGGCGACACGGCGCCGCGCGGTGATGGTGCACTAGACGCGGCGCCGCGGGAGGGCGCGCCGCCGCGTGCGGACGGGGCGATAGCCGATGGTGAAGGCGATGGGGCGGCGGGCGACGCGCCGCCGGCGGGCGACAGCGCGGCGCCGAGCAAGGACTGCGTGCCCGCGGGCAACGCGCTGCGGGTTGGCAGCGGCCAGACCTACGCCACGATCAAGGCGGCGCTGGCAGCGGCGGTCGCGGGCGACACCATCGTCGTCGCCGACGGCACCTACGAGCTCGCGGCGGGCGACCTGGTGATCGCCAAGGGCGGAAGCGGCGCCGGCGCGCGGCTGACCATTTGCGCCGAGCACTCGCGCAAGGCGACGCTGCGCGCGCAGGGACGCGTGGTGGCGATCCGCGCGCCGTGGGTCACGCTGCAGGGTTTTGTCATCGACGGCAAGTTCGGCACGCAGGACGTGGTCAGCGTCGACGACAGCGCCGACGAGCTGGTGCTGCGTGACCTCGAGGTGCACAGCGGACAGCGCGACGGCATCGACATGGGCGGCGGCAGCAGCGCGGGGCTGAAGAACGTGCTGGTGGAGGGCTGCGTGATCCACCACATGCTCAACGGCTCGACCACCAACCAGCAAGACGCGCACTGCATCGTCGCGACGGACTTCGACGGCCTGACCATCCGCGACACCGAGGCGTACTACTGCTCGGGCGACAGCGTACAGGTCGGCACCGATCGCGACCCCTGGGACAATCTCGTCATCGAGCGCTGCCGCATGTGGACCGGGCCGCTGCCCGCCGCCGCCGCGGGCTTCGCTGCCGGCGAGTCGCCTGGCGAAAACGCGCTCGACACCAAGGCGATGCCCCACGCCGGCGTCAAAGGCCGCATTACGCTGCGCGACAGCGCGTTCTGGGGCTTCGACGCGCCGACGGCCTACATCGCCAACCGCGCCGCGCTCAACCTCAAAGACCAGATCACCGGCGTCGTCGAGCGCTGCACCGTACGCGACAGCGAGATCGGCCTGCGCATCCGCGGCGGCAGCGGCCCGCGCGGCGGCGTCGACGGGCTGGTGATCAAGAACGTCGTGATGTTTCGCAACCGCTTCCACGTGCGCGTGGAGGACGGCGCGCTCGGCGTCGAGCTGTTGCACGACACCTTCGGCCGCCTCGTCGACGACAGCGGCGCCCCGCAAGCCGCCGGGAACCCCGAGGACATGCTCAAGGGCGGCGGCGGCGGCAACCAAGGCGCCGGCTGGCGCACAGCCAACAACCTCTTCGTCGCCACGGGCCTCCCCAGCCGCGCCGCCGGCAGCGGCGACCGCGCCGCCCCAGCAACGTCGCCCCTGCTGCGCGACGTCAACAACGACGACTACCACCTGCTGATAGACGCCAACGCACCGAGCGCCGTCGGCGTGGCGGTGGACCGCGACGGGAGAGCTCGCAGCGCGACGACGCCCGACGTGGGAGCCTACGAGCGCTGAGTCGTGCGGCTGTTCTACGCCACTGCACGGACATGGAGCTGGTGACGGGCACCGGGGCTGCCCACTTTTCCACAGGCGCGGAGGGCTGTTCGAAAGCCCAGTCGCCTGTGGACAAGTGGACAGCCCCTACTGCCTTCCAAGGCCAGGCGGAGCCTTCCTCCCTTTGAACGTCTAGGGCATCGCCCTTCGGCGGCGCCTGTCCGAGGCGCGCCGTGCGGGTATCTCATCGACGGCAACGAGGCCATGGTGGCGCCATCCGCGTTGTAACGGCCATGCCCGTGCCGCTGTCACGGGCGC
>JAGQIK010000542.1 GCA_020431405.1 Myxococcales bacterium
CCGCACCAGCGACGCGCGCGGCGAGGGTGCGCGTGGGCAGCGACTCGCCGCCGTCGTTGAGTGCCGTCACGCGCACGAAGACGAGATCGCCGGGCGCCACGTTCTGCAGGGTCAGCTCGGTCTTGCCTCCGGTGTCGGTGCCCTCGTCGAAGGCGTAGCCGTGACGCGAGACGTAGACGCGATAGCTGCTCGCCGGGTCGGCGCTGTCTGCGCTCGACGGGGGCGCGTCGAAGCTGACCGTGAGCTTGCCGGCGCTGTCCTGACGCAGCATCGCCGCGCGCGGCGGCAGCGGGGCCAGGCGCACAGGCGCGCTGTCGCGCTGCGCGAAGAAGCGCACCGTGGCCTTGTAGATCGCGCGTGCAACGACGGCGCGAAAGCCCGCCTCGCGCAGAAACGCGGCGTCCTCGACGTTGTCGTGAAAGGCCGTCTCGATGAGGATCGAGGCCATCTCGTCTTGGTGGTTGGGGTTGACCTCGCCGAAGTAGGCGGAGTTGACGCCGCGGTCCTTCCAGCTCGGATCGAACGCCGCACGCACGTCGGCGACGATCTCGTTCTGCACAGCCTTGGCCAGATCGAGCGAGCCGAGCGCCACCGCGCGCGAGTCGGGCGTGAGACTGCCGTCGGGCGCGTTGGTGCCATACAGATACGTCACGGTGCCGCGCCCCGCGCCGGCAGCGCCCGAGGCGTTGCTGTGGTGCGAGATGTAGATCGCGTCCTCGCCTGGCTCGTGGGCCCAGTCGGCGAAGCGCGAGCGCGTGGCGACGTCGTCGGTGCGGTCATTGGAGGTGGAGTTGTCGTAGACGCTCGTCGGCGCGCCAGCCCACTGCGCGTGGTAGCGGCTGCACTCGTCGGCGCGCGCGTAGCCCGACGTGCCGCCGCCGCGATCGATGAGGCCCGCGCCGCCGCCGATGCGCACGGCGTCGAGCGAGACGTTGGCGTCGGCGTCGGCCGACTTGTTGGTGATCACCACCGCGCCCTTGTTGCTGTCGCTGCCTTTGTCGAAGTAGTGCCGCCCGAGCATCACCCACGTGCCGCCGCGACGACGCTGGTCGACGAGGTAGGTCGTGGTGCCGCCCGGATGCAGCACCATCACCTCCGCGTCGGAGGCGCGGGCGCTGAACATCGAGTACGAGATGTAGACGTAGTAGTAGCCCGACTCGGGCACGTCGAAGGTGAACGTGGCGCGCGCGGTCTCGCTGGTGGACACGCGCATCAGCCGGTTGGTGCCGAGGCTGAACGGGTTGACGTCGCCGGTGAGCGGCAGCGTGGGGCGGCCCCAGCCGGCGAGCGTCGAGTCGAGGAACGCGCCGGCGTCGCCGCTCTCCTTGTAGGCGCCGCCCGCGTCGTCGTTGTCGACGATGGCCAGGTTGGGGTTGGGATCGAGCTCGCGCACGGGCACCACCTCGGCGCCAGCGGCGAGCAGCAGCGGTACGAGGAACTGCGCGATGCCGTCGCCGTTGGAGAGGTCTTCGACGATGCCGTGCGTGTTGGGTCGCTGGGTGCCCCAGCCGTTGGCCGATGTATAGGTCCAGCCGTGGCCCGGCGAGAGGTAGATCACCTTGCCGCTCAGCGCGCCGGTGGGCTTGCTTGCGGCGAGCCAGCGCAGCGGTCGCACCCGACGCACGCCGCGCGATGCGCCGACGAGCTCGTTGGCGCGCGCGGGCACCGGCTGCAGGGGCAGGTCAGCGTCGACATAGCCGCGCGCCTCGGCCGCGCGCTGGGCCGCGGGCAGCCGCGGATCGAGCGGGCTGGCGCCTGCGAGGCGGTATGGCAATAGGAGGATGGCGACGGCGAGTAGGCGGCGTGACACGGGCTCGGACTATATAGCGTCCGGGCCGCCGCGGAGCCGTCGTCCGCGGCGATTTCGCTGGCCGCGGAGCGGTCGCCCGCGGGGAAATGTGAGCCGTTGTAGATGGCAACGGCCACTGTATTGATGTTGCAACACCTGTGAATAATCGGACCACTTTCCGCAGTCGCTGACCGAGGATCCACGGCGGCAATTATTTGACAATCAGGTTACGAAGACTGTAATAGGACGCGGCTTTTCGCGGATCTTCGCCTCCGCGCCACGTGGCCTTCAGCTCATGCCGCACCGTGGCATAAGGGTTGCTGGCCCAGGAGCTGGGGCGGTGCATTCGCTCCCCGTTGTTTGACTCGATGCCCGCTGGACTGTGCGCCCGCTGCTGCTTACTGAAGGCCACCTCTCGATGCTGCACAAAGCCATCCTCCTCGCTGCACGTGGCGCCCATGCAGGTCCCCCCTCACGCCTCGATGACGGCCGCCTCGTCGCGTCGCGCCTCTGCGCGACCCTCGACGAGCAGGGCATCGGCGAGATCGTCGTCATCGACGACGACCCCGCCGGCGCGTTGCGCAAGGAGATCACCGCTGGCCCGCCGCTCGGCGCTCGCGTGCGCTGGGTCCGCGGCGTTCGCGCCGACGCCCTGGCGCTGGCGCGCCCGCACGTAGACGGCCCCACGCTGCTGCTCGAGGCCGAAGCCCTGGTCGCGAGCGAGATCGTCGCCGACCTGATGAGCAGCGCCGAGCCGCTGCTCGCCGTCGACGGCGCGATCGATCGTCTTTTCGACCCTGCCGGCACGCCGCTGGTGCGCATCGAGCGCGACCGCGTCGTCGGCTACTGCCGCGACGCCGAGAGTCACAACGGCTGCTCGGCGGCGCTGGTCGGCGCCGGCATCATCACGCCCGCCGTGCTCGAGCGCGTGCTCGCCCGCAGCGGCAGCGCCTCGCTCGAGTCGCTCTACACCTGCGGCGCGCTTTTCGCGCGCGATGTCGACGGTGCGCGCTGGGTGCGCATCGGCGACGAGCCTTCGCGACGCTACGCGGCGTGGCTGCTCCGCACCTACGGCGAGGACCTGGCGCGAGGGGAGCTTCCGCGCAGTGCCTCGCGCGCGTCGAGCTCGCGCACCAGCAGCAGCGACGGCGTCTCGGCGATCACCGCCGCGCCGGCGCTGCCGAGCCGCACGCTCTCGTACATCGAAGGTCTGCTCGCCGAGAAGAGCCCGCAGCACAACGTGCTGCTCAACCCAGGCCCGGTGCTGACCTCGGCGCGCGTCAAGGCCGCGCTGGTACACCACGACGTCTGCCATCGCGACGACGACTACGCGCGCGTCGCGCGTCGCGTGCAGCGCAAGCTGCGTCGCGTCTGCGGCGGCGGCCGTGACCACGAGGTGATGCTCGTCTCCGGCTCGGGGACGGCGGCGATCGAGACCACGCTGGCATCTTCCGTTGGGCCCGCTTCGAGCGACGCGCCCAACCTGCTGGTGATCAGCAATGGCGCTTTCGGCGAGCGCTTCGCCGAGATCGCCGAGCTTCACGCGCTGAGCTTCCGCCACCTGCGCTACCGCTGGGGCGAGCCCGTACGTCCCGCCGACGTGGCACAGATGATCGACGAGACGCCCTCCATCGCTCAGGTGATCATGTGTCACCACGAGACCTCGGTGGGCCTGCTCAACCCGGTCAACGAGGTGGGCGCCGTCTGCCGCGAGCGCGACGTGCTGCTCTTCGTCGACGCCGTCTCGAGCCTCGGCGCCGAGTCCATCGACGTGCAGCGCGACAACATCGACGTGCTGATCTCGAGCGCCAACAAGTGCCTGCACGCGATCAGCGGCGTCTCGTTCCTCTGCGTTAGCCCGCGCGTGTGGCCACGCATCGCCGACGTCTCGCCGCGCGTCTACTACCTCGACCTCAAGCGCTACCGCGAGCGCGGCATCCCGTTCACGCCCGCCGTCTCGAGCTTCTTCGCGCTCGACGCGGCCCTCGACGAGCTGCTGCGCGAGGGCGTCGAACGGCGCGCCGCACGCTATCGCACGCGCGCCCGTCGCATCCGTGGCGCGCTCGAGGCGCTAGGGCTGCGCCGTCTCGAGGTGGCCTCGCCATCGCACACGATCACCACCATCGAGGTGCCGAGCTACATCAGCTTCGCCGAGCTCTACGCCGAGCTGAAGGCCGCCGGCTACGTGATCTATGGCTGCAAGGAAGAGCTCGCCGATCGCTTCTTCCAGATCGCCAACATGGGCGAGCTGTCGCCCGAGATGATCGACGGCTTCCTCGCCAAGCTCGCCCACGTACTGCACGCCGCGCGCCGTCGCGCCGACCGCCGCGCCCTCGTCGCCGTCTAGATTCAGCTTCTAGTACTCGCCTTCGCTGATGAGCTCGAGGCGCGAGCTCGCCAGCGCGAGCACCACGCGCGTGCGCTCGGCCGCGTCCGCGAGGTCGATCGCCTCGTCGCGGCAGCGCGTTTCGACGGCGTGCGCGGCGCGCGCGACGAGCGTCTGCAGCAGGCCGAAGGCCTCGTCGTCGAGGTCGGCGCGGTAGATCTCGAGGCGCCCACCGGGCCGGAACGCGTCGGGATGGCGCTCGAGGCCGATGAAGCGCAGGAACCAGTCGGCGCGGTACTCGCCGAGGGCCGCCGCGATGCCGACGAAGTCGGCGCACAGCTCGTCGAGCGCGTTGTTGGCCATGCCGCCGAACACGCGCGTGGTCAGGTAGTGCACGCACTCGTGCTCGCGGCGGATCACCAGCGACATCTCGCGCCACGCCGCGTCTTCGAGCCCCAGCTCGGCGGCGGGCACGCCCGAGTAAGGTTGATCGTCGAGCAGGATCAGCCGGTCCTGAAAGAGTGCCTTCTGTTTGACGAGGCGTCGGAACTCGAGCTTCCAGGCGGCGTCGCTGCTGTCGATGGCCCGCGCCTGCCAGCCTCTGCGGTAGCGCCGGATGCGGTCCCAGTTGTTGAGGCCCGCGATCATCAGGGCGCCCTGCGAGGGCGGGATCTCCACCGGCTCGTTGCGGTGCGCCAGCGCGCGCGCGAGGGCGACGAAGTCGCGCCGATGGCGGCAGGCGATGATCGGTATCGGTCCGGCGGCGCTCTGATGCAGCGTCAGCTCGAGCTCGTGCTCGCGCTCGAGCGCGAGCCCGGTGGCGAGCTCGGCGTGCACGTGCGGCGCGTCGCCTTTGAGCGTCACGGCGCGGTAGCGCGGGTCTTTGGCGATGCCCTCGCGGATCGGAAAGTGAAGCTGCACGAGCGCCTCGCGCAGCGCCTGCGCGGCACCGACTTCGGCGGCGCGCGCGACGTAGTCGCTCCAGGCGTCGACCAGCGGTTCGGCTTCGAGCGGCAGGTCGAGCGGATCGGGCAGCGTGGCGGCGTCGAGGTGCGGCGCGTCGTTGTAAGCGAGCAGCGCGTCGTGCGCCGCGTCGCTGGCGCCGAGTTGCCGCAGGATCGCGCTGCGCCGCTGTCTTCGTGGTGAGCTTTTCATGTGGCGGACAGCTGCGAGAACACGCCGCGGCGCACGTTGAAGCCGCGACGCACGACACGCAGCGGGCGCGTGCGCGGGTCATCGTGGTGGTCGTTGCCGTCGCGCGCTCCAGCGCAGCTGGGCAGCTCGTAGATGTTGTAGCTGGCGTGGCGCGAGCGATCGCGCGGCAGCCAGGTGCTCGAGTTGATGCCGAAGACAGGCACCAGGTGCTTGGGGCCCGGCAGGTGGTCGCGGCACTCGCGGTGAAGGTGGCCGTGCAGCACCAGGTCGGCGCCCACACGGCGGATCATCTCGACGAAGTGGTCGCCGTCGGTGAGGCGGTTGTGCCAGCCCGTGTCGCGCGAGCGCGGCGGGTGGTGCAGCAGCACCACGCGGAAGCGGCGTTCGATCTCCGGGTGTGCGAGCAACGTCTCGGCGGCGCGGATCTGCCGCGGGCCGAGCGTGCCGATGGCGAGCAGCGGCGGCGACGGGTGAGCCGTCGAGAGGGCGACGATCGCGACGTCGTCGCGAATGCGCACGAATGGGTAGTCGCCGATCTCGCCGGGAAGATCGCCTTTGAGGTAGGGTGACAGCACGCGCGTGAAATCGTCGCGCACGTGCGCCTCGAGGGTGTAGCTGTCGTGGTTGCCGGGGATCAGGGTCACCTCGGAGGCGGGCAGGCTGAGCCCCATCAGGATCTCGCGCGCCAGCTCGAACTCGGGCGCCAGCGAGAGGTTGGAGATGTCGCCGGTGACAACGACGTGGTCGACGTTCTGCTCGTTGAGGTCGGAGACCAGCGCGCGGCAGACATCGAGCGAGTACTCGCGCGCGCGGCCGGTGAGCAGGTTGAGCCCGCCGACGATGCGCTTGTTGGCGAATTCGAGCGGGCGCACGCCGCGCAGCGAGAGCACGTGGAGATCTGAGATGTGAGCCAGTCGCACGGCAGACACACCTTAGCTCAGAGCCACAGCTCCGTGCACCACGGCGCGAGGGTCGTGCTGTCGTCGTGGCCCTGGGCGTCGGCGCTGCGGTAGAGCCGCTCGCGCAGCTTCAGACCGAGCTTGGCGCGCGCGAGTGGGGCGTCGCCGAGGTTGGCGAGCAGCCAGTAGTGCTTGCCCCACGGCTCGTGGGGCGTGATCTCGAGCGCCAACGCGTCGCCGCGCCGCGTGCTCTTCGTGCGGGCGTTGCGGTTCATCTGCGGCACCACGCGCTTGCGCAGCGCGAGCAGCTCGCGCGTGGCCTCGAGCGCCTCGGCGAAGGACGCTTGATCGAGCTCGGACCAACGCACGCGCGATTGCTCGAAGGCGGCGAGCTCTTGCGGCCCGGGCGCGCGCGCTTCGGACTCGCGCCAGTCGACCTCCTCGAACTCCGAAAGCCGCGCGCTGGTGACCTTCTTGCCGAAGGCCTCGTCGAAGTCGGTGAAGAAGAAGAACGGGGCGAGGCTCTGCCACTCTTGACCGGCGAACAGATAGAGCGGCGCTGGGTGCAGGGCCACGAGCGCCAACAGCGCGCGGCAGCGTCGCGGCTCGACCATCGCCGCGTGGCGCTGGCCGAGGTAGCGATTGCCGCAGGTGTCGTGGTTCTCGAGGTAGTTGAGAAACGCCGGCCAGCGCGTGGGGCGGCGCGGGTCGCCGACGCGGCCGCCGGTGTATTCGCTGTGGCGCGCGGCGAACGCGAACCCGCGCGTCAGGCAGCGCTCGAGCTCGATCAGCGGCCGCTGGTAGTCGACGTAAGGCCCGTGGCGCTCGCCGGTGAGCAGCGCGTGCGCGGCGCGGTGGATGTCGAAGTTGAGCTGCAGCACGTCGACGCGGCCGTGGACGCCGCGCACGCCGAGGGGCGCGTGCTCGTTGCCTGACGACTCGAGAAACATCAACGTGCGGCGCGCCGGCTCGGGCGGTCGCAGCGCGTCGGTCTCCTCGATGGCGCGTTCGAGCTGCAGGTGGCGCGCGCCCTTGGGAATCGCGTTCCACGCGTCGTAGCGCAGGCCGTCCATGTCGTAGACGCCGAGCCAAAGCCGCGCCATCTCGTCGAAGTAGCGGTTGACCGCCTCGATGCTGAAGTTGATGCCCGAGGCCCACGGCGTGGGCTGCTCGGGCTCGAAGAAGACCTGCGCCAGCGACCACATGGCGTTGTGCTCGGGGCCGAAGTGGTTGGTCACCACGTCGAGCAGCACGGCGATGCCGCGCTCGTGAAGAGCGCGCACCAGCCGCGCCAGCGCCGCCGGCTCGCCGTAGCTCGGGTGCGGCGCGAAGTGCAGCACGCCGTCGTAGCCCCAGCCGCGCTGGCCGGGAAAGGTCGCCAGCGGCATCAGCTTGACCGCGTCGACGCCGAGCGAGCGCAGGTGTTCTACGCGCTCGAGCACGCCGTCATAGTCGCCGCG
>JAGQIK010000543.1 GCA_020431405.1 Myxococcales bacterium
CGCCAGCCTCCCATCCGTCACTAGCCAGCCGCGCCCGAACGCGCCCCAACCACAAGCGCAGGAGGCGTCCTCCCACACTCGCGCCCAGCGCCCCGCCCCGCGTCGGCCGCCCGGCGTTCAGTGCTGTAGTGCAGCGGACGCGCGGTCGGCGCGTCGGCGAGTGTCAGGGGGCGGTGAGCGTCAGCGGGGGGTCGTATTTGCCGTTGCCGTCGACGTCGACGTAGATCGGGTTGACCACCCCGAAAGGCTGCTGTCCGCGGACTACGGGATCGAGCTTGCCGGCGCCGTAGGCGACGACGACGATCCAGGTGTCCTTGCTGACCGTGATGTCGATGGTGCTGTCGAAGCGTACGGTGGCGTTGTTGGGGTCGGCGGTGCTGCTGTCGAGCGTGCGGGTGGCGATCATGTCGCCGCCGACCTTGCCGCCGACATAGACCTCGAGTGTATCGGCGTTGACCCACGCTGGCGCCTGGACCTTGATCGCCAGCGAGACCTTGCCGTCCTGCGCGGTGATGGTGTCACCGTGCTTCTTGCCGTTGGCGCTGACGTCGATGAAGATGCCGCCGCTCACGACAACGCGGCCTTCCTTGACCGACGTGGCCATCTCGGTGGTGTTGACGTTGGCAGGCTCGTCGGTGGAGAGCGCCACGAAGTTGCGCGGGTAGCCCACTTCGGTGCTGATAGCGCTGTGCGAGTCGGAGTTGCCGATGGCGGTGGCGATCTTGCCGCGGTCGAGCAGCGCGAACCAGTCGCGTACGGTGCCGTCCTTGTTGTTCGACCAGCCGCTATCGTTAAAGACCTCGATGGCGTTGAAGAGCCCCGACCAGGCGTCGGGCTTGGTGAACGTGCCGTTGGTCGGATCGAGACCGACGTACGAGAAATAGCCCGAGATGGCCACCGAGCGCGGGTGATTGATCTGCAGCACCGCGTCGGGGAACGCCTTGCGCACGTCGGAAAACAGCTCCGGCGGCGTGCGTCCGATCCACGGGATGGCGCCATTGTTGGGTTTGCTGTCGTCGGCGACGATCGGATAGACGTTGAAGTGGCCGTAGGCGAACGTCGTCAGCTCCTCGCCGACGATGCCGCGCACCCACTTCTGCAGGCCCATCTGGGCGATGGCTGGGTTGTAGTTGGAGATGTACTCGTGGTCGGTGTTGACGGGGATCTCGACGCCCTCGGCGGCAAGCGCCGTGACCTTCATGGTGTTGAGGTCGTTGGAGTCCGGTGACCACTGCGCGTGCAGGTGAAAGTCGCCGCTCATATAGCCCGGCGTGCTCACCGACCGCCGCAGCGTGAACGTCAGGTTGTTGGTTTGGCCAGCGTTGACCGTCACCGTCTGCGTGTCGACTTCGTACTCGAAGCCGCGGCTCGCCGTGATGGTGTACTCGCCCGGCGGCACCGTGGTCGTGCCGCTGCCACCGGGGTGGAACACGATGCGGGCCACGCCACCGCCGTAGCGCAGCTCGCCGAAGCTGCGCGGCGGCTCGGGCAGCGCCGTCTTGGGCACGAAGGTCAGCTTGGCCGGCAGCGAGACGCCACCGTCGTCTTTGACCTCGAACTGCACGGTGGCCGTTTCGCCGACCGAGAGGTCTTTGGTCTGCGCCGCGCCCGCGACGGTCACCGTCACGGGGTCGCTCATCTTGCGGCCGTCGCCCGAGACGGTGATGTCGTACTTGCCGTCGGGCAGCTTCAGGTCGTAGTGGCCGCTCGAATCGCTGATCGCCTTACTGTAGTAGCGGCGACGATCGGTGCTGTCGATGAGCTCGGCATGCACGTGCGCGCCAGCCACGGCCCCCGCGCCATCGCTGACGGTGCCGCTGAGCGCGGGCGGCGAGCTGATCGTCAGCATCGAGCGCACCTGCGCGCGCAGCGCCTCGGGCGTGCCCTTGCCGATGGAGAGGCGTACGCCGCGCGACGTCTCGCCCGCCGCCGGCACGATGAAGGCACCCGTCTCGACGAGCCAGACACCAGACTCCGAGATCAACGGCTTGAGCTGCGTCTTGCCGACGCCGACGATGGCGTAGCTGATGTCTGCGCCGACCAGGCCAACGTAGCTCTGCTCCGCGGCGCCATCGCCCACGTCGAAGCCGACACCGTCGGCGAAGAAGTCGAGCCCGTCTCCAGCGAGCATGCCCAGCACGTTGAGCGGGATCTTGACCTCTTTGCGGGTCTTGTTGAACAGCCGCAGCGTGCTCTCGAGCGCGTCGCTGTCAGGCGCGAGCGAATAGTCGATCACGATGTGCACGGGCGTCGCCGCCGACGAGATCGGAATGAAGCCTTCGATTAGCGGCAACGTGCGCGGCGTGCCGACAACACGTACGAGCGCGGGCTTTCCGTCGCTGCCGTCGTTGATCACGCCAACGCTGGTCGGCTCGAGCACCGCCGCCCCGATGGTCAACAGCGTCTCGCCGATAAGGCTGCGCGCCTGGCTGTCGTCGACGCGCTGCGCGTCGAGCAGCTCGCCGCCGAAGGGCGAGTAGCCGTTGGTGCCGCGTTCGCTGGCGATGATGAAAGCGACCCGATCGTTGTAGATCTTGAAGTCGCCAACCTTGCCTTCGACCTTGATACCGCTCAGCAGCTCGCCCGCCGCCACGACCTTGCCGGCCCGCACCTGCCCTTTGGACAGCGTGCTGGACAGACCGCTGGCCCCAGCGGTGCCGCGCTCGATCTCGAACGGCACCTCGCCGGCGTCGCCGACGGCGCCATCCCCCGCGTCTCCGTTGCCATCTCTGAGATAGCTGTCGACGTTGAACTGCGATGTTGGTGGGTCACCACACGCAGCAAGACCTAGGACGACGATAAGCGCGCAATAAACACGTACGGCGTACAAAGCACTCCACCCGGCTGAAAAACCTAGGGAAGATAGCACCGTCGCATGCGCGCCACAATCGCGACGCACAGATGTTGCTTCGCCGCGATGAGAGAAGTCAGGCCTTGGCCGTGTCGTGCGAGGCGGCGTCGAGCCCCACGGCAGAGCCGCTCGCGGACTCGGCCCGCTCGAGGGCCACCAGCACCTCGCCGGGCAGCGGGAACCAGCGCAGCGTCTCGAAGTCGCCGGAGAGCGTGGGGTCGACCACCGCGCGCCCGGCGAACGCGCGCCGCGCCTCGTCGGTGATCCGCCGCGCCTCGACGAGGTACTCCTCGAGGACGCTCTCGGGCTCGCTGGCGTGGCGCGAGCGATAGGTCAGCCGGCCCGATCGATAGCTCAAGTCCTGCAGGCTCATCGGCGCGCTGGGGCGCGCCTGCCGGTGACGCCACTGCCCCGACACCGGACAGAACTCGTAGTAGGGCAGCAGCCGCCAGCCCTCGCTGGCGACGAGCTCTACCGCGCCGACCAGAAACTCGAAGACGGCTTCGGAGATGAAGTAGTTGAAGTTGATGCGCACCCAGCCCGGCTTGACGCCCTCGCAGCCGCGCAGGATCTCGCGCTCGTACTCGCGCGACTTGACCAGGTCGATGCCGAGCAAGCGGTGGCCGTAGGGGCCAGCGCACGAGCACCCGCCGCGCGCCTGGATGCCGAACAGATCGTTGAGCAGCGCGACGACATAGTTGTGGTGCAGAAAGCGCTGCTCGCGACCCGCGGCCCCGCCGGGATCTTGAAAGCTGACCATAAAAGAGACGATCGAGAGCCGCCGCGCCGAGTGCTTGCCCAGGATGCGGATGTTCTCGCTCTTGCTCCAGCGCGCCACGGCGCGATCGACGAAGTCGCGCTCGTACTCTTCGATCAGGTCCTCGCCCACCGCCTGCTTGAGCTGCAGCACCAGGCCGGCGCGGATCGACTCGATGATCGCCGGCGTCCCGCCCTCCTCGCGATGCACGGGATCGCTGAGGTAGCGGTGCTCGACCTTGTTGACGTAGGCCACGGTGCCACCGCCCGGCACGCTCGGAACGCGGTTGCGCAGCAGCTTACGTTTGACCACCAACACGCCCGGCGTCTGCGGTCCGCCGATGAACTTGTGCGGCGAGATGAAGACCGCGTCCTTGTAGGAGAGCGGGTCGATCTCGGGGTTCATCTCGATCTTGACGTAGGGCGCGGCGGCGGCGAAGTCCCAGAACGCCAGCGCGCCGTAGCGATGCAGCAGCGCCGAGATACCGTGGGTGTCCGAGCAGATCCCGGTGACGTTGGAGGCGGCCGAGAAGCTGCCGATCTTGAGCGGGCGGTCGGCGTAGGCTTCGAGCTCGCGCTCGAGCGCCTGCTGGTCGATCTGTCCGTCCTCGTCCTCTTCGATCTCGACCACCTCGGCGATGGACTCGCGCCACGGCAGCTCGTTGGAGTGGTGCTCGTAGGGGCCGATGAAGACCACCGGCCGCTCGCGCGGCGGGATGTGGTCGGCGAGGCGATAGCGCGCTTCGAGGTCGTTGGGGATGCGCAGGTTGAGGATGTCGATCAGCTTGCAGATCGCCGCCGTGGCACCCGAGCCGCAGAAGATGACGACGTCTTCTTCATTGGCGCCCACCGCGCCATGCACGATGGCGCGCGCCTCCTCGCGAAAGCGCGTCGTCTGCAGCCCGGTGCCCGACGTCTCGGTGTGCGTGTTGGCGTAGAGCGGCATCACCTCGTCGCGAATGTAGTCCTCGATAAACTCGAGCGAGCGCCCCGACGCCGTGTAGTCGGCGTACGTCACGCGGCGAGAGCCGAAGGGCCCATCGATGGCCTGGTCGTCGCCGATGATCGCGGCGCGGATGGACTCGATCAGGCGTCGTCGTTCGTCATCAGGTCGCATGAGCACATTCTAGCCGGTTCGAACCCGAGCGTCTGGCCTGCGCCGTAGGAGCAGCGCGATCGTCTCGAGTATCAGCCGCCGGTTGATCGGCTTGGCGATGAATTCGTCGGCGCCGCGGCGCAGCGCGGCGTGGCGATTGCGGTCGGCGGTGCGCGAGGTGAGCACGACGATCGGCAGCTGCTCGAGATCGGGATCGCGTCGACACTTGGCGATCAGCTCGTAGCCGTGCACGCGCGGCATCTCGAGGTCGGTGACGAGGATGTCGTAGCGACGGCGCTGCAGCCGCTCCCAGGCGTCCCAGCCGTCCGCCGCGGCGTCGACAGCGTAACCTTCGCTGCGCAGGATCAGCCCCACGGCCTCGCGGATCGAGCGCGAGTCGTCGGCGAGCAGCACGCGAAAGTCGTGCGTGTTCATGCGATCGACGGCGATCGGCGCGGCGGTGGCAGCGGCGGCGGCGGGCGCGAGCCGCGTCTTGTCGGCGACCTCGCCGGCGCTGCGCTGCGCGAGCTCGGCGAGCACGGCGATGTCGAGCACGAACTGCACCTTGCCCGAGCCACTGACGGTGGCCGCGGCGAAGAGCGGGATGCGCCCTAGCAGCGGCCCGAGGCGCTTGAGCACGATCTCGCGCGGGCCGATGAGGCGCCGGCAGCTGACCGCGAAGCGCTTGTTGCCGAACGCGACGAGCACCACGGGCAGCCGCAGCCAGCGCGCGCGGGTCTGCTCGCCGGGCAGCGCCGGGTCGCAGCCGAGCACCTCGTGCAGCATCAGCAGCGGGATCGTCTCGCCACCGCCACCGCCGCCGCCGGCCTGTGCGCCGAGCCGCACGCGCGCCAGGCCGCCGCCGAGCTGCTCTACCGCGCTGAACGGCACCGACGCCGTAGAGATCACGTGCGCCACCGGGATGGCGTAGACCTGATCGCCGACCTTGAAGAGCAGCGCCTGCGCGATGGCGGTCGTCATCGGCAGCCGCACCGCGAAGCGCGTGCCCACGCCGGCGCGCGACGTGACGCGGATGTCGCCGCCGAGGCTGGCGATGTTGTGGCGCACGATGTCGAGGCCCACGCCGCGGCCGGCGAGGCCCGTCGCCTCCTTGCGCGTGGAGAAGCCGCTCGAGAAGATCACGTCGAGCAGATCCTCGTCGCTGACGCGCTCGTCGACGCGCACGCCGAGGCGCTTGGCCGCCGCGCGCACGGCCTCGAGGTTGACGCCGGCGCCGTCGTCTTCGACCTCGAGAAACAGCATGTCGCCCTGATGGCGCGCGGTGACGCGGATCGTGCCGACCTCGTCCTTGCCGACGGCGCGGCGCTGCTCGGGCGATTCGATGCCGTGCGCCACCGCGTTGCGGATGAGGTGGATCAGCGGGTCGGTGATCTTTTCGACCACCGAGCGATCCATCTCGGCCGACTCGCCCTCGGTGTGAAGCTCGATGCGCTTGCCCTCGCTGCGCGCCATCTCGCGCACGGGGCGCTGCAGCCGCGCGTAGAGCCAGCGGATCGGCATCATGCGCACGCGTGTGAGGTGCTCCTCGAGCACGCGCGTGGTGCGCCGCAACACCTCGGAGTCCTCCATCAGCGCGGCGGTGGCACGCTCGAGGTTGGAGACCGAGTCGGCGAGCTCGACGTCGACCTCGGTGATACGCGCGCGTGCCAGGTCACGACGCTCGCCGTCGAGGTCGAGCGCCGAGCCGTGCAGCGCGCGGCGGCTCACCGACAGATCGCGCGCCAGCCCCTTGAGCTCCTCGACGCGGCGCTCGATGCGCGTGCGGTCGATCACCAGCTGACCGACGGCGTTCATCAGCTCTTCGATGCGTTCGACGTCGACACGAATGAGCTGCGTGCTGTCGCGGCGCCGATCGAGGCCGCGGCGACGTTCGTCTTCGGCCGCCGCCGCCGACGCGTCGCGGGCCTCGGCGTCGTCGCGGCGCTCGGCGCCGCCCACGGCGAAGAAGCTGCCCGAGGTCTCGTCGCGCCGCTCGGCGCCGGCGACGACGACGTGCTCAGCGCTCGACGGCTTGGCGCCCGGCAGAACGGGGCTGCTGCCAGTGGTTGGCGAGCGCGTCGGCGAGGGCGACTCGCGCCGTTCGCGGATCGCCGAGGGCGCCAGCACCGCGAGCCGCGCGTTGAGCTGGTCGGCAACCTCGCGCACGTCTTCTCCGGAGGTGGCGCGCTCGACGAGGGTGCGCAGCACGTCGAACGCGGCGAGCAGCGGCTCGGTCACGCGCCCGTCGCGCGCGAGGCCTGCGCGATCGATCTCGACGCAGCGCTCCTCGAGCAAATGCGCGGCCTGCTCGACGCTGCCCAGACCTACCGTTGCGGCCGATCCCTTGAGCGTGTGGGCGCGGCGCAGGATCTCGCGCAGCCCGCCGTCGCCGCCCGGCATGCCGGCCGAGGCGCTGATGTTGATCGCGCCGGCGACCATCACCTCGAGATGCTCGCTGGCTTCTTGCGCGAACAGCTCGCGCAGCATCTTGGTCGTCTCGGGGTCCCAGCCGTCGGCCCACGCCTCTGCGTCAGCCGCAGCCGCGCCCGCGCCGCCGCCGCCGACGCTCGAGGTCTCGCTCGACGCCAGCGTCTCGACGGGCGGCGTGCCGTCCGCTTCCAGCGCCACCAGCAGCGCCTCGATGGCCGCCAGCTTGTCGGCGCGCACCGCGCTCGGCTCACCGATGGCGAGGCTCGCCGCGCGTTCGGCGATCTCTACCAACCCGACCATCAGCGCCGCGCCGCGCAGCCCGTGGCGGGAGTTGCGAAGCGACTCCGCGGTCGCGCGCTCGTCGCCGAGCACGGCGAGGTAGCCGCGCGCCTCCTCGACGAACGTCGCGCGCAGCTCGGCGTCGAGCTGCGGCTGCTCGCCGTGGCTCATCGCTCGGACCGCGCGTCTACCGGCCCGGTCTCGTGCTCTTCGCCGACGCCCTTCGCGCCACTCGCGCTGCTCTTACCGTCCGCATCCGCCTGCGCCTGCACCTTCGCCGCGCTCTCGTCCTTGCCCTTCGCCGCCGCCGCCGCGCCGCCGTCACCGTTGCCGGCGGCCGCGCCGCCCTCCGACTCTTCGTCGTCAGGATAAGCGCGCATGCCGCTGCCCGATCGCGACGCGGGCAGCGCGGTCTTGAGCATCTGACCCACTTCATCGAGCAGCCGCGTCGCCGCGTCGCGCGCTTCGGGGCCGCTGGCCAGCGCGACGCCAGCGAGCTCGATCACCGGCCCCATCACCTGCCGCATCTCCTTTGCGCGCACGTCGAGGCTGCGCGCCAGATCCTCGGCGCTGGTGCGATGCACCTTGAAGCGCGCGATCGCCGCGCCGAGCTGGTCGGCGGCGACCACCATCTCGTCGGCGCTGCGCGTGGTCGAGACGGCACCGTCGGCCGTGGAGCGCGTCACGACGCGGATCTCCTCCATCGCCTTGACCGCCTCGGCGGTGGCCTCCTGGATGGTCTCGATGAACGCGCCGATGTCCTTGGTGGCGCTCGACGAGCGCTCGGCGAGCTTGCGCACCTCGTCGGCGACGACGGCGAAGCCCTTGCCCTGCACGCCCGCGCGCGAGGCCTCGATCGCGGCGTTGAGCGCGAGCATGTTCGTCTGCGCCGCGATCTCGTCGATGAGCTCGACGATCTGCGTGATCTCGAGCGCGCGCTCGCCCAGCGCGCGGATCTTGCGCTCCACCGAGTCGAGCACCGCGGCCTGCTGCGCCGCGCCGCTGGCCATCGCCTCGCTGGAGCCGAGGATGCGCTCCGCCGAGCTCGTCACCTCGGCACCCGCACGCCGCACCTGCAGCACGAGCTTGCCGATGCTCTCGAGCATATGGTTGAGCGCGTCGGTGACCGATCCCATCTCGGCCGACGTCACGCGCCCGCGCACCGTCAGATCGCCGCTGGAGGCGCTCGAGACGAGCTCGAGCAGCGACATCACGTCACGCTCGAGCCGCTGCTTGGACTCGTCGCTCTGGATCAAGCCGACGATGCGGTCGAGCATCGCGTTGAAGGAGCGCGCCAGCATGTCGAGCTCGTCGCCGGTCTCGCGCACCTCCGCGCGCTCGTCGTAGCGACCGTGTCGGATGTTCTGCGCCAGCGCGCTGAGGTCGCGCACCGGCTGCACCAGCGCGCGCCGGAAGTACGAGATGATGACCCAGCCGAGCGCCAGCGCGACGAGCAGCGCGGGCAGCAGCACCCACGCCAGACGGCCCCAGAAGCGCTCGATCTGCGCATTGAGCCGCTGCGGCAGCTTGCGCGTCTCGCGCGCGATCTTCTGGTGGCTCGTCTCGCTGACACGCGCGATGTCCTTGAGCACGCCGCGCATGTCGCCCAGCACCGAGTTGAGCGTGCCGCCCAGATCGGTGGCCGCCACAAACGTGAGCTTGGTGTCGCGCAGCGGCGTGACGACAAAGACGTTGGGCAGCTCGCGCTCGGGCAGCGTGATCATCATCGCCAACCGATTGCCGATCAGCAGCGTGCCGGGCTTGGCCGAGCGCACCTTGTCGAACCAGCGTCGCTCGAGCAGCGCCTTGGAGAGCGCCGGATACTCCTTGCCGAGGGTCTTGCCTTCGACCTCGGCGATCTGGTGGATCAGGATCTTGCCGGCCGCGCCGCGCTCGTGATCGAAGATGAACGTGTAGCCCGCGCGGCCGATGCGCGTGCGGCGCACGTAGTTGATCAGCTCCGCGTTCTTGGCCAGCGCCGCCGCCGCGCTGGGCGCGCGCCCGCCGCGGTTGCCGGCACGGCGTTTGGCGATGAAGGCCTCGGCGACCTGCGCCGCCGAGAGCGCCGAGCGTCGCAGCGTGTCCTTGACGATCTGACGCGAGACCTGCCGCGCGCGCGCCATCGCCGCCGTGTTGGAGCTCTTGATGCTGCGCAGCTGACGGCGGTTGCTGGCGACGATGTCCTCGAGCGCCTTGCGCTGCTCGTCGGCGAGCTGCGCGAGGTTGTGCTGCGCCACGCGCCAGGTCAGCGCGACGACGCCGACGGCCACCAGCGAGAGCGCCACCACGCCGAGGCCGACCTTGAAGACGAGCGAACGCCGCCCACGCGGCGCGGAGGTGGTGTCAGGCACGCGGTCCTCCGGACAGCACGGCGGGGAACGCGCGACGGCGCGCCTCGTCGACGTCGCGCGCGATGCGTTGCACCAGCGCGACAACGTCGAGCAACTGCACCTCGCCGATGTCGACTTCGAGCGGCGCGACGAGCGATCCGCCGCCGCCCGCCGTGGCCGCCGCTGCGAAGGCGGCGCTGACCAGCGCGTCTTCGGCCCGCGTCACCTCGAGCACGCGGCCGACGTAGAGCACGCAGTTGACCTCGATCGCGCGGCCGCCGCGATGCTCGAGCACCCACGTCAGGAGCCCGGACTCTCCAGGCGACGGCATCGACGCGACACCGAAGGCGAGCAGGCTGGCGTCGATCACTGGCAGCACCTGGCCGCCAGCGTTCATCGCGCCGACAAAGCTCGGCGGTGCCGTTGGCACCGGCGTCATCGGGCCAAGGCGCAACACCTCGCGCGTGCGCGCCAGCTCCACGGCGACGCGCGCGGGCTCGCTCGATCCGATATCAAGCTCGGCGACGATCAGCTCCACGGGGGCCTGTTACCTCCACACTGCCCGCACACTGCCCTTGTCGCTCAAAGGTAGGCGCGCACCTTCTCGACGAGCACGGTCGGATCGACCGGCTTGACGAGATACTCGTCGGCTCCCTGCTTGAGCCCCCAGTAGCGGTCGCTCTCGCGATCCATCGAGGTCACCACGATGATCGGCAGCTTGCGCAGCGCCGGGTTGGCGCGGATGGTGCGGCAGAGCTGAAAGCCGTTCACGCGCGGCATGATGATGTCGAGGATCAACAGATCGGGCGCGTGCTCGTTGATGTGCCGCTCGGCGTCGGCACCGTCGCTGGCGATGATCAGCTCGTGGCCGAGCGGCTCGAGCGCCCGCGTGAGCACTTCGATCGCCGTGGGCGAGTCCTCTGCGATGAGGATTCGCTTCCTCGCGCCCCGCTCCATGTCGTCACGCTCCGTGGCGTCACTCATGACCGACACCTCGCGGCTAGACCGCTACTGGCTGAACGCGTTTGCGGATCAGCTTCGCCGAGAGCAAGCGGTACAGCATCTTGCTCACCTCGAACGATCCCATGCGGCTCTGGCGCGTGATCTCCTTGACGGTGTGCTTGCCGTTGACCAGCTCGAGCACGGCGAGCTCTTCGCGCGTCAGGCGGCCGCGGCCCATACGCGCCAGCGCGTCCTCGTTGCGCAGGAACACCTGGTCGAAGTCGTCGACCTCGCGCTCGATGAGGTGCCACTCGTCGACGCGGCGAAAGCCCTCCATCAAGATGCTCTCCATCTCGATGCCGAGCGACGCCTCGGCGGCGACGGCCGCGAGCTTGCCGGTGGCGCGGAAGGTGAACCGACCGAAGTTCCAGCGCAGCAGCTCGTAGACGAGCTCGCACGTCTGCGCGCGCATGGCGTCTTTGAGATCTTCGTCGCTGATGTAGCCGAGCTTCACCAGCTGATTACCCAGCAGCTTGGTGGACCCCGCGCGGCTCTTGAGAAACAGATCGAGGTCTTCTTTGGACATCAGGTTCTTGTCGAGCACGAAGCGCCCGAGCAAGAACTCGTCGGCCACGCCCGCCGCCGTCGCCATCTCGACCTTGCCGCCGCGAAAGTGCAGGTCTACGCGCGCCGTGCCGCGCGTGACGGTCAGCGTGCCGAGCTGCTCTTGCTGCGCGAGCAGCAGCAGCACCTCGGCGAGCGGCACAACGCGCAGATCGCCGGTGAGCACCGCGTCGTCGTTGCCGGCGAGCTCGGGCGCCGCGGCGCGAAGCTCGCCGACGAGCACCTCGAGCACGTCCTCGCTGAGCCCTTTGCCGATCCAGCTCGCCACGTCGGCGGCGTCGAGGCTCATAGACGCTTCTTCGGCTGCCTTGGCCACCGCGTCGGCGCCCGCCTTGGCGACGCCATCGCGCAGCTTGTCGAGCGCGGCGCGCCGCGCCTCCATCGCCTTGTCGGCGGCGTCAACCGCCTCCTCGGGGGTGGGCGTGGGCAGCAGCGCCGGGTCGTCTTCTTCGGGCGCCTGCTGGGCGTACTTTTCGATGGTGTGCTGCACCACGCCGGTGATCGCCTCGGGCGAAAACGGCTTGGTGATGTAGTCGACGATGCCCATCACCTTGACGAAGCGCTCGCCGACCTGGTCGCCCTTGGCGCTCATCAGCACCACCGGCACGTCGCTGAGCGCCTCCTCTTCGTGCAGCGCGCGACAGACCTGATAGCCGTTCATCTTCGGCATCACGAAGTCGAGCAGGATCAGATCCGGCTTCTTCTTCTTCGCGACCTCCACACCCTCGTCGCCGTCGGCGGCGGTAAAGACGGTAAAGCCCGCTTTCGTCAGCACGAGCTGGACGACTTTGAGGATGGTCGGGCTGTCGTCAATGACGAGGACGGTTTGGCCGGACATGGCAAGCCTGCGCAATCAGACGAAAAACACTATCACCGGGGCACGCGCACGGTCAACCCAGCGCGCCTACGTCTCGGTACACCATGATCCGTGCGAGTAGGCCAGTGAAAAGCCTGCGACGCCAGTGATTTCATGGCCAATGGGTTTTCTCGGGCTGTATCATCAATGGCTCAGGCAGCGGCGCGAAGCCGCTGCAACGCCGTGAGTCCGTTGCCCGATCCGAGCTCTTACCCGCGCCGATTTGGCAAGTATGTCCTCGTGGCGCCGCTTGCCCGCGGCGGCATGGGGGAGCTGCACTTGGCGATCAGCGGGCGCGCTGATCTGCGCAAGCTATGCGTGATCAAGCAGATCATCGGACACCTCGCCAGCGACGAGTACATCCGACGCTTCGCCGACGAGGCGACGCTGATGGTCAAGCTCAGCCACGGCAACCTGGTGCCTGTCTTCGAGGGCGGCGTGCTCGAGGGCCAGTACTTCCTCGTGATGGAGTACATCGAGGGCAAGGACCTGCGCGACGTGTTCAAGCGGCTGCAGGCAGCCGGCAAGAAGATGCCGCTCGATGTGGCGCTGCACATCGTCAAGGAGATCTGCCGCGGCCTGCACTACGCGCACTCCTACGGTGATCTCGGTCTGGTGCATCGCGACGTCAGCCCGCCCAACGTGCTGCTGTCATACTCGGGCGAGATCAAGCTCACCGACTTCGGCCTCGCCTTCTCCAACATCAAGCTGCAGAAGACGGCGCCCGGCGTGCTGTTCGGCAAACTGTCGTATATGTCGCCCGAGCAGGCGCGCAACCAAGCGGTGGACGTTCGCACCGACATCTACGCGGCCGGCGTGATCCTCTGGGAGCTGTGCACCGGCACGCGGCTTTTCCCCAAGACGGGCAGCCAGCTCGACCAGCTGCGGCGCGCCGCCAACCCCGAGATACCACCGCCCTCCTCCGTCAACGCCGACCTTCCTGCGGGCCTCGACCTGGTGATCTTGCGCGCGCTCGCCGAGGATCGCGACAAGCGCTATCAGACGGCCGAAGCCATGCGCCGCGAGATCGCCGGCTTCCTCGCCAAGGTCGATCCGACGACGGACCAGTCGTCGGTGTCGCGCCTGCTGCGCGAGTCCTACGGCGAGCAGATCACCGAGGAGCGGCGCGAGCGCGAAGAGCTGCTCGAGGACATGGCGCTGCCGATCCAGCGCATGCTCGAGGAGACGCCGCACCCGCGCGACAGGCGCGCCAGCAAGAAGCGCGACGGCGACGACGACGAGCACAGCGATCGCAACGAGCCTTCGAGCGCGTCGCTACCGCCCGACCCGCAGGCGATGCCGAAGCTCGAGCCGGGCGTGGTGCTCGGCGGCCGCTACCGCATCGACGCGCAGCTGCGCGAAGGCGGCATGGGCACGGTCTATCTGGCGACGCACACCGAGATCGAGCGCCAAGTCGCCGTCAAGGTGCTGCACCCGATGTACACGCGCATGCCCGACGTCGTCTCGCGCTTTCGTCGCGAGGCCAAGGCCGCGTCGCGCATCGGCCATCCCAACATCGTCGACGTCTTCGACTCCGGTACGACCGTCAACGGCGCGGTGTACTTCGTCATGGAGCACCTCGACGGCGAAGACCTCGCCGACGCGCTCGAGGAGCGGCGCAGCTTCGGCGTCGAGCGCGCGGTGCGCATCGCGATCCAGATGTGTCAGGCCGTCGGCGCGGCGCACGACGTCGACATCGTGCATCGCGATCTCAAGCCGGAGAACATCTTCCTCATCTCGCGCGAAGGGCAGGTCGACTTCGTCAAGGTGCTCGACTTCGGCATCGCGCAGATGAGCCAGCCCGGCGACACGATGCAGGAGCGGCTGACCAACCCGGGCATGCCGATGGGCACGCCGGAGTACATGGCCCCCGAGCAGGCGGCCGGCAAGGAGTGCGACCACCGCGCCGATGTCTACGCCGTGGGCGCGATCCTCTACGAGATGCTCGCCGGCGAGGCGCCCGACTCGGGCGCCAACATGATCGAGGTGCTGCAGAACAAGGCCAGCCCCAACATCACGCCGCTGACCGAGATCCGCGACGACGTGCCGCAGGAGCTCTCCGATCTGATCGACCGCGCGCTGGCGGCTAACCCCGACGACCGGCCGCAGTCCATGTCGGAGCTCGGCTACGAGCTGACCAAGCTGACGTCGGGCCGCGCGCAGGCCGTGGCCTCGGTGCTGGGCCTCTTCGACGACACGACGCAGGGCGGCTCGCCGATCGCACCTACACCGACGCCGGTGGGCGGCGAGGTGCTGCCGACGGCGGGCGACGACTCGCTGCGTCCGGCGCAGCGGCGCGGCGGCGGCAGGCCTTGGATCCTGGCCGGCAGCGCCGCCCTGGTGGTGGGCGTGATCGTTGTGGTCGCGCTGTTGCGCCCCAACCGCGGCGGCGGCGCGGATGGCCAGCTGGCGGCCGCGCGCGGCGGCTCGGGCAGCGCCGCGGCGGCGGCGAAGACATCGACGGCCAACGGCAGCGCGTCTGCGGGCAGTGCGTCTGCGGGCAGTGCGTC
>JAGQIK010000544.1 GCA_020431405.1 Myxococcales bacterium
AGAAAAACCCCGACCTGGTCGAGCCGCTGCAGGATCCCAAGCGCTCGCTGGTGCGCTTCGCCAAGGCGCTGCAGCGCACCAAGGGCAAGAGCGCCGGCGCGATCACGCGCGTGACGCACTTCGGCGACTCGCTGATCGATCTCGACCACATCAGCAGCGAGCTTCGTCACCACTACCAAAAGCGCTACGGCGACGGCGGGCACGGCTTCACCCTCGGAGCCAAGCCGTGGACCTGGTACAACCAGTACGGCTTGGTCCACGCCAACGGCAAGAGCTGGACGAGCTACCGCGTGGTGGGCGGCACCCGCATCGACTACCGGCTCGGCCTCGGCGGCTCGGCGGTCGAGCAGAAGAGCGGCGGCGGCTGGCTGCGCATCCGCGCCACCAACGCGCTGTCGTTTTCGAAGCTCGAGCTGTGGACCATGCGCCAAGCGGGCGGCGGCAACATCGCCGTCAAGATCGACAGCGCGCGCGTCGGCAGCGTCAGCACCGGCGGCGCGCCGCGCGCGCCGATGTTCTCGTCGTTCAAGTTCGCCGACGCCACGCACACCATCAGCTTGCGCGCCAGCGGCCACGTGCGCGTGCTCGGCGCCGTGATCGAGCGCGCCGGCCCGGGTGTCGTCTGGGACAACCTGCCGATGGTCAGCGTGCGCTTCCATCAGCTGGCCAAGATCGACAAGCGCTTCTTCGTCGAGCAGCTCAAGCACCGCAACAGCGACCTCGTCGTCTTCCAGTACGGCGCCAACGACACGCTCAGCTTCGGTAAGAGCCTCGAGCAGTACGGCCAGCGCATCGGCGTGGTGCTCGATCGGGTACGCGAGGCGATCCCCGACGTGTCGTGCATCGTCATCGGCCCACTCGACCGCCTGGTGCGTGGCAAGAAGGGGCTGCACAGCCCCTACGTGGTGCGCAAGGTGAGCGACAAGCAGCGCGAGATCGCCTTCTCCAAAGGCTGCGCCTTCTGGGACGGCCAGCGCGGCATGGGCGGTCGCGGCTCGATGAAGTGGTTCCTCAAGCGCGGGCTGGCGCTCAAGGACATGGTCCATCTGCAGCCCAAGGGCGGCGCCATCGTCGCCAAGCGCTTTGCCGCGGCCATCGACGCGGCGCTAACCAAGTACTGAGGCGCTGACCGAACGTGCAGTTCACCCGCATCGAGTACGCCGTACTGCTCGCGGGTGCGTTCGTGCTGTATTGGGCGCTCGCGCGCGCGCGCGTGCTGCGCATGCTCGTGCTGCTCGCGGCGAGCTACATCTTCTATGGCTTTTGGGACTGGCGTTACCTGGCGTTGATCGTCGGCTCGTCAGCGCTCGACTACTACGTCGGCGCGGCGATCGCCAACAGCGACGAGGAGCGCCGGCGCAAGCGGCTGCTGCTGGTCAGCCTGGTGGGCAACCTCGGCCTGCTGGCGGCTTTCAAGTACTTCAACTTCTTCGCCGACAGCGCGCAGGCGCTGCTCTCGCAGCTCGGCGTCGAGATCGCGCGCGCGCATCTCGACGTGGCGCTGCCCGTGGGCATCTCGTTCTACACGTTCCAGTCGATGAGCTACACCATCGACATCTACCGGCGCGAGCTCCAGCCAGCACAAAACCCGCTCAACTTCCTCGTCTTCGTCGCGTTCTTCCCGCAGCTCGTCGCCGGTCCGATCGTACGCGCGCGCGAGTTTCTGCCGCAGCTCGAGAGCGAGCCGGCGATCGATCGCGGCACCGCGGGGCGCGCCTTCTTTCTGATCGCCATCGGGCTCGTCAAAAAGAACGTCATCGCCGATCTGCTCGCCGTCAACCTCGTCGACCGCGTCTTCGACACGCCGCTGCGCTACACGTCGCTCGAGCAGCTGATGGGCGTCTACGGCTACGCCTTCCAGATCTACTGCGACTTCTCCGCCTACACCGACATCGCCATGGGCTCGGCGCTCTTATTCGGGCTCAAGCTGCCGCAGAACTTCGACTCGCCGTACCGCGCCGCGAGCCTGCGCGAGTTCTGGCATCGCTGGCACATCTCGCTCTCGTCGTGGCTGCGCGACTACCTCTACATCCCGCTCGGCGGCAGCCACAAGAGCTCGGCGCGGACGTACGTCAACCTGACGGCGACGATGCTGCTCGGCGGCCTGTGGCACGGCGCCGACTGGAAGTTCGTCATCTGGGGCGCCCTGCACGGCCTCGGCCTGGCCTTCACGCGCGCCTTCCAGCGCCTGCGCCCCGAGGCAAAACCGCTCGGGGGCGTCGCGCGTGTGCTGGCGATGATCGTCACCTTCCACTTCGTCTGCCTGGCGTGGATCTTCTTTCGCGCCAAGAGCTTCGATCACGCCTGGCAGCTTCTAGGCGGCCTCTTCACCTTCAGCGGCGGCGCGGCCAACATCACGCCGCTGATCTGGACCATGCTCGGCCTCGCCCTCGTCACGCACCTGCTGCCCGATCGCATCGTCGACGGTGCGAGAGAGATCCTCGCCGAGATGCCCGCGCCCATCCAAGCCGCCGTCCTCGTGCTCGCCGTGCTGCTCGTCCGCTGGGCCGGCACCACCGAGGTCGTGCCCTTTATCTACTTCCAGTTCTAGAACTCGAGCGACGTGCCGAGATAGAGCGACAGCTCGTGATAGATCACGTCCACGCGCGCGTCGTCGATGCGCGCGACGCGCCCGGTGGCCGCCGTGTCGGCGTAGTCGAAGCGGATCGTCGTCGACTCGCCAAAGCCCAGCGCGTAGCGCACAGCCACCGTGGTCGAAAAGAGCAACGTCGTGGCGCGCTCGCCGGCGCGCAGCTTGACTCGTGACTTGCGCTTCCAGCCGACGGTGGCGCCGTAGTAGTCGACGCGCGCGTCGGGAAAGACGCGCGGTGGTGCGTAGCCGCCGCGATCGGTGAACAAGCCGAAACCGAGCTGGTTGGTCGCGTTGAGCTGGCGCAGGTAGCCGGCGCGCCCGTTGATGGCCCAGCGTGCGGCGCGCAGCTCGGAGAAGATCGGCGGCCGCACGTCGAGCTCGAGGGCGAGCTCGTACTGACTCGTTCGGCGCGCGACCCCGAGGTAGATACGCGGCGGCATCGTCAGCCCCGTGCCGGCGTTGTTGATCAGCGTGTGATCGACGTTGGTGAGCGTCACGGCCGACACCGTCGGGCCGCGCGAGACCAGCGACGTCGAGTTGTCGGTGCTCGCGCCCTCCCACACCGTCAGACGCGGCGAGCGGACCACGGCGCCGAGCAACCAGTGGTCGGTGATGCTCAGCTGCGCGCCGACGACGACCTCGAACGAGAGACGCGAGACCTCGGCGTCGACCAGCCGCTGCAGAAACGTCGTCTCGAAGTCGCCGCCCGACGTCGCGTCGGCGAAGAGCTTGCGAAACTCGTCGTGCTTCTCGTAGACGGCGAAGACGCTGGCGCCGAGGCGCAGCCGCGAGCCCATCTGCCAGCCGATCGAAGCGCCGAGGTGGTAGCGCAGGATCGTGCCCGAGAGCTGTCCGTCGACGTTGTTGCTGTATCCGCTGCTGTCGCGCGGGATCTGAATGTCGCCATCGAAGCGAAAGATGTCCTGCTCGGTGACAAACACGCCCAGCCCGAGGCTGACGTGCGGGCGCAGCTGGCGCACCCAGACGATCGAGCTCGGCACGATAAACAGCTGCGTGCTCTTGATCGCCTGCCGTGCGTCTTGCGGACCGGTCACCTGGAGCCCATCGGGGATACGCCGCAGGCGCAGGGTAAAGGCCGTGCCGCTGAGCTCGAGGCGACCGCGCACGTTCTGGCCGAGCCCCGCCGGGTTGTACCAGGTCGCCCCCGTGCCCGAGGCCGTCGCGATCACCGCCCCTGCCATCATCGAGGCGTGATCACCGAAGAGAAACGAGTCCTCGTTGCCCGCGCGCGCGACGCCGGCGAGGGCGAGCAGCGCGACGTTGGACCAAACCACCAAACCCGCCATCCGTGCCGCCGCGGTGCCCATGCCTCATAGTATCGACACTCGTACCTGCCCGCTGCCTCAACAAGACACGTCACCCCGATGAAGCCAATCCTCTACGACGAGCTGACGTCCTGGTATCTGCTGCTCGATCCCACCGACGAGCACGCGCCGGAGTGCGACTGCTTTCACGACGCCTTCGAGCGCGCCGTCGAAGGCAGCGCCGGCGGCGAGGCGCGCACCCTGCTCGAGCTCGGCTCCGGCGCCGGCAACAACGTCTTTCACCTCAAGCAGCACTACCGCTGCACCATGAGCGACGTCTCGGCGCCGATGCTCGCGCTCAGCCGCGATCTCAACCCCGAGTGCGAGGCGGTGCTCGGCGACATGCGCGAGCTGCGGCTCGAGCGCACGTTCGACTGCGTGCTGGTGCACGACGCGGTGACCTACATGACCAGCGTCGAGCAGCTGCGCGCCGCGGTGCACACGGCGTTCGTGCACACGCGCCCTGGCGGCGCAGCGATCTTCACACCCGATGACCTCGCCGACGATTTCGTCGAGCGCTGCAGCCTCGTCGAAAACGACGACGGCGCCGGACGCTCGCTGCGCTGCTTGGAGTGGGAGTGGGACCCGCTGCCCGGCGA
>JAGQIK010000545.1 GCA_020431405.1 Myxococcales bacterium
CGCGCCCCCCTCCACGCCCCGCCCACGCGCGCCAAACGCCCGCAGGCCGCCAGCCTCCCATCCCGTCGTTAGCCCAGCCGCGCCCGAACGCGCCCGAACCACCAACGCACGAGGCGTCCTCCGACGCTCGCGCTGCGCCCGCTCCGCCCCCCGTCCGCGGCCGGCGTTCAGTGCTGTAGAACACCGGACGCGCTCGCGCTCAGATCTCGTTGCCTGCTGCGTCGTACAGTCGATAGGAGATTGGGTACTTGCCGGGGATCTTCTCGATCCTGACGACGCGCTTGTTCAGCCGATCGAGGTCGAGCAGCACCCAGGGGTTGATCAAGGGCTTGAAGTCTTCGTCGCGGTCGATGAACCAGGCTTGGCGAGCGGCGCGGCCGGTCTTGTCGAAGTAGGAGACCTCGGCGAGGTGGCCGGACGGGTAGTGACGGCGTACGAGCAGCAGGTCGTCGCCCTGGTAGTAGGCGATCTGCAGCGCGCCCTCGGGCTGATGAGGCGAGACGGTGTAGGTCATTTGGCTGCGCGCCTTGACGTAGCCCTTCTTGACCTTGCTCGCCACGAGTCGGTCGGCGTCGAGGTGCGCGTCGACCGCGCTCTCGAAGCGCTTGCTCTGGCTGCGGCCCACCGTGCCGATCTTGCCGTAGCGCACCGTGTGGCACTTCTCGAAGACGATGATCGCCCAGAACTTGGACGACGTGTCGTCGACGAGCTCGAAGTACTGCTCCTCTACCGCTTTGGTGTCCATCGTCGTATCTCCATTCGCGCGGCGCGCTAGGCGGTGACGAGTCGATCGATGAGCTGCAGCAGGCGCTGGCGCAGCTCGGCGAGATCGAGGTCCGGGTCGAGGACGAGCTGAAAGGCGATGCCATCGATCAGCGCGTGCATCAGCAGGTAGATCCAGCTCGCGTCGGCGGCGGTGACGTACCCCTCGTCACGGCCGACCTCGATCATGTCGCTGCAGGCGTGACGAAAGCCGAGGTAGGCCTGGTGCAGCGCTTGGAGCGCTTCGGGGTGGTCCTTGGCGAACGACCAGACTTCGGTCTGAAAGCTCAGCTCCGAGCGCACGGCGTCACGCGAGGGCAGCACCGCTTCGAGCAGGCGCTCGAGACGCTCGCGCACGGGCAGCGGCTCGCGCACGATCTCGAGCATCAGGCGCTGCTGCATCTTCAGCCAGTGCTCGATGGTCTCGATGATCAGGCGGTCCTTGCTCGGGAAGTAGTAGGTCACCATGCCCTTGCTGACGCCGGCCTGACGCGCGACGGCGTCGAGCGTCAGCGCGCGATGCGACCCCTCGGCCAGACAGGTGTAGACCGTGGCCATGATCTGCGCCCGACGCTGCTCCTCGAGCGCGGGGTCTTTGATGCGCGGCATGGCTCTCCCTTCGGGCTTGACGCGATGGTAGCACTGATTATAAATAGACCGACCAGTCGGATTATTATCCATGGAGGCCGCCCGATGATGTGGACACACGGCGATCGGATGCTCGAGGTCAGCGGCTCGCGCGAGCAGCGTGCCCGCGCCCAAGGCGAGTTCTTTCGGCCCCACGTGCACCGTATGTTCAAGGAAGGCTTCAGCGACCTGCTGCCGCGCTGGACGCCGGCGTGGCTGGTGCGCGCAGCGCTGCGCATCGTGGGCGGCCTCTATCTGCGCTGGCATCGCCCGCTCTACGACGATCCCGCGCGCGCGCACCATCGCAGCGCCCTCGAAGCGCTCGCGCGCGCGGCCGGCATGGCGCCCGCGACGCTCTACGGCTTTCACGCTGTCGAGAGCGAGACGGCAAACCTCGGCTTCTCCATGGGCTGCACCTCGCTGGCGTTCGGCCCGCACTGCACCGCCGACGGCGCGCCGCGCCTCGCCTACAACCACGACTTTCCGCCGGCCTTCGAGCGCTTCTTGTTCCTGCGGCGGAGCACCCCAGACGATGGCTATCGCTCGCTGGCGGTCACCTACCCGTGTCTGATGGGCGCCATCAACGGCGTCAACGAGCACGGCCTCGCTGTCAGCGTCAATCAGGCCTTCGCCACCGACATCGAACGCCGCCGCCCTGCCCTCTTCGTCACCATGCTCGTACAGGAGTGTCTCGAAAGCTGTCGCGACGTCGCCGAGGCCGTTACGCTGCTGCGCGGCGCTCGTGTCGCGGCCGGCTGCATCGTCTCGCTGGTCGACGCCTCGGGCGAGCGTGCCGCCGTCGAGCTGTCCAACACGCGCGCCACCGTGCGCCGCGCTGCCGACGACGACGAGGTGCTCTACACGTTCAACAACTACCGCGTGCCGAGCATGCGCGAGGTCGAGGTCCCAGTCGGCGCCATCAGCACCGGCCTCGTCTCGGGCCTCGACATCCATCGCTGCAACGTCACGCGCGAGCGCGCGTACCTCGCGCGCGTGCGCGGCGGCGAGCGCTGGGACGACGGCGCGATCCAGCAGCTGCTCTCCGATCACGACGGCGGCGCCGGCGACTCCGACACCATCTGCCGCCACGACGACCCGCTCTCCGAGACGATCCTCTCGACGATCATCGACACCCGCGCGCGCACGATGAAGCTGCTCTGGGGACGCCCCTGCGAAAAAGGCTACGCCGTGATGCACATCAAGGCGCACGCGGTGGGCCTGCGTTCATCGTTCCCGACGGCCGTCGGAGGTGAACATGAAGCAAAAGATGCTGCTCGTCACACTGCTGGCGAGCCTCTCGCTGGGGGCGTGCGGCGGGGAAGGGCTCTTTCAGACAGTCGAGCCTAGTCCCGCGTTTCCGGGCGAGCCGGGCGACCCCGCCAGCTACCGTAGCTGGTTCGAGATCGACAGCAGCGGCGGCTGCAACTTCGTCATCGAGCGCGGCGACACCCCGCTCCCGCTGCGCATCTTCCGCGGCGCCGGCGTCTCTGACGACGCGCTGCGCCAACACCTCGGCAGCCTCGCGCGCTACATGAGCCGCTACGGCTTCGCCGTCTCGACCCGCTTCGACGTGATCGACATCCCGCTGACGCACGCGCTTGTCGTCGACGAGCAAGCGCTGAAACAGGTCGCGCACGACCAGACGGGCCTCGACACCAGCGCGAGCGCTTCGCTCTCGAAGGACGAGCAGAAGAGGCTGCTCGATGCCATGGGGCGTGCGTTCCTGCACAACGTGCGCGCCTTCGTCGGCGCCTACGGCAAGCCAGCGCGCGCGGTGATCAACGTCGTGGTGCTCGACAAGATGGTCGGCGGCACACTGTCGGGCGCCCTCGCCCCGCTCGCGGGCATCGTCGGGCTTGGCCTCTCGAAGACCCTCCTCGACAAGATCATCAAAGAGGAGCCCGACAACCCGCTCTACCAGTGGCTCGACATCGACGGTGACTTCACGCCAACCGCCATCGTCGGCATGGGTGGCGTGCCCGACTACGCGCGGCCGCAGCTCGACAGCATCATCGCCCACGAGGTTGGCCACACGCTGGGGCTGACGCACGACGACACGCCCGTCGCCGACGGCGCGCTGCCGAACCTGATGTCGCACGCGACGAGCTGCAACGCTGGGCTCACCGACGAACAGCTCGGCGAGCTTCGCAGCGCCGCCAAGGGCCTGACGCACGCCGGCGTCTGGCACGCCGCGTCGCTCAGCGAGCGCGGCGGCGCGCTGCGCGGCATGCTGCGCAACCTGCTGCGCTAGTCCCTGCTAGGGCACGATGCCGTCGTGAGCGCTGGGCAGCGGCGGCAGCTCGAGGCCGAGCAACTGCCGCACGTCGCGCTCGACCTCCACGGCCGTGGTCAGCAGCGGCAGCTGGTGCGGTCCCTCGTCAAAGGGCGCGGCGAGCTGGCCAGCGATGGTGTCGAGGCCGAGGAACGCGTAGACGAGCACGCCGACGACCACCGGCGTGAACCAGCGCGTCATGTCGACGATGCCGATGGGCAGACCCGCGCCGTAGACGAGCACCATGCGCCGCGTGAGCAGCACGATCGGCACCGGCATCGGCGTCTTGCGGATCTTGTCGCAGGCGCCGACGGCGTCGCTCAGCGCGGCGACCTGCTGGTCGATGTAGCGCGCGAAGATGCGATCGATCCAGCCGGCACGCAGGATGCGATCGAGGTCGCGCGTGATCGAGGTCAACAGTGCATACGGCACGTTGACCGCGTCTTTGACCAGATCGGGGACCGGGGCGCCGAGGTCGTTGAGCACCTCGATGGCGGCCGCCTTGGCGTTGCCTCCCTGCAGCCTGACGCGCGTGGCGTGCACGACGGCCACCACGCGACAGATGATCTCGCGCTGCACCTCGCGCAGACCTTCGGGCGGCTCGTCGCCTCCGCGCAGGAAGACGTCGCTCTGCCGTGCGATGTTGCGCGCGCAGTTGCAGATCGTCTGCCAGTGCAGGCGCGCCTCCCAGTAGCGCGCGTGCCCCTGGTTGCCGCGAAAAGCGAGAAAGAAGCCCAGCGGCAGGCCGATGAAGGTGAACGGCACGGGCGAGATGCGGCCGGGAATCCAGCCCATCAGCTCGGCGAAAGCGATGAAGCTGGCCCACGCCATGAATCCCAGCACGTGCGGCCAGATGCGCTTGATCGCGCTGCCGCGCAGGCCACGCCACCAATGGCCTCTATCGACCAGCATCTAGACGATCCTCGACGTTCGCTCTAGTCGTCATCGGGCGGTGACTCGGCATGATAGAGCGTCAGCGTCGCCTCCACCAGCGGCGCGCCGCCCTCGCCATCGCGCTCGCGCCCGATGGCGCCGTCGAAGTGGCTCAGCCTGTCGTTTCCGCGCGTGCGCGCCACGCTCACGGCGAGCGGCTCTCCCAGCGGCAGCGTCTGCGCGTGCAGGTCGAAGCGGCGGCAGGCGATGATCACCCCCACGCGCACGCCGGCGCCCCCGCGCAGCGCCTCGTAACCGAGACACGCCGCCACGGCTTGCGCCATGTACTCGATACCCACCACGGCGTCGACGGCGCCATCGACGACAAAGCGCGCGCCCTCGCGCAGCGTCACCCGACAGGTGGCGCGCCCCGGCTGCCAGCTCACCAGCTCGTCGAGCAGCACCATCGCCTCGCCATGCGGGACGATCTCGCCAATGGGTGGAAACCCGTCGCTCGTCACAGCAAAAGCTCGGCGACGTAGCCGCGCCCGCGGCCGCGGTCGAGCCTGACATAGCCGCCTTGGCCTCGCTGCAACGCCGCGACGACATCGAGCAGCCCGACCTGCGGGCTGCGCGCCAGCCTCGCTGACACGGCGCGCGGTGGCTGCTCGTCCTCGAGCGCGCACAGCGCAGCGCCTTCGGGTGTGCGCGCGTGCACCCGAAGCAGCGGGCCGTCGCCGCCGCCAGTCGCCGGCGCGAGCACCAACGCCACGGCGAGCATGTCCCAGCTCAGGTCGAGGCCCTGCACCAGGTCGTCCGGTGCCTGCTCGTCGCCGCAGACCACCACCACCGGCACCTCGTGCGCCGCCACGAGGCCGATGCCCTCGATCAGCGCCATGGCGGGCGTGTCGAAGTCGGCGCCGATGGACGTGGTGATGCCGCGGTTCTTGGTCGTCGTCGAGACCACGCCCGACGCAGCGTTGTGCACGCTCATGGCGAAGCGCATCGGCGAGACGTTCTTGCCGCCGTAGATCTGATCGAGGATGCCGATCATCGTCGCCGCCTCGCCGAGCGCCGAGCCGAAGACCGCCGCCACCTCGTCGGCTGCGAAGCCGCTGGCGCCGAGCGCCTCGCCGTACGCATCGGCCAGCGCGCGCGTGAGCGCGCTGGTGCGCCGGCGCGCGCGCCGATCGATGAGCTCGCCCGCCGGCTCGCAGCCAGGCTGGGCGGCGCCGCGGCTCCACGCGCCGAGGTCGGGATAGTCGGTGGCGTAGAGGCCAACGCCCGCCACGTGTACGCGGCCGCTCATACCGCCCTCAACAGCACGGCGGTGTTGTTGCCGCCGAAAGCGAAGGAGTTGCTCAGCACGCGCCGCACGCCGAGCGACGTGCGCTCGGTGACGACGTTGATGGCGATCTTCTCGTCCACGGGCGCCGCGCCCACCGACGGCGGGACCCAGCCCTCGGCGAGCGTGATCAGCGCCAACGCCGCCTCGGTGGCGCCCGCCGCGCCGAGCGTGTGGCCGGTGTAGCCCTTGGTCGAGACCACCGGCACCTCGCGTCCGAAGAGCCGTTCGATGGCCTGCGCCTCCGCCGAGTCGTTGAGCGGCGTGCCGGTGCCGTGCGCGTTGACGTGGTCCACATCGCGCGGCGCCACGCCGGCGAGCTCGAGCGCGCGACGCATCGCCAGCTCGGCGCCCTCGCCTTTGGGGTGCGGCGCGGTGATGTGATACGCGTCCGAGCTTTCGCCCACCGACTCGAGCAACGCCACCGGGTCGCCTTCGCGCTCGAGCAGCAGCAGCGCGCCGCCCTCGCCGATGTTGAGCCCGTCGCGCTCGGCCGAAAAGGGCCGGCACGGCGACGCAGAGAGCGCGTCGAGCGAGGCGAAGCCGCGCAGGGTCATCGTGCACAGCGTGTCGATGCCGCCGACCACCGCTGCGTCGATCAGGTCGGCCGCCATCAAGCGCTGCGCGGCGGCGAGCGGCTTGGCGCTCGCCGTGCACGCGGTGGACACGACATAGCTCGGCCCCTCGGCGCCGCACAACGTGCGCGTCACGTACAGCACCGCGCCGTAGGTGTGGTGGCGCCACAGGTCGTAGCCGTCGGGCAGCGCGCCGTGCTCGAGGTAGTGCTTGTAAGCCGCCTCGGTGCAGTCCGCGCCGGCCGTCGTGGTGCCGAGGATCACCGCCACGCGCTCTTTGGACCAACGCGCGCGCAGCCGCTCGAGCTCTGCCTCGAGCGCGCGCACGAGGTGCTGTGCGAGGCGCGTGATGCGCGTGTCCCACGGCGCGAGCGCACCTTCGAGCGGCGCCAGGGCGATGTCGACGCTGCCCGTGGTGGCCTCGAACGGAAGCTCCAGCGCGCAAGCCGAGAGCCCGCGTCGCCCGGCATAGAGCGCGTCGCGCACCGCGTCACGATCGGCGCCGGCGCCGTTGACGAGGCTATAGCCGGTGATCGCTGTGGGCCTGCTGGTCATGGCTCGGCGGCTGCGTGCGCGACGAGACGAGCATCGCGGCGAAGGTATTGTCGGGACGGAAGACGTCACCGGTGAAGACGCTGATCACGCTGCGGCGCAGCGTGCCCGCGTCGGGCGCGCGAAAGAGCACCTGGTCGATGAAGCGTGTGTTGTAGAAGCGGTTGACCAGCGCGGCGAACACGTCGTAGGCGCGCTGCATCTTCTCGCCGTGCGCCTGCATCAGGTCGGGCTCGCCCTCGCGGCCGTGCTCGAGCGCGTCGCCGAGCTGCTCGCAAACCTCGCGCGCGCCGACCAGCGCCAGCGAGACCCCTGACGAAAAGACGGGGTCGATAAAGCACGCCGAGTCGCCGATGCAGCAGTAGCGCGCGCCGTGCGGGCTCGCGTTGCGGTAGCTGAAGTTGCTGACCAGCCGCGGCGCGGACGCCTCGGCGCCGGCGGTCAACCGCGAGACCAGCGCCGAGCTGGCGACGTAGTCGAAGACATCCTCTTTGCGGATGCCGCGCCCGCGACTGACCACGCCAACGCTCAGCCGCGCGCCCGGCAGCGGGATGACCCAGCCCCAGCCATCTTCGATGATCATGATGCGAATGTGGCTCTGCGGCAGCAGCTCGGCGAACGCGGCGTCGCTCACGCCGGCGTAGTGCGTGAATGCGGCCGCCTTGCCGAAGTGCTCGTAGGGCTGAACACTGCCGAGCCGACGCGCCATCAGACGCCCCTGCCCGCTGGCGTCGACGAGATAGCGCCCGCGTTCGCGCGCACCCGAGCCGAGCGTGACCGTCACCCCCGCCTCGGGATCGATATCGACCTCGCAGACCTTGCCGTCGCGCTCGCCGTGGCGCACCTCGGCGCCGCGCTCGCGCGCCAGGTCGCGCAACGCGCGGTCGAAGCGCGAGCGGTCGACGTGCCAGGTGCCGCGCGGCGGCCCGGGTAGCGCGTCGGCGAAGCTGAAGCTCGCCGCGTGGCCGCTGGCCTCGCGGATAAAATCGCCGCCGCCCTTGAAGAAGAACGTCTCGTCCACCGCGCCGCCGCCTTCGGGCGCGGGCGGCTCGAGGCCGAGCGCCTCGAGCACCACGTTGGACGCCGGCAGCAGCGACTCGCCGATGCGAAAGCGCGGAAACTCGTCTCGGTCGAGCACGAGCACGCGAAAGCCGCGCGCCGCGAGCAGCGCCGCGCACGCCGAGCCCGCGGGCCCCGCGCCGACGACGATCACGTCCCAGCGCTCGGCCGCCGCGTGCGCCGGCACTAGAAGAATCCTCCGTCGACGCGGATCACCTGACCGGTGACGTAGCTCGCGTCGTCGCTAGCCAGAAAGCTCACCACGCCGGCGACCTCTTCGGCGCGCCCCAGCCGCTGCGCTGGGATGCGGAACTTGACGACCATCTCGGGCACCGCACCGAGCATCTCGGTCTCGATCAGACCGGGCGCCACGGCGTTGACGGTGATGCGGCGTTTGGCCAGCTCGATGGCGAGCGACTTGGTGGCGCCGACGATGCCCGCCTTCGCCGCCGCGTAGTTGACTTGACCACGATTTCCCGAGAGCCCCGAGATCGACGAGAGGCTGATGATGCGGCCGTGCTTCTGGCGCACCATCGGCATCACCAGCGGGCGTGTGACGTTGTAGAAGCCGTCGAGGGTGGTGCGCGTCACCGACTCCCACTGCTCCCACTTCATCGACGGGAACGCAGCGTCGGCGGCGATGCCCGCGTTGTTGACGAGCACGGCGATGGGCCGATCGTCGCTGGCGAGCAGCTCGGCGACGCCCTGCTCGCTGGCGGCGCGGTCGGCGACGTCGAAGGGCGCGAGCGCGGCTTCGCCGCCCGCGGCGACGATCTCGTCACGCACGGCCTCGGCGCGATCACGCGCGCTGCGGTAGTTGAGGATCACCGCGTAGCCGTCGGCGGCCAGTCGGCGCGCGATCGCCGCGCCGATACCTCGGCTAGCTCCGGTGACAAGTGCGCGCTTTTTCTCGGACAATCGCAGTGCTCCCTCGCACGATCACGCGAGGATAGCGACTGCAGGCCCACCGGTCTAGCGCGGCAGGCGCCCGACGCTGGCGGCCTTGCTGGCCTTGGAGCGCTGTGTTAACGGACCGCTGAAAGATGCTGTCACACCGAGCAGTTGCGCCGTCCGAGGGGCGAGCCCGCCCACGCGCCGGGCTGGCGCGCTCGCTGCGCCTGCAGGCCTATCTGCGCGCCGCGCGCGTCGCACACCTGTGGCGACTGCCCGTCATCGCTGTCGTGGTCGGCATCTACTTCGCCGCCGCGCCGCTCGGCTACACCATCTTGACGCTGATCGCGCGCGTGCCTTCGCGCGATCCCGCGCGCCGCGCCAAGGTCCTGCAGGCGATCATGCGCCGCGCCTTCCTGCTGATGCACGACACGCTGCGCATGCTGCGCCTGCTCGACTTCGATCCGCGCGATGTCCCCGCGCAGCTGCCCGAGGGCCCCTGCGTGCTGATCGCCAACCACCCTTGCCACGCCGATGTGACCGCGATCATGGCCACGTTTCACGACGTCGTGACCGCGGTCAAACCGAGCATCTATCGCCGCCGCTGGCTGCGGCCGCTGATGGAAGGCTCGGGGCAGTTCGAAGGCGCCGCCGACGGGCTGCTCGACGTGGCCCCTGTCATAGACGCCGCAGTCGCGCGGCTTCAAAGTGGTTTCAACGTGCTCGTGTTCCCGGAGGGGACACGCTCACCTGTCGAAGGTTTGCACCGCTTCGGGCGCACGGCGTTCGAGATCGCGCGGCGCGCGGGTGTTCCGGTGGTGCCGATCCTGATCGAATACTGGCCACGCTGGCTGACCAAGGAGCAGCCGCTGTTTCGCGCCCCTCGAGGCACACCAACAATGCGCCTGAGGACGCTCGAATGGGTGTATCCAAGCGAGGATTCGGTCGCTAGTCGTCATGCACGCGATGTGATATACGACCGGATTCGCGGAGAATTGGTCCGAGAAATGGAATCTAAACGATCTATCGAAAGCGAGCTTAAAGAGATGATCGTCGAGTGTCTGATGCTCGACGACGTTAAGCCGGAAGAGATCGAAACCGAGGCGCCGCTTTTTGTCGAAGGCCTCGGGCTCGACTCGATCGATGCACTCGAGCTCGCGTTGGCAATGCACGAGAAGTTCGGCGTCAAGACGTCCGAGGACGACGAACGCAACCGCGAGATCTTCTACTCGGTAAAGAGCCTCGCTGACTTCATCAGAGCCGAGCAAGCCGCCGGCCGCGCTCCTGCCTCCGCCCAGTCCGTTCGCGAGGGCGTCGGGTAGCTGAGCGCCGGGCGGCCAAGCGGTCCGTGTGTCCACGTCCAGACTGACGCTGCTCGGCGGCGCGCGAGCAACCGTCGGGAAGTCCCTCGAGCTGGGGCTCGCGCCCGAGCAGCTCGTCGCGATCGGCGCGACACCGGAGCACCTGCCTTCCAAGGCCGGGCGGAGCCTTCCACTAGACCGTAGCGCGGCCGACCTGCGACGTGACGCGGCGCGCGTCGCCGCGCAGCTGCCGCCGGCCAGCGCTGGCTCCGAGGTGCTGCTCGTCTTTCGCGACGACCGTTACCTACTGGCTGTCGCGCTGCTCGCGGCCTGGAGCAGCGGTCACGCTGCGGCCCTTCCGCCCAACACGCGGCGCGACGCTGTGTGGCTGCTAGCCAACCGCATCGACGCGGCGGCGATCCTGCACGACACCGAGGCCGGTGGCGGCATCGCCGTCGGCGCGTTGCTCGCCGAGCGCGAGAGCGACGACGCGCCGGCCTTGGCACCGATCGCGCCGCCAGCCGCGCACGCGCTGACCTTCTTCAGCTGGGGCAGCGGCGCCGAGCCGCGCCTCGTTCGCCACGGCGCCGAAGCGCTGCTCGGCGAGGCGAGCGCGCGGGCGCGCCTGCTCGGCGAAGGCGCGCGCGTGGTCAGCACGCTGCCCGGCTACCACCCAGCGGGCCTGCTCTCGTCGGTGCTGGCGCCGCTCTATGCTGGCGCCGCGGTGGCGCGCGGCACGCCGCACGCGCCGGCAGCGGTGGCGCACGCGATCGAGGCGGCGCGAGCGGACGTGTTGATCAGCGCGCCGGTGCATCTGCGTGCGCTCTGCGCGCTCGAGCGCGGCGCGCTGTCATCGGTTCAGCGCGTGATCTCGACGGCGGCGCCGCTCGCGCCCTCCACCGCGCGGCGCTTCGCCGCGGCGCACGCTATCGAGGTGACGGACACGACGGCACCGAGCGCATCTGACGTGGTGGGCGAGCACATCGAAGCCGCGTTGCTCGAGCTACCTGGCGTCGACGACGTGGTGGTAGCCGGCGCCGATGGCGTGACGCTCGCCGCCGTGGCGGGCAGCTCGCTCGACGAGGCTCCTCTGCGCGCCTTGCTCGGTCAGCCTTCGCAGCTGGTGCTGCTGGACGCTCTGCCTCGGGAAGCCAGCGGCGATCTGCCGCGCGATCGGCTGATGCGCCTCTTCGACCGCGCCCCCGATGGCGCTCCCCTGCGCTGGCGCCTCGACTGGGCCGACGACAGCGACGACGAGCGCGAGGCCGAGCGCGACAGCGATGCCGGCGCGGCGCAGGCAGCGCGCGTCTTTCGCGCCCATGTACCCGCACGATACGGATGGTTCGACGGGCACTTCGTCGACTATCCGATCCTGATGGCCGCCGTGCAGCTGCGCGATCTCGTGATGCCTTGTATCCGTCGCGCGCGCCCCGAGCTCGGCGACGTCCAGCGCATGTCGAGGCTCAAGTTCCTCTCGCGCATCAAGCCGGACGACGACATCGCGGTCGAGCTGCGCTGGCGCGAGGGACAAAGCGAGGTCACCTTCGCGCTGCGTCGCGGCGAGCGCGTCTGCTCGAGCGGTACGGTCAGCTTCGGCGCCAAGGGATGGCATAGCGGAGGCGAGGCGTGAGCTTCCGCCCGTGCGCCATCGTGCCGACCTACGACAACCCGATGACCATCCGCTCGGTGGTCACCGCGGCGCAGTCGCACCTCTCGGACGTCATCGTCGTCGACGATGGAAGCGGCGGCGCCGGGCGCGACGCCTGCGCGCAGATCGCCTCCGAAGGTCTGGCGCTCGTACGCCACCGCGAGTGCAACGGCGGCAAAGGCGCCGCCGTGCGCACCGGCTTCGAGTTGGCGCAGGAGCGCGGCTTCACACACGCCTTTCAGATCGACGCCGACGGCCAGCACGCGCTCGAACGCATCCCCGAGTTTCTCGCCGCCGCGCGCGAGCACCCCGAAGCGCTGATCCTCGGATACCCCGAGTTCGACGCCAGCGCCCCGCGCAGCCGCCGCGTGGCGCGCAAGATCACCAACTTCTGGGTCAACCTCGAGGTCGGGCGCGGCGTGATCTATGACGCGATGGTGGGCTTTCGCGTCTATCCGCTCGCCGCGGCCGCGCAGGTGCCGGTGCGCGGCCGGCGCATGGACTTCGACATCGAGATCGCGGTGCGCCTCGCCTGGGCCAAGGTGCCGATCATCAACCTGCCCGTGGCTGTGCGCTACCTCAGCGCCGACGAAGGCGGCGTCTCGCACTTTCGCAACCTGCGCGACAACCTGCGCTTCGCTTGGCTGCACAGTCGACTGTGCTCGCTCAAGGCGACGCTGTTCTTCTTGCGCCTCTTCGGCCTGCGACGGCGCACGTGACCCAGCGCACCGCGCAGACCTGGCTCTCGCGCGCCGAGCGAGGCACGACGCTCGGCATCCGCTTCGTGTTCTGGCTCGCCACGCTGGCCGGCCGCTGGACCACACACCAGCTCGCGCGCCTGCTCGCGCTCTACTACGCGGTCTTCGACGTCACCACCAAGCGAACCTCGCGCGAGTATCTCGAGCGCGTGCACGGCCGTCGCGTGCGCTGGCGCGAGGTCTACCAGCACGTGCTGCGCTTCGCGCACGTCTCCATCGACCGCATCTTTCTGCTCAAGGGCAAGCTGCGCTACTTCGACGTCACGCGCACGGGTACGCACCACCTCGCCGAGCTGACCGAAGCCAAACGTGGCGCCGTGCTGATCGGCGCCCACCTCGGCAGCTTCGAGGCGATGCGCGCCGGCGGCAGCGCCAAACGCTACCCGATCAACATCGTCGGCCACTTCGAAAACGCGCGCATGATCAATGCGCTGCTCGAGCAGATCGACCCGCACACCGCGGCGCGCGTGATTCACGCCGGCGACAACCCAGTCTCGTTCGCCACCAAGGTCAAGAAGGTGCTCGACGCCGGTGAGCTGGTCGCGATCCTCGGCGATCGCGTCGGGCTCAACGACAAGACCACCACCGTGACGTTCTTCGGCGAGCCAGCTGAGTTCCCCAGCGGGCCCTTCATCCTCGCCTCGGTGCTACGCTGCCCGGTGTACCTCGTCTTCGGCCTCTACTTCGAGCCCAACCGCTACCATCTGTACTGCGAGCCGTTCGCCGAGCGCATCGAGCTTCCGCGCGCCACGCGGCAGGAAGCGCTGACGGCGACGATCCAGCGCTACGCCGAGCGGCTCGAAGAATTCTGCCGCAAGGCGCCCGACAACTGGTTCAACTTCTACGATTTCTGGCGCACGTCATGACCGCCACCGCCACCAAAGACGACGCGACCATCGCCCACGTGCGGCTCGCGGTGCCGTTTCACGACTGCGACCCGCTGTTCGTGGTGTGGCACGGTCACTACTTCAAGTACTTCGAGCAGGCGCGCTGCGCGCTGCTCGCCAAGAGCGCGCTCGATGTCGGCGACGTGCGCGCCATGGGCTACCGCATGTACGTCTCCGACGCGCGCTGCCGCTACACGTTTCCGCTCGGCTACGGCGACGAGATCGACGTGCGCGCGCGGCTGACCGCCACCCGGCCGTTCATCCGCGTCGGCTATCGCGTGACCAACCTCACGCGCTCGCGCGCCAGCGCGCGCGGCCACACCGTGCTCGTCGTCACCGATGGCGAGGGCAACCTCTTTTCGTCGACGCCCGCCGACGTGCTCGCGCGACTGCCGGAGATCGCGTGAGCGCAGGTCGGCTCGCCGCGCTGTTCGCGCTGCTCGCGCTCGCCGCGCCCGTCCCCGCGCGCGCGCAGACGACGCCGACGCTCGACGCGCTCCTCGCGGCCTACGCCAAGATCCCCGGCCTCCAGGCGCGCTACGTGCGCACCAGCCGCAGCGCGCTGCTGGTGGCGCCGGTCACCGCGCGCGGCACGCTGTACTTTACCCGCCCGGGCTATCTGCTGCAGCGTGACGACGCGGGCACGCGCACGCTGATCACACCCACCGCCGTGCACGTGACGCGCGGCAGCAAGCGCGCGACCATGGCCCTCGGCCGCTCCGCCGAGGCCAACGCCATGACGCTGCCGATGGTGTGGCTCTTCGGCGGCCAGCGCGCCGGCATGGCCAGCGCCTACAAGATCGCGTTTCGGCGCGGCCCCGATGGCAGCTGGACGCTGCGCCTGACGCCGAAGAGCGCCAAGGTGGCCAAGGTCCTCAGGGCCATCGAGGTGTATGGCAAAGGCCTGGCCACGACAAAGATCGTCTTCCGCAGCGGCTACGACGACACCACCGAGATCGTCCTCAGCAAGGTCAACCCCGAGCGGCGCTTCTCCGCGGCCGAGAAGAAGACGCTGTTCGGCCTTCGCTCCGCAGCGCAGAAATGAGCAAAGGCGAGAGGCGAGCGCTCGTCGGCGCGCTGGCGGTGCTCGGCGCCCTCGGCGTGTTCGTGGCGCTGCGCTTCTCGATCACCAACGACATCGTCTCGTTCTTGCCGGGCGACAGCGACCGCGAGCTGCTCGAGCTCTCGCGCAAGCTCGCCGGCGGCGACCTCAGCCGCACGATGATCCTCACCATCGGGGCCAAGGACGCCGAGCAGGCCGCCGCGGCGAGCCGCGCGCTGGAGGCCGCGCTGCGCAGCGAGCCGCGCGTGGGTCCGCGGCTCGAGCGCCTCGAAGGCGGCCCGGCCGTGGGCTTCGAGGA
>JAGQIK010000546.1 GCA_020431405.1 Myxococcales bacterium
CCGGTCGCGCGCGCCGCGCGCGTCGTGTCGGTCGTGCTGCTCACGCTGCTCGCGCTGCTCGCCGCCGCGCGCCCCGCCGCTGCGCAGATGGCGCTGCCGGGCAGCGCCGAGCGCCTCGCTGGCGAGAGCTTCCTCGACAAGCACTTCTCGCTGGCCGGCTACCTGCGCCTGCGCTTCGACGTCTTCGACAACTTCGACCTCGACCACGGCCCGACGCCCACCACCGGCCGCCCGCTCTTTCCCGTGCCGCCATCGGACAAGGGGCGCGGCCCGCTGATGAGCGCCAACATGCGCCTGCGCCTCGAGCCGGTGATCCGCCTACCCTGGGGCGTGTCGCTGCACGCGCGCGTCGACGTGCTCGACAACCTCGTGCTCGGCTCGACGCCCGACGGCCTGCCGGCCAGCGTGTGGGCGCCGACGGCCGCGGCGTCGACGCGCACGCGGCCACCGCAAGAGGGCGACAACTCCGACATCGACAGCGTGCGCGTCAAGCGCGCCTGGGGGCAGATCGTGCTGCCCTTCGGCATCCTCTCGGCCGGCCGCATGGGGGCGCTTATCAGCTGGGGCACGGGCTTCTTCGTCAACTCGGGCAACTGCCTCGACTGCGATCTCGGCGACGAGGGCGACCGCATCGCGCTGACGCTGCCGCTGTTTGGACACCTCGTGACGGTGGCGTTCGACTTCGGCGCCATCGGCCCCACGTCGCGCGCCATCGGCCTCTACCCGCAAGCGTTTAACCTCGATCACCGCGACGACGTGCGCAGCTTCGCGCTCGTCATCGCGCGCTACGACCGCCCGCAGGTCGTCGAGCGTTACGTGCGCGCCGGACGCACGGTGATCCAATACGGGCTTCTGACCTCGATCCGCACGCAGGCCGACGACGTGCCGGCCTACTACCTGACGGGCGACCTCGATCGCGAATACGGCCCCGACGACCGCGTGCGCCGCGACCTCTTCGCCTTCGCCGCCGACTTCTGGTTCGGCCTGCGCGTGGGCGGCCTGAGCGTCGACATCGAGGCCGCGCTGCTGTTCTCGCAGATCGACAATGCCTCGCTGCTGCCTGGCACCGAGCTTCTGCAGCGCATCACGGCGCGCCAGTTCGGCGCCGTCGCGCGCGCGCGCTACGACTGGACGCGCTTCAAGATCGCCCTCGAGGTGGGCATGGCGAGCGGCGACTCGGCGCCGGGCTTCGGCGTGCGCTCGCCGCTCGACCAGTTCTCGTCACAGCCGGGTGATCTCGACGGCCCGCAGTTTCGCCTGCCGGGCGACACCACCACCGACAACTTCCGCTTCAACCCCGACTACCGCATCGACTTGATCCTCTGGCGCCGCATCATCGGCGCCGTCTCCGACGCGATCTACATCCGCCCCAGCGCCGAGTGGCAGCCCTTGCGCGGCCTCTACTTCGGCGGCGCGGTGATCACGTCGCTGGCGATGCGATCCGAGTCGACGCCGTCGGGCGAGTCGCCGCTCGGCGTCGAGGTCGACCTCACGGCGCGCTGGGAGCCGCATCGCGCCTTCGAAGCGCGGCTGCAGTACGGCGTGCTCTTCCCGCTCGCGGGCCTCGACAACCGACTGCTTGGTCTCTCCGCCGCCACGGCGCAGACTTTCCATGCCATCTTGGCCTTCAAGCTGTAGGCGATAGCGATGACTCAGGCGACCAGCACGGCGACTCGGGCCCCGATAACGACTGACCGCGAGCTTCGGTGGTCCGGCCTCGGACCTCGGGCCTCCGGCATCCGGCCTCGGGCCTCCGCCAATGCACGCGAGCTGGGCCACAGGCCACAGGCCACGGGCCACAGGCTCGCTCGCCTACACGAGGCACGCTTCGCCGCAGCGCTTCGGCGGCACGAGTTTCGGCGCCGGCTCGCTGCGTGCCGGCGAAGCGAGCATGCACGTACATGTGCGATCCCGTGGCCTGCGGCCCGTGGCCCGTGGCCTTCTGCCGTGCTCGCTCTCCTCGCTTGCGTCGCGCTCGGCGCCTGCGCCGGCGAAGACCCGATCTTTCGCGATACCGGCGTCACCGACTACCAGGCCCCCGACGGGTTGACCTGCCTGCCCAACGGCGACGGCGTGATCAGCCTCGACGAGCTGGCCTTCAAAGCCGGCGTCAAAGCGAGCTACCGCGTCAATCCGGCCGGCTCGCAGGTGGGCGTCAACATCGCCGGCGAGATGGTTTCGGGCACGCTGGAGTGGGATTTCTCCTCGCGCAGCGGCAACGTCTTCGAGGCCAAGCTCTCGCCCATCGATGGCACCTGGTACGCACAGCACTTCCCCGACGCTGACTTCGCCGTCGAGGCTGGCGCGAGCAGCGACACGCTGCAGCTGCTGCGCATCGAAGGCGACAGCCTGCAGCTGCTCGGTCTGGCGTCCAAACAGCCCGACCGCACCTTGATGATCTATGACAAGCCGCTCGCGCTGCTGCGCTTTCCGCTCGAGGTCGGCGCCAAGTACGTCACCACCGGCAGCGTGACCAACGGCAAGCTCGACGGTCTGCCCATCGCCACCGACGACACGTATTCGGTTCACATCGACGCCAGCGGCACGGTGCGGCTACCCTTCGTCAAGCTGCACAAAGCGCTGCGCGTGCGGCTCGACGTGACCTCGCGCGCCGTGGGCGGCGCCACCGCGACCTCGCGGCAAGTGCAGTGGTTCGCGGAGTGCTACGGCGAGGTGGTACGCGCGGTGAGCAAGCGCGACGAGCCCGCGGCCGACTTCGCGCAGGCCGTCGAGCTGCGGCGGCTGACCTTCTGACCCAGCGCGCGCTGCGGAGTTTTCGCCGCTAGCGCCGCCTGCGGGCTGCGAGTACCCTCGATCGCTCGTGGGATCAGGCCCGGACAAAGATCTCGCCGCCCTGCAGGCGGAGCTCGACGCCGCGCGCGACGAGCTGCGCGTGCTGCGCGATCTGCTCGTGGCCGTGCCCGACTACATCAGCCACGTCGATCTCGAGGGGCGGCTGCTATTCCTCAACCGCTCGACGCAGCCGTTCGAGCAGCTGCGCAGCCTGTCGCTGTTCGACGTGCTCGCCGAGACCGATCGCGCCG
>JAGQIK010000547.1 GCA_020431405.1 Myxococcales bacterium
GGCGCTGGTGGCCGAGCTCTCGGCGCACGGACTGCCCGCGCGTTTCGTGCCCCTCTCGGCGTTCGCCTCGCCGAGCCTCGGCGACAGCGACGCCACGTTGGTGATCTTCTCGCAGCGCCTGTCGCCCAACGCGCGCCTGGCGCTGCGGGCCAGCCCGCGCTTCGCCAGCACCATCGTCTGCACTACCGTCGATGACGCCACGCTGCGCGAGCGCGGCGGCGCGGGGCTCGAGGTCGTCACGCGCCGGCTGCCCGACCTCAACGAGCCCCCGACGCTGGTGCGCGTGCTGGGACCACCTTGCGCGACGCTCGACGCGCTGCGCCTCGCCGCCCAGCTGCTGGCGCTCGCCGGCGTGCCGCCGCGTTTCGACGACGACGCGATCAGCGCAGCGGTCACCGCGCTGGATGACCGCGCCGACGACATCGCAGCGCAGTGCGCCGCCGCCCTCGCCGACTACGGCGACGACGAGGTCGTGTTCGTCACCGTCGGCGGCTACGACGCGTGGGTTCGCGGCATCCGCTGCACCTGGCAGGAGGGGCTGCTCGTGGCGCGGCCACCGATCTACGACGCCCTCGCCTTCGCCCACGGACCACTGCAGCAGCTCTACCCGCGCCGTGCCGCCATCATCGCGCTGGGCTGCGACGGCGACGACCCTCGCGTGCTCGAGCGGCTGCGCGCCACGCTGGCCCCCCAACACCGCTTCGTCGAGCTGCGCTCGCACCTCGCGGCGCCGCTGAGCGTGCTCGAGCACGACGCGATGGTTGGCTGGTTGGTGCACGCCGCGCTGCAGCGCGCGCCGCGTGATCTCTTCCAGTGGCCCGGCAAGGGCGCCGACGGGCCGCTCTATAAGCTCGGCGAGCTGCGCGACGACAGCGACGGGAGCGCCCAGGCCTAGCCGCTACTTCCAGCGGGTAAACTGCAAGCGAATTGTGGTGCGATTCCACGTAGGGACGGACGCGTATCAAAGCACGCTACGTGTGTACCACCGGCTAGGAAGGCGTACCAAGCAACACGGCGCCGGCGGCCCGGTCGTCGCGGGCGTGGCGTGCGTCGTCGCGGACGTAGAACGTGCGCGTGGTCGTCACGTCGCCATGTCCGAGCGCCTGGCTCACCGCGCGATCAGCGACGCCCTGCTCTACCGCCAGCGTGCCGTAGGTGCGGCGCAGCGCCTGGATCGTCAGCGGCGCAACGCTCGCCTCGCGACAGATGCCCGCGTACACCTCGCGCAGCCACTTGCGCGCCATGTCGAGGTGATTGAGCCGCTCGACGTCACGGCCGAGCAGCGGCGCGTGCGGATCATCGCTGACGAGCGCGGCGACGCGCGGGCGCAGCTCGTCAGCGAGCACTACGGAGCGCAGGCGCATCGCGTTCTTGACCTTGCTCCAGACGTTCAGCACGCGGCCGCCATCGTCGACGTCAGCCACGGTGCGGCGCAGCACCTCGTGTGAGCTGAGGCCGTGGCGCAGGCACAGCAGCACGCCTGTCACGCCCGCAGCCCCGAGCGGCGCCTCGAGGCCAACGCGGTAAAGGCGGCGCGCATCGTCGCGACGGTGCGCCGCCTTGGAGCGACGACCGGGTGCCTCGACGTCCGACAGCGCATCGAGGCACATTTCGAGTGCCGCGTGGCTGATCATGCGCTTCTTGCGCAGAAAGCGAACGAAGGTTCGCACGGCCCGCGCGTTGCTGTGCAGCGTGCTCGTCGCCACTTCGCCGCGACGCTTGTCGACGAGCTTGGGCAGCACGCGCGGCAACGACGCCAGCGTGGTGTCGAGCCCGAGAAACATGCGCATCTCGAGGCGCCGCATCACCAACGTGCTCTCAGCGCGACCCTTGCGCTCGAGGTCGGCCATCCACGCATCGAGGGCGCTGGCCACGTTAGGTGCATTCTCGAGGACACCAGCGGCGATCTGTTGGCGCGCGTGCTCTAGCCCCGATTGGGCTTCTTGCTCTGTCTCAAAGTAGACAGTGCGCTGTCCACCTTCGCCGTCGTAGATGACGACGCGCCAGCGGTCGCGCGCTTTGAAGTAGTACGGGCCTCGGGCCCGGGGGCCGGTCTGTCGTGCCATGGTGCATCTCCCATGGCGGAACCCTCGACGGCTCCACCATGCCAGTGGTCGGCGATCTGCGTCAAGCGGCGCGCCAGTTCACGCAGCAGCTCGGGCGTCGGGATGTCGATCGGTCGGCGCTTGCGGCTCATCTGACGGCTCCGCTGTAGTAGGGGCTGGCCTTCGGCGGCTTGCCGGGGTTGTCCTCGCTCCACCGTCCGTCGAGGCTGCGGCGCACGTCGCGGATCAGGTTTGCGGCTTGGCAGCAGCGCATCGCGTCGGCAGCGCGCTCGCTCTGCGACGGCAGCACGTGCAGCAGCTGGTCGAGGGCATCGAGCGCAGCGGCGCAGCGCGCGGCCGCCTCGCCATGATCGACCCAGTGGGCGCGGCTCACGGCTGCGCCCCGACGCCGTCGAGGGTAGGTGCCGGCGGCGTGTCAGCGGATCGAGGGGGGCTGCAGCGGGCCTCGACGAGCTCGAGCCACTGCGCCAGGTGGTCGAGCACCGACGACACGCGCGGGATGTCCGCGTCGCCCGTGAGCCCATCCGGGCCGAACCGACTGTGACGAAACTTGCTGAGCACCGCACCGATCGGCACATCGTGCTGCAGCGCCACCGACAGTGCGATGCACAGCCCGTCGACCAAGCCGCGCTCGAGATCGCCGCAGCGCCCAAGCCGAGCGAAGATCTCGCGGACGCGGCCGCGCTCGTCGAGGCTGCAGCTCCATGTCACCTCGAGGTCGGGCAGCTCGAGGGTGCGCGTGTAGCCGGCGCGCAGCGGCGCGAGGCGAGTTCTGATCGGTGCGTTCATGGTCGTCCTTTCAGCGCCGGCGGCGCTCTTTGCGGGTGCGCCGTTGCTCGGCTTCCAGCTTGGCGTTGAGCTCGGCGAGCACTTCAGGGGTGGCAAGCGCGCCGAGCTCGCGCTGCGCACGTGCAAGCTCGCGCTGTCGCCCCTTCGCCCACGACGCCGCGCCGGCGCTGAAGCGATGCAGCTTGCCGTCGACGCGCGTGACGATGTTCGGGCCCTGTCGGCGCCACCGGATCGGCGACAGCGCTGATTCAGCCTTGCCGTCTTCAGCCCCTCCCGAGCGTTCGTGGTGCGCACGTGGCGGCTGTTGGTCTGGGGACTGCGCGGGCTGATGACGCGATAGGTTCGCGTTGCTCTCAGTGCTGAGATCAGACCCGGAAGAAGAAACACACGGGGCGGTGCTTGCGCCGCCCCCGCGCCCCGCAGGGGCGCCGCGTCCCGGGCTAGGGACGCCAGGCCCGACGTGGCCTACCGACGTCGGGGAAGCTTGCGCACCAGGTTGGTCGACATTTGCGGGCTGCGATCGGTTCTCGGCGCCCGTTACATCGTTCCTTGTTACTGTCCTATTTGCGCACGCAGAATCGTCGTGAATAGGACAACGGTTCGGCGATTCTGACGGCAAAACGGACGTCCGTTTTGCGCACTCAACGTCTCCAGAATCGTCGTGAATAGGACGACGGTCCGGCTCCGGCGGCACCTCTGCGGGGCGCCTGCACTTGCCGCGCGCACGGTAGTCGGCGCCGGCCCTCAGCTCCCAAATCTCGTAGCGCGGATGGCACTTCTTGAACTCCCCCACGCGCAGCAGCCAGCCCGCGGCGAGCAGCTTGTTCAACGCGCGAGTCACGGTCGTGTGGGCGACGCCTGCCACCTTGGCGAGGCGCTCGCGACCGATGCACACCTGCCCCGACCGTAGGTTGAAGCGCGTGCGGCAGCGCGGGTTCTTGCACTGCCAGGTGTACTCGCTTCGCACGCTGATCGTGACGAGCGCGAGCATCACGAGTCGATCACCAAGCTTGAGCTCCTGATAGAGCTCGCTCTCGAAAAGCTGCTCGCTGGCGACCGCGTAGGAACGCAGTTTCTTGCGATGTCTGCTACCGTTCATGGAGCATCTGCCCTCGAACGCCGCGCATCGCCCCCGCAGGCCGCGCGGCGTTCGTCTTTCAGCCCACCGTCGCCTCGGGCGCGTTGTCGCCCGCGAGCCACGCCTCGAGGGCGCGCACGCCGATCAGCCACCTGCGGCCAACGCGGCGCGCAGGGACGCGGCCAGACTGCACGAGCCGGTACGCGTGCTCTCGCGACAGGCCGGTGGCTTGCGCAAACTCGAGCACGCTCAGCGCCAGCCTGTCCGGCTTTTTGTTCTCATCGGTCGTTTTCATACGTCGTCGCCTCCGTGACCGTTTAGTGGTATCAGTGGAGGCGTGGCCCGACTAGACGCCATAAAATACCCCCCATTTAATGGGCATCCGCTCGCGCTGCTCGAAGTCGTGCGCGGCAACAGCGACGCGCACCACCGCGGGGTGTTGCGACTGCAGGGCCGTGAGGACTTCGCAGCCGGAGATCCGGGCGTGCCTCGGGTCTCTCGCAGCAAGGCGCCGCGCTACTTCGTCAAGCCGCTGGGCCGATTCCTGGAGTGCGAGTGCTGCGGTCTGTCGCTGGACATGCGCCTACCGCGTGCGCGTCTCGACGAGCCTCCGAGGCGCGCTACGCCCGCCGACGCCGTTCGCGAAGCGCTGCTCTACCTGCAGCGCGGCGCCGATCTCGCGCGAGAGGTCGAGCAGCTGCACCAGGCTCGTGATGACGTTGCCGCTGTAGCCGCGCGGCTCGAGGCACAGCACAGCGAGTCGGCGGCGAGGGTCCGCAGCCTCGGCGTCGAGCCGTTCTCACAGTCGGGGGCAAGCACGAGCGCCGAGATCTTGCGGCGCACGGTGCGTCAGCTCGAAGTGCAGGCAAAGAACCTCTGCCCCTGGCGCGGTGTGAAGCCGCTGCGAGCGCCGACAGGTCGCGGTCGGCCTGGCGCGCCGTGGATAGCCGATCTGTCGCTGTTCCTGCAGTCGCGCGGGCTCGGCGAAAGCGCGCGGTTTGACGTTCTGGCCAGCCTGAAGCGCGCTCACAGCCCGTGGCTCGACGCGCTGTCAGCAGATCATCGCGCCCTCGCGAAGCGGGTCGGAGAAGCCGTCAGGCGGCGAGCAGCGTCTTGAGCGTGTCCAGCGCGTCGGATCGCAGCTGCTGCGCCCTAGAGCCGCTGATGCCCCACGCCTTGCCGATCTCGCCGAGCTTGACGCCGCCGTTGCCGTCGAGACCGTACGAGCGCACGACGATGTCGCGCTCGCGCTCGGGCAGCGCGGCCACCGCCTGGCGCAGCCTCGCCACGTCGCGCATCGAGTCGACGGCAGCTGCGAGGTCGGGCTCACCGGGCTCGATGACATCGGCGAGACGTACCTCGCCGGGCTCGGCCCACGTGCGCATCGTCAGCGGCACGTGTGCCGCAGCACGCTCGGCCTTGTCGCGTGCGCGCGAGACGGCGGTGAAGAGGCCGTAGCTCGCGTACGTGGACAGCGCGCCTCGAGCCGGATCGTAGCGCTCGACGGCAACGCACAGCGCCACCGCCGCCTCTTGTTCGAGCTCGTCGAGGCCGATGCGCCCCTCGGCGATGGCGCGGCCAGCGCAGCGCCAGACGATGCGGCGCGCGAGACGCAGGTTGCCCGCGACCATGCGCTGCTGCAGACGCCGTGCGCGCGCATTGTCGCCGGCGGCGCGTGCTGCGTCGCGATCGCGGGCGAGGTTGGTGTTGTCGGCCGCCGAGAGCGCCACGTCTTGAGCGTACCTCAGGCCGGCGGCCAGGGAACCGGCGTCAAGCCCGTGCTCGCGTCGACCGGCCGGTTGCGGACGATGATCTGCGGCTGCTGTCGCTCGCGCCGGCGTCGGTGCCGCTCTACCAGCGCAGCGAGCTCGAGGTCGACGGCCGGCGGGACGGGCGCTGAGGCGGCCTGCTCGGGCCGCTCGAGCTCGTCGAGCGCGTCGCCGATGAGCAGCACGAGCTGCGCCGCGAACGTCGCCTCGGCTCCCTCAGCGCGTTGGTACGCGCGGCGCGCCGCCTCGCGCAGCTGGCGCGCCTGTGCGATCAGCGCGCTCATGCTGCGCTGTCGCGGCCGCCCAGCATGGCCGAGAGCCGCGAGGTCGACGTGGTGTCGGTCATGAGGTGCAGCACGCTGAGGTCGCCGCGGTCGTTCGCCGCCGCGATCGCCTCGTCGCCGGCCGCGATCAGGTCGCGCAGCTTCTTGCGCTGCGCTTCGAGCTTGCGCAGCTCGGTCTGCACTTCCTCCATCGCGCGCGCGGTTGTCGCCGGCTTGGACTTCAGGCGATTGATCTGCTCGGCGAGGCTGTGCAGATGCTCGTCGATGCGCACCTTGGCGCCGCGCAGCCGCGAGTCGGCGTTGTAGGCCGCGATCAGCTCACCGAAGTAAGCGGGTCGCTCGCGTCGCGACGCCTGCAGCTCGGCCCAGAACACGGCGGGGCGAGGCACGCCGTCGGGTAGGTGGCCCTCGGCAAGGTCTGCGACGTGCCGCCCGCTGCCCGCGGCCCTGATCTGGTAGGCCACGAGGGCCTCGCCGTCCGCGCGCATCGCCTCGAAGGCGCGCTGGTCGGCCTCGAGCAACGCGGCCTCGTCGGCCAGGTCGGCCAGGCGCGCGAGGTCACGGCTGGCGCGACTGCCGTTGTCGGACGCGGTGCGCCCGAGCATCTTGTCTGCGGCGCGCTGTCGGAGGTCTTCCATCGACACGGTGTTTGCTCCTTAGCTGCTCGAGCGCGCGCAGCTCGTCGCGTCGCGCCTCGAGTTCGGTTGCTTGCGATAGGCCGCGCATCCACTTCGGAAGCGCGGCGGCGCGGGCTTGGATATCCCGCTCCAGATCCGCCGCGGATACGTCGCGCGCGATACGCGACGCGGCAGCCGCCAGGACTGGCGAACGAAGCGCGCTCAGCGGCTCGAGGCGGCCATCGTCGAGCACGCGGTGAGGCTCGCCGTTGACCAGAACCAGCACGATCACGCCTTGCCTCGCAGCGCGCGCCAGGCTCGGCGCAGCCAGCTACCCCGCGTCTCGCCCTCGGGAACCTTGACGATGGTGCCGGTGGTGCCGACAACACGACGCTCGGGCATTCGAGGCCCGTCCGGATCGACGCCCATGCGCCGAGCGACCTTGGCGCGCAGGGCGCGCACGCGTTGCTCGTGCGGCGTGCGCAGCTGGCCTCGCGTGCGGCCGCTCGGATACGTGACCACGCCGTTGCTGTACATCGTCGGCCCGCGCGCGCCGACGCGCCCCAGCGGGGCCATGAAGGCGCAGAACGCCTCGCGCTCGGCGTGCACGGCCGGCGCGTCCGCGGCGGCGAGGCGCTCCACCTCGGCGACGAGCTCGGCCACGTCGTCAGGCTCGAGATCGGCGCGCGGGCCTTCGGCGACGGGTCGCCACTTCGGGGGCAGCTCGGCGATACGCGCGTCCAGGTTGCGGTTGAGCAGGTCGAGCCGGCGCGCCTCGCGGTCAACGAGCGCTTGGACGGCGTCGGGCTGCTCGGCGCCCGGACGGCGCTGGCCAGCGAGCTCGTACTCGTACTCGAGGTCCGTGCGCGCCATCAGGCGGCCTCGCTCACGTCGAGCAGCCGCCGCAGCTCCGCGATCGGGATGACCACGCGGCTGCGCAGCTTGACGGCCCGCAGCTCGCCGTCGCTGATCATGCGCAGGACGGTCCCGCGGCTCACCGCAAGCGCCTCAGCGGCGCCGTCGATGGTGGTCGCGCGCGGCAACTCGTCGCGCCAGGCTCCTACGTCGTGCTGCGTGTCGCTGTTGTCGGCCATGCAGAGCAGTGTATCGCTGCACTGCACACAGGCGAGCTGACTGTATAGCGTTTCTTTCGGGGCTTAATACCCCCCGCGCCTCCGCGCGCTTCGGTCCCCAGAATGGAAGGTGCGTTTTGCTGTGCTCGAACCCCCCAGGGGCAGGCAGCTAGGGCAGCGGGGGTGGCGGGATGTGGGGCGAGGCGAGCGACTGCAGCGCGGCGGCAGCGAGCGTTGCTCTCACGTACTCCCGTGGCGCTTCCTGCGAGGCGAGGAGCAACGGCGCGTGCTGTCCCGAGACGCATGCTAGCCAGCGCCACGCGGCGTCAGGGGCAACGAGCAGGCACTCAGGCGTGGATAGGTCGCCGCTCGCGCTCTCGCGGCTGACCATCAGGTGGTGAGGCGCTTCGCTCAGCATCACGGCGGCGAGTCGGTGCTTTCCGTTCTTCACGTGCGGCCCGGCGCTCCCAGCACCGAGAATGACGGGCGTGGATGCACGCTCTGCAAGCCAACGCCCCGCCTTCATGTGCTGGGCGAAGTGCAGCGCCTTGAGGGCGTGTGTCGGCAGCAGGTCGCGCGTGTAGAGCAGAAGCCGCTGCGCTGGCCAGCTGGCGTTGTCAGAGGCTGAGGCGCCCGCCATCGCTTCCGCGTACCGGGTGAGCACGCGGCGCGCCTGCGAGGGCAGCTCGCGCAGCATGAGCACCAGCCGACGCTCGCTCGAGGTCAGCTCGACGCTCATTGCGCTTCAGCCGGCGGATAGAGCTCGGCCGGCACCTTGACGCCGCGCGCGATCAGCGCGTTGATCGCGCCCCGCACACGGTCACGCGTGGTGGGCGTGCTGTCGCTGGAGTCGGCGCCGAGCGCCTCGCCCAGCTCGAGCATCAGGCCGCGCAGGTCCTCGGGCAACGCACGGAGCAACCGCAGCGTCTCGCGCTCTACCGGCGAGATGCGAAACGAGCGAGGTGCCCCCGAGGCCCGAAAGTCTCGGAGGTCCTGCAGCATGCGCCGCATGCTCTTGACCGTCGGGTGGCCTTGAGCGAGCGGCAGGCGCGCGTCAGCCGCGGTGAGCAGCGCCATCACGCGTTCTGTCGCCGCGAGCAGCTGATCACGCGTTGCGGGCGTCGTATCCGTTGCGTCGGCAGAAAGCGCGGCGCCGAGCTCAAGCATCGCGCCTCGAGGCTCTGCCGGTAGCCGCCGCAGCAGCGAGAGCACTTCGTGTTCTTCGGCGGTGAGGTCGGTCGTGGTGATCATCTTCGGTCTCCTCTCGAGCGGCGCTCGCGAAGCGCGCGGCGTTGCTCTTTCAGTGTCTGCTCGCGCCAGGCGAGCGGGTTGTCGTCGACGCGCTCATCGGGTCGAACTGCCGTTTCCGCGGTGAACGGCGTCGCGCCATGGTGAGTGGTCATGACGCCGAGGTAGGCGTGGACGGGCACGCCCGCCTGGTGCGCCCTCTTCACGAGCGCCCAGTCCTCGTAGAGGTAGTCCGGCAGATCGCCGGGCTCGCAGCCCTCCGAGTCGATCATCGGCATTGCGAAGGGGATGAACCCCGGCGAGACCAGCGGCAGCTCGAGGCGCTCCGCGATGCGCGTGATGGCCTCCGTGTGGATGGCGACCATGGCGCCGCCGACGTAGGACGTGTGGCCCAGCCTCACGAGCTCGTCGCTGCCCACCACGTGCACCTGGCCGTCGCAGATGCGACCGCCGAAGCCACGCTGAAAGCCGCGCATCGGCACGATGGCGCCGACGACGCCTCGCGTAGTCTCGCAGTGGCGAGCAAGGCGCAGCAGCCCGCCAGGCTCCCACGCTACGTCGTGATCAACCTGGACGGTCACGAAGTGCTCGCCGCGCTCGGCGGCCTCCTGCATGGCCCTCGTCATCACGTGCGAGCGCTTGCAGTCGATGGATGCGAACCTGTCGACGATGTGCCAGCGGCACTCGAACGCGCCGCCGGACTCGGCGAGCTCTCGGTAGAGCGCGTCGAGCGGGCGATCGGCGCCAACCTCGTCACGCATCAGAAAGACAACGACCTTCACGCGGCACCTCCCGGCGGTGATTGGATAAACTTCAGGCGGTCGACCATGGGCTTCCTCCTGGTCGGCTGGCGCCTCGGCCGTCGTCGCGGTCGGGGCGCGTTTTGTCTGGTACGGGACTAGCGAGCGTTGTCGGAGGGTTCCGCCGGTTGTATCAAGCGGGTGCGCCGCAAGCCCCTGATGTCAGGGGCCAGTGTCTACTTCCAGCGCGTCAGGATGCGCTCGCGCTGAAAGAGCCGCACCGCCAGCCACAACAAGAGCGCGTCGGCCAGCGCGGCGACGCCGGAGGCGATGGCGATGTGCGTGACGGTGACGACCGTCTTGCCGATCAAGCTCAGGCTACCGAGCGCGAGCACGGGTAGCGCGATGAAGGCCGACGCGCCCTGCGCCACGCGCACGTCGTTGGTGCGCGACGAGACGATCACGGTCAGCAGCGTAGAGACGAGCGCCAGCAGCGTCGAGAGCACCAGCATGCCGAGGATCCACGCCGGCCGGATGAAGTGCGCGGCGACGCGCGGCGAGGCGAGAAACGTGTAGCCGACGGCGCACATGCCGTAGCTCAGCCAGCCGATGGCGATCGCTGGCAGCACCGCGGTCAGCGCCTTGGCCACCAGCAGCTCCCACGTCTCCACCGGAGAGGCGAGCAGCGGCTCGAGGCTGCGGGCCTGCTTTTCGCCGACGACACTGTGACCGGCGATGGTTGCCGGCAGCAGCGTCGGCGTGAGCAGCAGCAGCGCGGCGAACTGGTCGCAGAGAAGCATCAGCAGCGCCTCGCCGGGCGGGACCCCAGCTAGGCTCGGCGGCAGGCCGCCCATGCCCTTGGGCTTGGCGCCGAGGTCCATCATCGCCGGCATCACCAACGCGCTGGCGACCAACACCAGCGGCAGCACCGTCATGCCGCCGATGACGAGCTTGTTCTTGCGCAGCTCGAGCCACTCCTTGCGCAGGATCGCGCGAATACGAGCACCAGCGCTCACGGCTCGTCTCCCTTCGACTCGTCCTCGTCTTCGCCGATCAGATCGAGATACACGCGCTCGAGGGTGGCCTGTGTCTGCTCGAGGTAGACCACCGCCGCGCCGCTGTGCACCAGCGCGCGCACGAGCTCGGGATTGTGCCGCTCCTGGTCCTCGACGCTGACCAGCAGCGCCTGCGCGTCTGCCTCGTCGCGCCGCACCGCGCCGACGAAGTCGAGATCCTGCAGCTTGGCGACGAGCGCGTCGTCGGGTACCGAGGCGAGACGCACGCGCACGCCGGCGCCATACAGCGAGCGCCGCAGCGCGGCGAGCGTGTCGACGCGGATCAGGCGGCGCTTGAAGATCGCGATGCGGTCGCAGAGCTGCTCGGCCTCGGCGAGGTTGTGCGTGCACAAAAACACGGTGCGCTCTTGGCCACGCAGCTCGGCGATGGCGTCGCGCACCACGCGCGCCGACTCGGGATCGAGCGCCGACGTCGGCTCGTCGAGGATCACGAGCTCGGGCTCCGGCAGCAGCGCGCGCGCGATGGCGAGCTTCTGCTGCATGCCCTTTGCTGAAGGTGCCAGCGATGTCGTCGCGCCGGTCCCACAGACCGAGCAAGCGCAGGTAGCGCTCGATCTGCTGCTCGGCGTGCTCAACGCCGTACATCGCGGCGTAGAAGCGCAGGTTCTGGCGCGCGGTGAGCTGCACGTAGTGGCCCGGCGTCTCGGTGAGAATACCGGTGCGCTGGCGCACCGCAGGGCCGTCTTTTGCCACGTCGTGGCCGGCCACGCGCGCCTCGCCGGCGCTCGGCGCGATCAGTGCGGCGAGCATGCGCATGGTTGTGGTCTTACCCGCGCCGTTGGGCCCGAGAAAGCCGAAGACCTCGCCCCGCTCGACGTGCATCGTCAGCTGGTCGACAGCGACCAAGTCGCCGAAGGTGCGCGTCAGCGCGCGGGTCTCTATCATGGTCATGGGTGCACGTGCCTCACGGACCGAAGATCCGCGCGGCGATCTCGAGCTGCTCCATCGCGCGCGAGAGCAGCGGCGGCAGCGCGGCGAGCAGCAGCGGCGCGGCGATGGCGAGCACGCCGATGCCGAGCAGCGCCTTGGCCGGCATGGCCATGAAGTAGACGTTGATCTGAGGCGCGAAGCGGTTGATCCAACCCAGCGTGAGGTCGCCGAGCGCCAGCGCCACCACCACCGGGGCGGCCAGCGCGAGGCCGACGAGGATCACGTCGGCGCTGAGGCGGATGCACAGCGCGCCAAAGCTCGCGACGCCCTTGATCGTCGGCAGCGCTGCGGGCGGGATGGCGGCGTAGCCGTGGGCGACGGCGACAAAGAACACGCGGTGGCCGCCGAGCGCGAAGAAGATCACGATCGCGAGCTGCACGTGCAGATTGCCGAGCACCGTCGTGCGCGCGCCGCTCTGCGGGAGCGTTGCCTCGGCGCTCTGTGCCCCACGCGCGCCGTCGACCAGCGCGCCAGCGGCGGCCGCCGCGTGAAAGACCAGCGAGGTGACAAAGCCGAGCGCGAAGCCGACCAGCACCTCCTTGGCGACCAGCATCACCACGAGCGCGGGCGCCATCGCGGAAAGCCCATCGAGCGCCGGCGCGACGCTCGGGAAGATCAGCAGCGCGATGGCCAGTGACAGACCGACACGCACCGGCGCCGGCACCAGGCGGCCGCCGAACATCGGCGCGACCCAGAACAGCGGCACCAAACGCGCCATCAACAGTATCAGCGCGAGCAGCGCGCGCTCGGCGCCGGCGTCGATGAGCAGCGAGAGGTCCATCGCGAGCGCCTAGCGCACCAGCGGGATGCCGTCGAATACGGCGCGCGCGAAGCGAACGAGCTGCGCGCCGATCCATGGTCCGCTGATCGCGAGCGTGGCCAGCACGGCGACGAGCTTGGGCACGAACGAAAGGGTGTGGTCTTGCAGCTGCGTGGTGGCTTGGAAAAGATTGACGACCAAGCCGACGAGCAGGCTGACAAGCACCGGCGGCGCGCTGACGAGCAGCACCAGGTAGAGACCCTCGCGCACGATGGACAGCAGCTGTTGCTCGGTCATCGAGAGTGGTCCTCTTGTCTCAGGCGTAAGACAGCACGAGCCCCTGCGCGAGCAGGACCCAGCCATCGACCAACACGAACAGCAGCAGCTTGAACGGCAGCGAGACCGTAGTCGGCGAGAGCATATGCATGCCGAGCGCGAGCAGCACATTGCCCACTACGAGGTCGATGATCAGAAACGGCACGAAGATCAGAAAGCCGATCTGGAAGGCTAGCGCCAGCTGGCCGACGACAAAGGCGGGCACTACCACCAGCAGATCCTTGTCGCCGACGAGGTGTGGCTTCTTGCCGGGCCTTTTCCACATGCGGCGCGCGAGGTCGCGAAACATCGCGCGATCAGCCTGGCGGCTGTGTTTGACGAGAAACGCGCGCACTGGCTCCTTGGCCGCGCTGGCGGCGGCGAGGATCGAGCGCGCTGACTCGGCGGAGATGAAGTCGACCTTCTTCGCTGGCGCGCCGCCCGCGGGTCGCTGCTGCTTCTGGATGGCGTCGTACGCGTCGCTCGCGGTGGGCGCCATGACGTAGATGCTGAGCACCACGGCCAGCCCCGTGATGACCATCGACGGCGGCACCTGCGGCGTGCCGATAGCGTTGCGCAGGATCGACAGCACGACGGCGATCTTGACGAAGCTGGTGATCATCACCAGCACGAAGGGCAGGATCGAGAGCGCCGCGAGCAGCAGCAACACCGTCACCGGACGGGACCCGAGGCCGCCGCCTCCCGCCGCCCCTTGCGCCTCCGCGAGGCGCGGCGCGAGCGCCAGCAGCAGCGCGGCGAGCACACCGAAGCTACGCACGAGGCCGCCTCTTGAGCACGTCGAGAAACGACGGCTTGGCGGCTTGCTCGGCAACGTCCTCGAGCGGCGCGTCAGCATCGAGCTCGGCGAGGTTGGAGATGCCGCCCTCGGACTCGCCGATCAGAAACCGCCGCCCCTGCGCCTCGACGATCCACAGGTTGCGTCCGCTCGCCAGCGCGCAGCGCTCCACCACGCGCATCGCCCCCACACCCCGACCGGCGCGCCCCTGGAGCTTCTTCAGCCCATAGCGCAGCGCGACGTAGGCGGCGACGCAGACCACCACCAACGCCAGCATCATCTTCACCAGCGCCCAGCCGTACCCACCTGGCAGCGCAGGTTGCGCCGCCGGAGCCAACAACGTCAGGGAAAACACGCCGCACACTAACCCGAGTTAGCGGGATTTGCGCAAGGGCAAACGGGCCTCGGACCTCAGGCCTCGGGCTTCAGTCCGATCGCGGACGCTTTGCAGGTTTCGCAGCTGTGGTGCTCGTGCGCGCCGCTGCGAAGCGGCTGGCCACGCGCGCAGCAGTACGCGACCGGCACGGGCACGTCGCGCGCCACGAGAGACGCCGAGCGTCCTCGACTTCGACTTCGACTTCGACCCTGACTTCGACTTGGCCTTGGCCTTGGCCCTAACCCCAGACTTCCGTTTCGACTCCAAGTGGAGCCCTAAGGTTAGGTCCAAGGCCAAGTCGGGAGTCGAAGTGGAAGGTTGAAGTCGAAGTTGAGGCTCCTCGGTTGGCGCTCGATGTCCTTCACGTGGGCCGCAAACGCGATCGCCACACAATGCGTGTTGGCCCGAGGCCCGGTGCACAGTTAGTTGCCGGGTAAAAAGCGGCGCAGCCCGCCGAGATCGCTGAAGCCTGAAGCCTGAAGCCTGAGGCCCTCTAATCATCGAAGAAGAGCGGATCGCGATGCTTCAAGAAGAGCTCGATCGCCGCCTTCGCATCCGGCTCGAGCGGACCGAACTGACAGCCCATGCCTGGCGGTGCGTCGCTCGACGGGTTGTACTCGCGCAGCCATCGGACCTTCACCGTCGCCGTGATCGGACGCGACAAGCCCGGCACGGTGAACTGCACGTCGAGCACGTCGCCGATGTCGCGCAGCTGGTGCGTGGCGATGAACAGGCCGCCGCTGGAGATGTTCTCCAGAAAGCCGGTGTAGAAGTTGTGCTCGCTGCCGTAGTCGACCTCGACCTTGAGCGGAAAGCGCTTCGAGGTGCGGCTGGTGTCGTGTTTGGTGGCGGGCGCGTGCACGCCGCGAAAGTCGGTGCGCGCTTCCGACGCCGCGTCACCGAAGCGCCGATTGGTCTCTGGCCGGCGCGCGGCGTCAGCCTGCGCCGACTGGCGCGGAACGGGGCCGCCTGGCTTGGATTTGACGTTGGTGAGCGGGATCGGCGCCGCCGTCGAGCCAGCGGGCGCGGCTTGGGGCACTGGTGCGGGTCGTGGCACTGGTGCGGATCGTGGCACTGTCGCGGCGCGTGCCAGTGCGTCGGGCACGAGCGCGATGGGCGCCCCGGTCTTGCGCTTGTCGGTGGCGAGCGCCTGGTAGGTCTCGCTCGAGATCATCGCCATGCGAAAGCCGCAGACGCCGCAGAATCGGGCGTCCATCGGCAGCTGCTCGTGGCAGGCGGGGCAGGACTTCACTCGACCAGAGTAACGCCCTTTACGTTTTTGGCCTACTCCTCGAAATCGCTCGCCTTGCGCGGCAGGATCTTGAAGTTGTCGAACGAGTAGTGCAGCACGCCGGTGATCGACTTGTACATCTTGCCAGCCGCCGGTGGGTTGGTGGCGAAGTCGTAGAGGTCCGCGTCGACATGCAGGTTGGAGGTCTTGAGCTTGATACCAACAACCTTGCCCTTGCTGTCCTTCACCGATTCGAGCACCTCGGCGTTGGTGATCTTGACCAGCACGCCCTCGAACTTCTCGGCGTCGGCGCCGTTGGTGGCGATGGTCGAGGCGTCGGCGATGTCCTCGGGCGTCGGCGCCGTCTGGTCGGCGACCTTGGTCCAGGTCACACCCTTGATCTGCGACACGCCGAAGTACTCGTCGTAGGTTCCAGTGATCTCGTAGGTCTCACCTTCGACCGGCTTGATCGCGCTCTGGTCGTCCCAGCTGTGGAAGATCTGGATGCCGCTGAAGGCGCCCTGTCCGTCCTGCACCCAGAAGCCGTAGTAACGCGGCGTGGTGCCGCTGAGCCGTCCGTCGACCGCGGTCACGGTGCCCGTGAACTTGACCAGGTCGCCCTTGGTCGGGTGATTGGCCGCCGCGTCATCCTGGATGTCCTTGATCGTCAGCGCGGTGGGCTGCTTGCAACTCGTCGAGGCGACGATGTCTTTGTCCGAGCGTGGCTGCAGCCGATAGGCGTAGAAGTAGAGCGAGATGCCGGTGACGCTGACGCAGTCGCCCACTGTCGGCGTGTGCTCGTAGAGATCGTTGCCGATGTCGAGGCCGCCCTCGACCTTCCACTCGCCATACTGCGGGTCCTTGCCCTCGGTGACGCGCACGTCCTTGACGGTGACGAGCACGCCCTCCCAGCCCTCGGCGTCGGGATCGTCGGTCAGCTCCGTGGCTGCGACCTCTGCCGGCGCCGGCACGGTGTCGCTCTTGATGAACGTCAGCTTGGCGTTGTCGATCTCTTTGATGTGCGTCTTGTTGGGGTGGCGCGTGTCATTGAAGCCGCCCGACGGCGAGAAGTACTTCACCTCGCCCTCGATGTCGACGACATCGCCGGGCTTGAGGTCGGCGAGGTTGCCGCCGTCGATACGCTGCGCGCGGAAGAGCTTGATGCCGCTGCCCTTGCCGCCCTTGGGGTCTTGAACGTAGATGTCGTCCTTGGGATCGCCGAAGGCGTCGATGGCCGTGATGACGACGCCCTTGATCAGCACCTTGCTGCCTTCGGAGACCGAGCCGTCGGTGACCTTGAAGATCGTCGTCTCGCCCACCGGACCGACCGCGTCGCCGCCGCCGTCACCGGTGCCGGTCCCGGCCTCCGGGTTGGGCCCACCATCGCTGTTCTTGTCGCTGCTCTTGCAGCCGCTAGACAAGACGCCGAACAGGGCGAGCGCGCTGCACAGCGCGACGATCGAGAAAAGACGCGAAGCTCTCATCGAGGTACCTCCAAAGGTCGCTACGTAAGTCGCGGAAACATAGGCGACCGCCGCTGGCGAGGCAAGTGACGGTCAGATGGCGAACAGCCGAAGCACTATCGAAGCGCTGATGCCGGAAAAGTCGAGCTGATAGCCTTGCTGCGTTCGCAGGACGCTCTGCGCCGGGATGCCGCTGTCCTTTTCGACCAGGTCCGAGGTCTCGAGGTAGCGGCCGCGCAGCTCGAGGCCAATAGACACGCTCTCGGCGAGCATGAAGTCAGCCCCCGCCACCGCGACGAAGCCAACTCCAGGGTCGGTCTTCCAGTCCGGCAAGCCGCCGACGATGTTCTGGCCTTCGATATCCCAGTACGAGCGACCGAAGAAGAATACGTCGGCGCCGACGCCGCCATAAACGTAGAGGCGACCGGCGAGCGGCACGTAGCCGCCGACGATGATCGGCACCTCCATCACCAGGTTGTGATAGACGGCGCTGCCCTGGACGGGCCCGAGCGTGAAATCCACCGACGAGCGGTTGTAGATCGATGCGAACCCGACGTGGGCAAACACGTAGTAGGGGAAGTAGTAGCGAAAGCCGATCTCGCCGTTGATCTGGAAGTTGCTGCCGAGCTCGCCCGAGAGCTTCACGTTGGGGTTGAGCGCCGTGAGCGAGCTCACCGTGTCATCGCGGAACGTGCCGAAGCTCGACATCGCCACCGAGCCGATGCCGAAGCCGAGCGAGATCGCCATGCGATGCGGTCGCGCGAGCGGCTGCGCCGGTGCCGCGTTGGCGATGGCGCCAAAGCTCGCCAGCAGCGTCGTCGCGGCGAGAATGCGCAGGGCGCGCGTCACGAGAGCGCCGCGTAGCGAGCGCCCGTCAGCTCGCAGCTGACGTCCCACAAGCGCTCGGCGACGGCGCGGTCATGAGAGGCCGGCGTCGACTGCACCTTCTTCGGCCAGCCGCGCATCTCGCCCATACCGTCGGGACCGAAGTAGTCGCCGCTGCGCACGTCCGGCGCGGTGGCCGCGTGAAGCGACGGCAACGCGCCCTGCGGCGCCTTCATCGCCAGCAGCGCGCCCATCCACTGAAACGACGACACGTCGCGCTGCAGGTTGGTGTTGGTCCAGCCCGGGTGCGAGGCGGCAACGATGGTGCTCGAGCCGGCACGCTCGAGCCGGCGCGCCAGCTCGTAGGTGAACAGCAGGTTGGCCAGCTTGCTCTGGCCGTAGGAAGCCCAGCGCTTGAACTTGCGCTGCTCCCACTGCAGATCGGAGAAGTCGATCTTGCCGAACTTGTGGGCCGTGCTCGCGACGACCACCACACGCGAGCCATCGCGTGTCTGCACCTTGTCGAGCAAGCCGTCGACGAGCGCGAAGTGCCCGAGGTGGTTGGTGCCGAGCTGGAGCTCGAAGCCGTCGGCGGTCTCGCGCCGCCCTGGCGGCATCATCACGCCCGCGTTGCAGACCACGAGGTCGATGCCGTCGACGGTCTCGTTCAGCCGCGCACAGCAGGCGCGCACCGAGCCGAGCGACCCGAGGTCGAGCTCGACCACATCCACCGCGCCGCCATCGGCGGGGCGGATGCGGCGGGCTGCTTCTTCAGCTTTGCTCGAATTGCGACAGGCGAGCAGAACGCGCGCGCCCTTTTCTGCCAGGGCGCGTGCCGTCTCGAAGCCGATGCCAGAGTTGGCGCCAGTGACAACCGCGGTGCGGCCTCGCTGGCTCGGGATATCACGCTCGGTCCAGCGGGCCATACAAGCTCTCCCAGTTGGAGACTACCCGTCGGGGACTACTTCTTGCGGCGGAAGCGGCTGAAGAATCCCTTCTTCTGCTCCTCACCGCCCTCGCCCTCGGCCTCTTCGGCGACCTCGCGCCACTCGCTGTGCGCGGGAAGCTCGGCGTCGACCAGCTGCACCAGCACCATCGGCGCACCGTCACCACGGCGTGGTCCGATCTTGAAGGTGCGCGTGTAGCCACCGGGGCGGCCGAGGTAGCGCGGCGCGATGAAGCGGAACAGCTCGAGCACGGCGTCGCGATCGTTGAGCGAGCGACGCACCACGCGCATTGCGTGGATCAGGCGCGCGCGATCCTCGGTGTCGAGGTTCTCGGGACGCTTGAGCAGGATGTCGCCGAGCGACGTCGCGCGCGTGATCGTCCGCTCGGCCAGCCGACGCAGGTCTTTGCCTTTGCGTTCGGTGGTCTTGACCTGCCCGTGCTCGAGCAGGCTGGAGATCATGTTGCTGTACATCGCCCGGCGATGGGGCGACGTGCGATGGATATTTCGGCGCTGTTTGCGATGTCGCACGGCTCGTTCCTTCTACTGCGAGATCTCGATGCGGTCTCGACCGCGCCCGCTACGCGGGTGCCTTATCGCCGAGATCGTCGAGCGACGGGTCTTTCCAGTTGTCGAGCTTCATGCCGAGGCTCAGGCCCATACCGGCCAAGATCTCTTTGATCTCTTTGAGCGACTTGCGGCCGAAGTTCTTCGTCTTGAGCATCTCGGCCTCGGTCTTCTGGACCAGCTGGCCGATGAGCTTGATGTTGGCGTTCTGCAGGCAGTTGGCGCTGCGCACAGACAGCTCGAGCTCGTCGACGGGACGGTTGAGGTTGTCGTTGAGGATGCGCAGCTCCTCGTCGGCCTCGGTCTCCTCTTCGGGCTCGGGCAGCTCTTCGAAGTTGATGAAGATCGTCAGCTGGTCCTTGAGGATCTTCGCCGCGTAGGCGACCGCGTCCTCGGGGGCCACGCTGCCGTCGGTCCAGACCTCGAGCGTGAGCTTGTCGTAGTCGGTCTGCTGGCCGACGCGCGCGTTGGTCACCGTGTAGTTGACCTTGCGCACCGGCGAGAACAGCGCGTCGATGGGGATCGTGCCGACGGGCGCGCCGGTGACCTTGTTGCGCTCGGCCGGGACGTAGCCGCGGCCCATCTGCACCGTGAGCTCCATCTTGAGCTTGGCGTCGCCCGAGAGCGTGGCCAGCTGATGGTCCGGATTGAGCACCGTCACGCCTTCGGGCGTGAGGATGTCGCCAGCCTTGACCGGGCCGTCGCCGCGCTTGTCGATGTGCACGACGCGCGGGCCAGGCTCGTTCATCTTGAGCAGGACCTCTTTGAGGTTGAGGACCATGTCGGTCACGTCCTCGACAACGCCCGGCAGCGTCGTGAACTCGTGCAGCGCGCCGTCGATCTTCACGGCGGTGATCGCCGCGCCTTGCAGCGACGACAGCAGCACGCGACGCAGCCCATTACCGATGGTGATACCGAAACCACGCTCGAGCGGCTCACACGAGAACTTCCCGTACGTCGAGGTGAGCGTCTCGCTGTCCTTCTCGAGAATGCGCGGCTTGATCAGGTCGCGCCAGTTACGCGCGATCACCGGATCCTGGGTAGCGTTGTGTTCCATGTAGGGCTTCCCTTTTGCCAGAGGCTACTAAGTAGCGTGTCGACCGTTAGGCGGACACTACTGGGATCGAACCGTGACCATTCGACCGCGTCAGCGGTCGAATCTATCTGACCATTCGACCGCGTCAGCGGTCGAATCTATCTGTCAGACGCGGCGGCGCTTGGGCGGCCGGCATCCGTTGTGCGGGATCGGCGTGACGTCACGGATCAGCGTGACCTTGAAGCCCGACCCCTGCAGCGCGCGCAACGCCGACTCGCGCCCCGCGCCCGGGCCCTTGACGAACACCTGCACCTGGCGAAGACCGTGCTCCGACGCCTTGCGCGCCGCGTCCTCGGCGGCGAGCTGCGCGGCGAACGGCGTGCTCTTGCGCGAGCCCTTGAAGCCGACAACGCCGGCGCTCGACCACGAGATCACGTTGCCCGTGACGTCGGTGATCGTGACGACGGTGTTGTTGAACGTCGACGTGATGTGCACGACGCCGTTGGGGATGTTCTTGCGAACTTTGCGCTTGGTGCCTTTGCGGGGATTTGCCATTTCGAACTACTTTCCGCGTTTCCGGCTCATGATTCCGCGGCGCGGACCCTTGCGCGTGCGGGCGTTGGTATTGGTGCGCTGGCCGCGAACCGGCAGACCACGCTTGTGGCGGATGCCGCGGTAGCAGTTGAGGTCCATCAGCCGCTTGATGTTCATCGACACCTCGCGGCGCAGGTCACCCTCGACCTTGTAGCCCGCGTCGATGACCTGGCGGATGCGACGGATCTGGTCCTCGGTGAGGTCGTCGGTGCGGATACCGCCGCCAACGTCAGCCTTGTCGAGGATCTCGTGCGAGCGGCTGCGGCCGACGCCGTAGATATAGGTCAGCGCGATGTCGATGCGCTTGTTTCGGGGCAAGTCGACCCCGGCAATACGTGCCATTCTTCGCCTCTAGTCCGCAGCAATTGGAGCGCGTCAGCGTTCCAATCGATCTGATAGTTTGAGCGCGGCGCAAGCCGCGAACAAAATCGCGCTGTTACACAAGTACACGTCCGCACCCGAAGGGCGCAGAACGTCGCTGTCTAACAGCCGACAGCCGTCAAATCAACAATATTTTCTAGCCCTGACGCTGCTTGTGACGAGGGTTGTCGCAGATCACGCGCACCACGCCGCGGCGCTTGATGATCTTGCACTTGTCACACATGCGTCGGACCGAAGCTCGTACCTTCATCGTCGTCCTCTTGTCTACTGCCTGCGCTCTACCGACTGCGCTCTACCAAACTACGCCGTCGCGACGGCGCGTCGGCTGTCGCGTCTGCTCAGCACCCACGGCGTGTCCCCGAGGATCGCCACCGAGTGCTCGAAATGGGCAGACAGCTGCCCATCCTTGGTGCGGACCGTCCACTGGTCCGCGTCGACCTTCACGTCGGCGCTGCCGACGTTGACCATCGGCTCGATGGCCAGCACCATGCCGCGCTTGAAGCGCGGGTTGCGCCCGCCGGCCACGTAGTTGGGCACCGGCGGGTCCTCGTGCATCTTGCGGCCGATGCCGTGCCCGCCGAAGACGCGCACGATACCGAAGCCCTGCTGCTCGACGTAGCGCTCGATGGCCCCCGAGAGATCGCTCATGCGGTTGCCCGCGACGCACTGCTCGATCGCGCGCTCGAGCGCCTCCTGCGTGACGTCGAGCAGCTGCCGCGCTCGCGCCGAGATCTCGCCCACCGCCACGGTGCGCGCTGAATCACCGAAGTAGCCGTCGACCGAGCAGCCGAAGTCGATGCTGATGATGTCGCCCGACTCGAGCCGCGTCTCGTCGCTGGGGATGCCGTGCACCACCACGTCGTTAACCGAAGCGCACAGCACCGACGGAAACGGCGGGTGTTGCGGCGGCGCGTAGTTCAGAAACGCCGAGGTCGCGCCGGCCTTGTCGCATAGCTCAGCCGCGATGCGACCGAGATCCCCCGTGGTCACGCCGGGTGCGATCGTCTCCTCGAGCGCGTCGAGAACGTCGCAGACGACCTGATTGGCCGCCCACATCTTCTCGAGCTCCGCGTCGCTCTTGAGCACGATCCCCATCGGTCAAAACTCTCAAGTCGCTAGCGCGAGCGACGTCCGCGGATACGCGGGCCCTTGGGTCCGCCAAATCCGTCGTAGTGACGCGTGATGAGGTGAGACTCGATCTGCTGCACGGTGTCGAGCGCGACGCCGACGACGATCATCAGGCCCGTGCCGCCGAAGTAGAACGGCACCTTGAACTGGGCGATGAGCAGCGTCGGCAGCACGCAGACGGCGGAGACGTAGATCGCGCCGCCGAACGTGATGCGCGTCAGGACCTTGTCGATGTATTCGGCGGTCTTCTTGCCCGGCCGGATGCCTGGGATGAAGCCGCCGTTCTTCTTGAGGTTGTCGGCGACGTCGACCGGGTTGAAGGTGACGGCCGTGTAGAAGTAGCAGAAGAAGACGATCAGCACGATGTAGAGCGTGTTGTACTGCCACGTCGCGGGCTGCAGCACGTCGCTGATCGCGCGCATCCAGGTGCTCTCGGTGAACTGCGCCAGCTGCGCCGGGAACATCAGGATCGACGAGGCGAAGATCGGCGGGATCACGCCAGCGGTGTTGACCTTGAGCGGTAGGTGCTGGGTCTGACCGCCCATCACCTTGCGCCCGATCACACGCTTGGCGTACTGCACCGGTATGCGTCGTTGTGCGCGTTCGAAGAAGATGATGAATGCGACGACGAAGATCACCACCGAGGCGATGATCGCAAGGTTGAGCGCGCCGATCTCGCCGAGCTTGGCCTTCTGGTAGAGCTTGACCAAGCCGTCTGGCATGTCGGCGACGATGCCTGCGAAGATGATCAGCGAGATGCCGTTGCCGACGCCGCGTTCGGTTATCTGCTCGCCGACCCACATGACGAACGCCGTGCCGGTGGTCAGCGTGAGGATGGTCATCAGGCGGAACGACCAGCCCGGATCGAGGACCACCTCGCCGAAGGTTCGGTAGGTCGCGTTGGACCCTTCGAGCCATGCGGCGATGAAGTAGCCCTGCACGATGCTGAGCATGATCGTGCCGTAGCGCGTGTACTGATTGATCTTCTTGCGCCCGGCTTCGCCTTCTTTGTTGAGGCGTTCGAGGGAGGGGACGACCACGGTGAGCAGCTGCAAGATGATGCTCGCGCTGATGTAGGGCATGATGCCCAGCGCGATGATCGACAGCTGCTCGAGCGCGCCGCCCGAGAACATGTTGAAGAGCCCGAGAAACGAACCGGAGGCCTGCGCCATGATCTGCTTCATGACGGTCCGGTTGACGCCGGGGACCGTCACGAAGACGAGGATCCGGTAGACTGCGAGCATCCCCAACGTGAAGAGGATGCGTTTTCGCAGCTCGGGTATCTTGGTTATGCCGCCAAAACCGGCCATTAGCCTTTGACCCCTAGTCGCCGCGGAAACCAATCCGCGGCTGCGCCTTACTGCCGCGGACGACTTCTCCGCGGCTGGCAGTTGCGTTGCGTGCCGCTGCTACTCGCCCTGGGCCGCCTCGGGCGCGTCGCCCGGCTTCGCCTGGTAGCGCTTCGATCCCTTCGGACCGACGTTCTTGACGCGCGTCTCGATGACCGCGGCCTTGCCGCCGGCAGCCTCGAGCTTGCTCTTCGCCGACGCCGAGAACGAATGCGCCTGCACATCGAGCGCGTGACCCACATCGCCCTCGCCGAGGATCTTGATCAGCTTCGACGAGCGCGGCACCAGACCGCGGTCGCTGAGCGTCTCGGGGGTCACCGACTCGCCGGCCTTGAAGACCTCGGCGATACGGCCAACGTTGATCGCGTAGTAGTCGATGCGGAACGGGTTCTTGAAGCCGCGCTTGGGCACGCGCCGCTGCAGCGGCATCTGGCCACCTTCGAAGCCGACGGTGGTCTTGCCACCGCTGCGGCTCTTCTGGCCCTTCTGGCCTTTGCCAGCCGTCGTGCCGTTGCCGCTGCCGGGGCCGCGGCCTTTACGTTTGCGCTTGTGCTTGGCGCCCTTGGGCGGTGCCAAGGTCGCGAGGGTGGTTCCCATGGGATTCCTCTACTGATCGGCCGGTAACCTAGCAGCACACATCGGCGTCTGCCAGAGCACCAACAACTATTCGCTATTCGACTGGCTCGACGGTGACGAGGTGCTGGACCTTGACGATCATCCCGCGGATAGCGGGCGAATCTTCGAGGACGCGTGGGCGTCCCATGCGCGTCAGGCCGAGCCCCTTGAGCGTGCGCTTCTGCCGCTCGGTGCGGCCGATACCGGAGCGCACCTGCGTGACTTTGAGCTTGAGGGCCATCGTTAGATCTCCATACCTCTAGATCGTGCTAGCGCGCCGAAACGCGCTGCACACGTGCGACCTCGACGCCGCGCAGCGCCGCCGCCTGCTGCGGGCTACGCAGCTGCTGCAGTGCGTCGACCGTGGCGTGGATCACGTTGTGCGGGTTGTTGGTGCCGATGCACTTGGTCAGGATGTCCTGCACGCCCGCGACGTCCATCATCGCGCGCACCGGGCCGCCGGCGATGACGCCGGTACCAGGGCTCGCGGGACGCAGCAGCACGCGGCCAGCACCAAAGTGCCCGAGGGCCTCGTGCGGGATCGTGGTGCCGTCGAGCGGGATACGGAAGATCGCCTTCTTGGCCTTCTCCGTGCCCTTGCGGATCGCCTCGGGAACCTCGTTGGCCTTGCCCAACGCCGCGCCGACCCAACCGTTGCCGTTGCCGACGACGACGAGCGCGCTGAAGCTGAAGCGGCGACCGCCCTTGACGACCTTGGCGACGCGATTGATGTAGACGACTCGGTCGATCAGCTCGCCGATGTCTTCGAAGTTAACGCCCACGATAGTAGATCTCTCCCCGTTCTCTCGCCCCACGGCGACAGAGCGCTAGAAACTTAGTCCGCCCTCGCGGGCTGCCTCGGCGAGCGCACGCACTCGGCCGTGGTACTTGAAACCGTTGCGATCGAATACCACCGCCTCGACGCCCTTCTCTTTGCAGAGCGCTGCGATCTTGGCGCCGACCTTCTTCGCCGCGTCGGTCTTGTTGAGACCCTCGACCTCGGCCGCCGAAGCTTTGCTGTTGGTCGTCGCCGTCGCGATGACGCGATTCTCGATATCGTTGACAACCTGCACGCTGATGTGGCGCAGGCTGCGGAAGACGGTCAGGCGCGGGCGCTCCGCGGTGCCACGCATCTTCTTGCGAATGGCCTTCTTGCGGCTCACGCGAGCCTCTTGTCTCGTCTTGGCCATGGCTGACTCCTAGTTCGCTCCGGCCTTGCCGACCTTGCGACGGATGTGCTCTTCGATGTACTTGATGCCCTTGCCCTTGTAGGGCTCGGGGGGCCGCTGACCGCGGATCACGGCGGCGAGCTGGCCGAGCGCTTCCTTGTCGTAGCCGCTGAGCTGGATCTGGTTCTTCTCGACCTTGGCGTCGATGCCCTCGGGCAGCAGCACCTCGATGGGGTGCGAGTAGCCGAGCGAGAGGTTCAGCATGCGCCCTTTGACGTCGGCGCGATAACCAACGCCGTTGATCTCGAGCACGCGCGTGAAGCCGGTGCTGACGCCGGTGACCATGTTGGCCAGCAGCGCGCGCGCCAGACCGTGCATGGCGCGACCACGACGCGACTCGCTCTGCCGGTTGACCTGAAGCTTGCCGCTCTCGACCTGAATGTCGACGTCCGGCGGGACGGCGCGCGTGAGCGTGCCCTTCGGGCCTTTGACGGTGATCTCGCCGCCCTGGACCTTGACCTCCACCTTGGGAGGAACGTCGATGGCGAGCTTTCCAATGCGGGACATGATTGAGCTCCTTGCTCTCTCACCTCGGCGGCGACAGAGCGTCCTTACTTCTACGGGCTACCAGACCTCGCAGAGGACCTCGCCGCCGACAGACTCGCGACGCGCTTTGCGGTCGCTCATCACGCCTTTGGAGGTCGTGAGGATCGCGATGCCCTGGCCGCCGCGCACCACCGGAATCGACTGCTTGCCGACGTAGCGGCGCTGTCCCGGCTTGGAGATGCGCTTGAGCCCAGCGATGGCAGGACGGTGGTCCTGCGTCCACTTGAGCTCGACCATGAGCTGCGGGTGCTTGCCCTGCGTGACCTGCTGAGCGTCAGCGACGAAGCCCTCTTCTTTGAGGATATCGGCGATGCGCCCTTTGAGCCGCGAGTAAGGCATCTCGACGCGCGCTTTGCGCGACATGATGCCGTTGCGGATACGGGTCAGCATATCGGAGATGGGATCGGTCATACTCATCGGTTCGCCTACCAGCTCGACTTGACGACGCCGGGGATTTCACCGCGCAGCGCGAGGTTGCGAAAACAGATTCGGCACAGGTCGAATTTGCGGAGGTATCCCCGAGCGCGACCGCAGCGACCGCAGCGGTTGCGATGGCGCACCTGGAAGCGGTGCTTCTTGGGGACCATGTCGCATGTCTTAGCCATGTCTGTCCTTACTTTCGGAACGGCATTCCCATGTGCCGCAGTAGCGCCCGGCCCTCTTCGTCGGTGCGCGCGCTCGTAACGATCGTGATGTTGAACCCCATGATCTTCTCGATCTTGTCGTAGTTGATCTCGGGGAAGATGATCTGCTCGCGGATGCCCATCGAGAAGTTCCCGCGGCCATCGAACGAGCGCGGCGAGATGCCCTTGAAGTCACGCGTGCGAGGCAGCGCGAAGGTCACTAGCCGATCGAAGAACTCGTACATGCGGTCTTTGCGCAGCGTCACCATGCAGCCGATGCGCATACCCTGACGCAGCTTGTAGATAGCGATCGAGCGACGCGCCTTGGTGATCACCGGCTTCTGTCCGGCGATGGCGGTCAGCTCGGCCGCGGCGGCGTCGAGCAGCTTCGGGTTGGTGATCGCTTCGCCGAGGCCGGCGTTGAGCGTGATCTTGAGGATGCGCGGCGCGGCCATCGGCGTGGAGTAGTTGAACTCCTTCATCAGCGCCGGCAGCACTTCCTCGTGATACTTGGTGCGCAGTCGCGGTGGATCGGCGCGCTTGACGAAGGCCTCGACCTTGTCCTTCTTGGCCTTCTTGCCGCCTTTGTCCTTGGAGGCCTTGGCAGCCTTCTGCTTCTGCTCTTTGGTTTCTTTCGCCATCGTTCAATCCATCCAGCTGCTCGCCGACGCGTTGGTAGCCGGCGGTCGTCGCTGGTGCAAAGCCTTTAGTCGAGGACCTCGCCCGTCTTCTTCGAGACGCGGGCCTTACGACCGTCCTCGAGCCGCATCACACCCACTCGGCAAGGCGCCTGCGCCTTGGGGTCCCAGAGCATCACGTTCGAGAGGTTGATCGTGCCTTCCTTCTCGATGATGCCGCCCTGCGGGTGCTTCTGGCTCGGGCGCACGTGCTTCTTGATGATGTTGACCTTCTCTACGGTCACGCGGTTCTTCTTCGGATGCACGGCGAGCACGCGACCACGACGGCCGATGTCCTTGCCTGCGACCACGACGACCTCGTCGCCTTTACGGATATGGGACATCACAGCACCTCTGGCGCGAGCGAGATGATCTTCATGAACTTGCGCGCGCGCAGCTCGCGAGCGACCGGTCCGAAGATGCGGGTTCCGATCGGCTCTTTGGCCTGGTTGATCAAGACGGCCGAGTTGACGTCGAAGCGGATGTAGCTGCCGTCGGGCCTCGGGATCTCCTTGGCCGTCCGCACGATCACCGCCTGCATCACCTCGCCCTTTTTGACCTTCGCCCCCGGCATCGCCTCCTTGACGGAGACGACGACGATGTCGCCGACCGACGCGTACTTGCGCTTCGAGCCGCCGAGCACCTTGATGCACATCAGCTTCTTGGCACCCGAGTTGTCCGCGACGTCGAGGACGGTCTGCATCTGGATCATCGGTCTAGTCCTGTGTCTATTTCGGGCGCTCGACGAGCTGCTGGACGCGCCAGCGCTTGTCTTTGCTTCGGGGGCGGTCCTCGACGATGCGCACGGTGTCGCCGGTGCGATACTCGTTGCGCTCGTCGTGGGCCTTGTAACGGGTCTTGCGCAGCACGAACTTGGCGTACGTGCGGTGCTTGACGCGCTGAGTGACCTCGACCACGACGGTCTTGTCCATCTTGTCGCTGCGGATCACGCCCTGCAGCACGCGGCGCTTACCGCGCTCGTGCGTGCCCGTCTCTGGGGCGGTCTGCGTCTGCGTTTGCGCTTCGCTCATGGCTCTACTCCGACGCGTTCTGCTCGGTGCCGATCAGGCGCGCGCGCAGCACGGTTTTGACCTTGGCGAGATCGCGACGCTTGATGCGCAGCGAGCTCGTGTTCTCGAGCTGGTTGGTCGCGCGCTGCACGCGGAGGGTGTAAAGGTCCTCCGCCAGCTGGCGCGCCAGCGTCGTCAGTTCCTCGTCAGTGCGCTGACGGATCTCTTCAACTTTCATCTCATTCATCCTGGGCCGCGGAGAGGTCTTCCGCGGCAACTACCTCAGCGACTCGCGCCCGATGATTCGCGTACCGACGGGCAGCTTGTGATGCGCCAGGCGGAACGCCTCGCGAGCGATCTCTTCCGAGACGCCCTCGATCTCGTACAGCACGCGTCCGGGCTTGACGACGCAGACCCACTCTTCAGGGTTGCCCTTGCCCTTACCCATGCGGACCTCGGCAGGCTTCTTCGAGATCGGCTTGTCAGGGAAGATGCGGATGTAGAGCCGCCCGCCGCGCTTGACGTGACGGTTGATGGCGATACGGGCCGCCTCGATCTGGCGCGCCGTAAGCCAGCCGCACGACGTCGCCTGCAAACCGAAATCGCCGAAGTCGACGCGGTTGCCGCCTTTGGCCTCGCCGCGCATGCGGCCTTTCATGGCCTTGCGGTATTTGACTCGTTTGGGAGAAAGCATCGTAATTCCTAGAAGCGGCCGGTCGCCACGTCGCCCTTATAGATCCAGCACTTGACGCCGATGATGCCGTAGGTCGTCTTCGCCTCGGCGAAGCCGTACTCGACATCGGCGCGCAGCGTGTGCAGCGGCACGCGACCCTCGCGGTACCACTCGCGGCGCGACATCTCGGCGCCGCCGAGACGGCCAGCGCAGTGCACCTTGATGCCCTTGGCGCCGAACTTCATCGCCGTCTGCACCGACTTCTTCATCGCGCGACGGAACGCGACGCGACGCTCGAGCTGCGTGGCGATGCTCTCGGCGACGAGCTGAGCGTTGACCTCGGCCTTGCGGACCTCTTGGATGTTGAGGAAGACCTCGTTGTCCGTGAGGCGCTGCACGTCCTTCTTGAGGGTCTCGACACCCGCGCCGCGCTTACCGATGACGATGCCGGGACGCGCGGTGTGGATGTTGATCTTCGCCTTGCTCGCCGCGCGCTCGACCTCGATCGCGCTCACGCCGGCATGGCTCAGCTTGCCCTTGATGAAGGTCTTAAGCTTGATGTCTTCGTGCAGCCACTTGGCGAAGTCCTTCTCCTGGTACCACTTCGAGGACCAGGTGCGGATGACGCCAAGGCGGAAGCCGACGGGATGTGTTTTCTGACCCATATCTGATCAATCCAACTCGTCATTGAGGACGATATTGATGTGGCTCGTCTTCTTGTTGATGCGCGTGGCGCGGCCCATGGCGCGCGGGCGCCAACGCTTGAGCGTCGGGCCCTGATCGACCGTGACCTTCTCGACGACGAGATTGTCGGTGTCGACGCTGCCGCTGGACTTGTCCTCGGCGTTGGCGATGGCCGAGATGAGGACCTTCTTGAGCACCTCGGCGGCGCCCTTGTTGGCGAACATCAGGATGTTCACCGCCTCGTCGACGCGCTTGCCGCGGATCAGATCAGCCACCACACGCACTTTGCGCGGGGCGATTCGCTCGTACTTGAGCGTGGCGCTCGCCTGCATGGCTTAACGTCCCTTCTTGGCCTTGCGGTCGCCGGCGTGGCCGGTGAAGTGCCGCGTCGGCGCGAACTCGCCGAACTTGTGGCCAACCATGTTCTCGGTGACGAACACCGGGATGAACTTCTTGCCCTGGTGCACGGCGAACGTCATGCCGACCATCTCGGGCGTGACCGTCGAGCGGCGCGACCAGGTCTTGATCACGCGCTTCGACTTGTTCTTATCCGCCTCGAGCACCTTCTTCATGAGGTGGTCGTCGACAAACGGACCTTTTTTGAGTGAACGCATTAGCCCTTCTTCCCACGTCGGCGAACGATCATCTGATCGGTGCGCTTGTTGTTGCGCGTGCGGGCGCCCTTGGATGGCTGGCCCCACGGGCTGCAGGGGTGTCGGCCGCCCGACGAACGTCCCTCGCCGCCGCCCATCGGGTGGTCGACCGGGTTCATCGTCACGCCGCGGTTGTGCGGACGGCGACCGAGCCAGCGCGTGCGACCCGCCTTGCCGTGCGGGATGTTGGAGTGCTGGCCGTTGCCAACCTGTCCAACCGTCGCGCGGCAATCGAGGTGAACGCGGCGAACCTCGCCCGAAGGCAGACGGACCTGCGCCCAGTCACCCTCTTTGGCCAGAAGCTGCGCGCCGCAACCGGCCGAGCGCACCATCTGCGCGCCGCCGCCGATCTTGAGCTCGACGTTGTGGATCACCGTGCCCTGCGGGATGTTGCGCAGCGGCAGCGAGTTGCCCGGCTTGATGTCGGCGCTGCGGCTCGAGACGACCTCGTCGCCAACCTTGAGCTTCGCCGGCGCGAGGATGTAGGCCTTCTCGCCGTCAGCGTAGTGCAGCAGCGCGATGTGCGCCGAGCGGTTGGGGTCGTACTGGATCGCCGCGACGGTGGCCGGCACCGAGACCTTGTGGCGACGGAAGTCGACCACGCGGTAGCGGCGCTTGTGACCGCCACCGCGGAAGCGCGACGTGATGCGGCCGTAGCTGTTGCGGCCACCCGAGCGCTTCTTGCCCCGCAGGAGGCCCTTCTCGGGCTTCTTCGAGCCCGAGATCTCGTCGAAGTCGTTGCAACCCGAGCCGCGGCGGCCCGGAGAAGTCGGCTTGTAGAGCTTGATTCCCATGATTCTCTATTCCTCAGACCAGCAGCGAAGAAGTCCCCCGCCGCCGCTAGCCGGCGGCAAAGAAATCAATGTCGCCCTCTGCGAGCGACACAATGGCCTTCTTCCACTTGGGGCGACGACCGACGTTGCGGCCGAGGCGCTTGAGCTTGCCGCGCACCACCTGGGTGCGGACCGACTCGACCTTCACGTCGTAGATCGCCTCGACGGCGTCGCGGATCTCGATCTTGTTGGCGTCGAGAGACACCTCGAAGAGCACCTGCTGCAGGTTCTCGGACAGCTGAGTGCCCTTCTCCGTCAGCAGCGGCCGCTTGATGACCTCGCCCGGTTGCTTGCTCATGACAGACGCTCCTCGATGGCCTTGACGCTCGCCCGCGTGAGCACGAGCTTCGGGTAGCGCAGCAGGTCGTAGACGTTGAGCCCCTCGGGCGCGACGTACTTCGACGTGGCCAGGTTGCGCACCGACTTCTGCAGGTCGGTGTTGCCGCTGTCGTCGACGATCAGACCGCTCTGCACGCCGACGTTGCCGAGCACGGCGATGGCGCGCTTGGTCTTGATCTCGCCGAGGGCGAGGTCCTCGAGCACGACGAGGTTGCCGTCGCGCGCGCGCAGCGACAGGGCGCTGATCAGCGCGCCGCGGCGCACCTTCTTGAGCACCTTCTTCTCGAAGTTGCGGGTGTTGCGCGGCCCGAAGACCGTGCCACCACCAACGAAGATCGGCGCGCGGATGCTGCCGTGGCGCGCGCGGCCGGTGCCCTTCTGGCGATAGATCTTGCGCGTCGAGCCCTGCACATCGGAGCGGCCTTTGGTGTGGGCCGTTCCGCGGCGGCGCGCGGCGCGCTGAGCGACGACCACCTCCCACAGGAGGTGCTCTTTGACGGGCGCTGCGAACAGCTCGTCGGACAGCTCGATGGAGCCGACCTTCTCGCCCTGCATATTGACAACGTCGACGGATGCCATGACTAGCCTCTAGCGGCTACCGCGGGGGTTCCGCGGTACCGGTTCACGTTTTGATCTCGACGTCCACGCCGGCCGACAGGTCGAGCTTCATCAGCGCGTCGAGGGTCTGCTGCGTCGGCTCGAGGATGTCGAGCAGGCGCTTGTGCGTACGGATCTCGAACTGCTCGCGCGACTTCTTGTCGACGTGCGGCGAACGCAGCACCGTGTACTTGTTGATGCGCGTCGGCAGCGGCACGGGGCCGGCGACCTTGGCGCCAGTACGCTGTGCCGTGTCGACGATCTCGCGCGCCGACGCGTCGAGCAGCCGGTGATCGTACGCCTTGAGGCGGATGCGAATCTTGGGGGTCTGCATACCTTATCTCTACTTCTCGTCGAGGATCTCGGTCACGACGCCGGCGCCGACGGTGCGGCCACCTTCGCGGATAGCGAAGCGCAGGCCCTTCTCGCAGGCGATCGGCGAGAGCAGCTCGACCTCGAAGGTCGTGTTGTCGCCGGGCATAACCATCTCGACGCCTTCCGGCAACTGCACCGCACCGGTCACGTCGGTCGTACGGAAGTAAAACTGCGGACGGTAGCCGCGCAGGAACGGGGTATGACGACCGCCCTCGTCCTTGCTCAACACATACACTTCGCTCTCGAAC